>JBKOUS010000226.1:0-35323 GCA_046723505.1 Actinomycetota bacterium
TGGCCCAATTCCTCAATGCCCAAGGTCGTGAGGCGGTCAACCTCGACGGCGGCATCTATGCCTGGGCGAACAGCGGGCTCTCTCTCGAGCGCTGAAGGGTGAGCAACCTGGGTAAGGCTTTCGCCTCGGTGTTAGCGTGAGGCTTGCAAAGGAAACCTTCGGGAGCTCACACCACATGGTGGGCTGAGAGGGCGGAGTGCGTGCAGCGCGGGTTCGCCGACCGACCGAACCTGACCGGGTAATGCCGGCGTAGGGAGCCTGCAATGTCTGTCACCTCCACACCAGCCACCACCCCTGACGCCTCCGAACACCCAAGGCGTGAGGCACCGCTCACCCTTACGACTGAGCCACCTCGACCGCTGCGGTTCACCGACCAGCTGGCGATGTGGGCCAACCTCGGCATCAGCCTCTTCGGGCCGCTGACTGGAGCGCTGATCGCGACGACCGCGGGATCGGTTGGGCTCGCCATGGCGGCGATCGTCGTCGGCTGTGGGCTCGGGGCGATCTTGCTAGGAGCCTCGGCAGTCATCGGCGCAAGCACAGGGGCACCGGCCATGGTCTCGCTCCGCGGCCTAGTCGGACGCCGCGGGTCAGTGGTGCCGACCCTGCTGAACATTGCGCAGAACGTGGGCTGGGCGACCATGGAGATCATCGTGATCTCGGCGGCCGCGGTGGCCGTGCTTGGCCAGGCCTGGCGCTGGCCTTTCGTGATCTTGGCCGGAGCGGCCGCCACAGTGATGGCAATCCGCCCGCTGGGCAGCGTACGGATGTTGCGCAAGATCATGGTCTGGCTGGTGCTGGCGGCCTCGGTGTACTTGTTCGTCCAGGTGCTGTTTCAGCCGCGCCAATCGATCCCGCAGGAGTCAGTGCTCGGCTTCTGGCCAGCTGTTGATCTTGCAGTAGCCGGAGTCGTCTCCTTCGCGCCGCTGGCGGCCGACTACAGCCGGCACTCGCAAACCCGCAAGGCGGCCTTCTGGGGGGCCTCGTTGGGATACGGCTTGGCCGCGATCGCCTATTACGCTCTCGGCGTCTTTGCCGTGCTCAACCTCGGCGCAAGCGACGTGATCACCGCACTGGTCACCCTCCCGGCAGGCGCTATTGCCATTGCGATCTTGTTGGTCGATGAGGTGGATGAGGCGTTCGCCAATGTCTACTCGACGGCCATGTCGGTGCACAACATCCTCCCGCAGGTCGACCGAAGGATCGTCGCTCTGCTCATCGGAGTGACGGCAACCTTGCTCGCCGGGCTGCTCGACTTCGGGCATTACCAGTCCTTCCTGTTCCTGATCGGCTCGGTCTTCGTGCCGCTGTACGCGGTCGCTGCGGTGGACTTCTTCGTGGTGAGCCGGCGACGTTGGGATGTCTCCTCAACTTCAAGCTTCCGTATGGCGCCGGTGATCGCTTGGGCCTGCGGATTTGCCGCATACCAGCTGGTCTATCCCGGAACCGTTCCTGGTTGGGCCGACTTCTGGGCTTCGGTCGGCGCGGGGATCGGATTCGTACCGCCTGGCTGGCTCGGCTCTTCCGTGGCGGCGATTGCGGTCGGCGGCCTGGTGATGTTGATCAGCGGTTTGCCGTTGCGCTACCGTCGCGTCGCACGTACGTGACATGTTGGCGAGTGTGTCAGCTGAGGCGGTGACTACAAGGCCGATCTTGATCGCCCATCGCGGCTTCTCCTCGCGACATCCGGAGATGACGCGGGCGGCGTATCAGGCGGCGATTGAGTGGGCGCACGAGACCGAGATCCCCCTCGGGCTGGAGTGCGACGTGCATTTCAGCGCCGATGACGAGCTCATCTGCCTGCACGATCTGACCTTGGATCGGACCTCGACCAGCTCAGGCCCGGCGTATCAGCGCACCGTGGCGGAGCTCAAGCTTCTCGATTTCGGCTCCCGGAGTATAGCTGATCCAGAACCCGAGCAGCGTGAGCTGATCACGCTGCGGGAGCTGCTGATCATGGTCCGAGACGCACGGCAAGACCACGTGCCGGTCAGCATGGTGATCGAAACCAAGCACCCCAACGATCGGGGTCGGGCCGTCGAGGAACGCGTTGCTGCGATGCTCACCGAGTTCGGCTGGGCTCAACCGGACGCACCGGTCCGGTTGCTCTCCTTCTCGGTCAAGGCACTGAGGCGACTCGGCTGGCTGCTGCCCGGACTGGAACGGACGCTGCTCATCGAAGATGATCTTGGCCGTTGGCGCTACGGCAAACTGCCGGACGGCGTAGGGGTCGTCGGCCCAGATCTGGGTTTGATCAAGGAAGATCCCGAGTTCGTCGAGCGGTCCTTCCAGCGAGGGCACCAGGTGCATGTCTGGACCGTGAACGAGCCTGAGGACATCAGGTTCTGCCGTGATCTTGGAGTGACGGGGTTCACGACCGACTACCCAGATCGAGTGGCCGAGGTTCTGGCCTAGTAGATGCTCAATCCGTTGGTACGGCGCGCTATGACGGGCGGGCCGCTTCGCCGACTGCAGGAGCTCGCGGGTGTGCTGTGTGGATGGTCTGGTCGCTATTCGCGGGCGACGAAGGAGGCGAATCTGGCGGGTTGCCTGTCAGAGTGCAATGGAAACAGAGTCGCGGGCGATCGGGCACGACATACAGCGCGGTCCGCCGCGACCGGAACCCAGCTCAGACCCGGCGATGGGGATCACCTCGATGCCGGCCTCGATGAGACGTTGGTTGGTCTCGACGTTCCGCTCGTATGCGACAGCAACCTTCGGCTCGATGGCTAGAGTGTTGTTGCCGTCGTCCCATTGCTCGCGCTCGGCGGTCACCGGGTCGAGCCCGGTGTCGATCAGCTGCAGCCGATCAATGCCCATCGCTCCGGCCGCGGCCTCCAGAAAGGGTGCCGGTTGCTCAATGATGAGCTCCGAGCCATTGCGGGACCGGATGGTGATGGCAGACAGCTGGTGTGCGACATTCGGGTACATCACCACCGCATTGACGTCGACCATGGTGCAGATGGTGTCCAGGTGCATGGTGGCGCGATCTTGATTGATCGGCACGACAAGTACGGTGTGGGCGAGGCCGAGCCGGAAGGTTGTCCGTGCCAGACGCTCGGCTCCGGAGGGCTGAGTCCGTTGCCCGACCCCGATCGCCAGTACTCCGTCGGCCATGGCCATGACGTCGCCACCCTCCAGGTATTCCTCCCGCCAGCCATGGATCCGCTCGACCCCGACAAACCGCGGATGAAACGTGTAGATCAGTTCGGTCAGTTGGGTTTCCCGCCGGCGGGCCGGCATCGCCAATGAGGTGATCGTGACCCGGTCTCCGATCCACACGCTGGAGTCGCGCGTGAAGAGCAGGTTGGGCAGCGGATCGATCAGGAAATGGTCGCCCCGGTAGAGAGCCGCAACCAGACTGCCCGTACCCTGCACCTCGTCGTTGCGGAGGCCAGCCATCATGATCTCGGCCAGCTCCTCCGAACCAAGATCACCGAGATAACCCAGAAGGTAATTCCGGAGCGACTCACCCAGCCGGATATCTGAGGCGAGATCTTGGATCGCCTTGGTTCGGGCAGTGGGGTCTGCCAGCGCCTCGACGAGCAGCTTGCTCACATAAAGCACCTCAACTCCGCGACTGCGGAGCGTTTCGGCGAACCCGTCGTGCTCCTGCTGCGCACGGTCCACCCAGGGCAACCCGTCGAACAGCAGCGCATCGTTGTTCCGCGGCGTCAACCGCTTCAGTTCGTTGCCCGGACGATGCAACAGCACCGTGCGCAATCGGCCAACCTCGGACCGGACCCCCGGTGCAGTTACTGCCTCAATGGACATGACGAGGAGATTACCGATTGTCAAAACCCCACCAGGCGCGCCGCGTTGCCGGACTAGCCTTGGCTGCGTGAGCTCCGACCTGTCCCGAGTCGCGTGCGTCATCCCGGCTAAGGACGAGGAGCAACGGATCGCCGCCACCGTCAACGCAGCAAGGGACCTTCCAAGTGTTGAGATCGTGATCGTTTGCGACGACGGCAGCAGCGACCGTACAGCGGAGTACGCAGCGGGTGCCGGGGCCATCGTGGTCTCGCATACCCGAAACCGGGGCAAAGCTGCGGCAGTGGAGTCCGCGGTTAACGGGCTAGGCGTGATCGAGCAGCGCGACAATCGGCCGGAAGCAGGATGCCTGCTGCTGCTCGATGCGGACCTTTCCGACTCCGCCGCAAATTGCGCACCACTGATCACGCCAGTGGTGAAGGGTGAGGCGGACCTGACGATCGCGGTGCTGCCGGCTCAACTCACCGCTGATGGTGGCGCGCCAGGCGGCCTGGGTTTGGTCATGAACACCGCAAGGCGAGGTATTGCCGAGTTGACCGGCTGGACCCCGCAGGCCCCGCTGTCTGGCCAGCGTTGTCTTACCCGGCGAGCGTTTGAGCTGGCCAGCCCGTTGGCGGCTGGTTGGGGGCTGGAAGTGGGTATGACGATCGATGTGTTGCGGGCCGGGTTGAAGATCCAAGAGATTGAGATCGACCTGCGTCACCGCGCCACGGGTACCGACCTCGGTGCTCAATTGCATAGGGCAGCCCAGTTGCGCGATGTGACTCGCGCGCTGGCGGCCCGGGGCCTGGTGCAGGCCGAATTGAAGGACTTGAAAGCCTCCGGTGGTGTAACCGGTGTGTTCAGACGACTCCGAGGTAAGCAGGCATGAATCGATGACGGCAACCAAGCAGAAGCGCCGGACCGGAAATCCGGCCAAGCCGCCAAAACCCCCCTACCGGCCAGGAATCTGGCATCGGAACCACCGGTTCGCATTGTTCGGAATCGTCAGTGCGACCGCGCTGACGTTGCTTGTCGGCTTCCTCGGTCCCTCCGCCGTCACCCTGACCCTCGGTCCCCGGGACTCCTACCTGCCTCCCTGGTATCTGCCGGCTGGTGTGGTGAAGCCCAATGAGTGGTTCGTTTCGCTGCTGATCTGGGCCGCGATCCTGCTCGGTGCGCTCGGACTCTGGGTTGGCCTGCGGGCGCTCGCTGACGGCTGGAAACCAAGATTCAAGAAGCTTTTTGCTCTTGGTGCGGTGCTCAGCTTGCTGACCATCTGCGTGCCACCGATGACCTCGGCGGACGTGTTGATGTACGCCGCATACGGGCGGCTGCAAGCGATCGGGCGAGACCCGTACGACATCACCGCAGCCGAGGTGTTCCGCGGCCAGTTCGATCCTGTGCTTCGCTGGACCGAACGACCGTGGCAGGACACCCCGAGCGTGTACGGCCCCATCACCTCCTGGACACAGCTCACCGCTAACAAACTCGGTGGCGAGAACATGCACGACATTGTGTTCTGGCTGCAGCTGTTCTCGGTCGTGCCGTTCATTCTGGCCTGTGCCGGCGTGCTGCTGCTGGCGCGTGGCGATACGCGGCGGCAGGGGCGCGTCGCGCTGTTGACCATCGCGAATCCGTTGTTGATCTGGGCTGTGGTCGCCGGTGCGCACAACGAATCGCTGGCAGTGATGTTTGCGGTGGGCGGCATGCTGTTCATGCGCAAGAACCCTTTCGTAGCGGGCCTCGGGATCGGGCTTGCTGGATGCGCGAAAGTCAGTATCGGCTTGTGGGGTCTCGCCATGTTGTGGGCGTACCGGCGAGAGCCTAAAAAGGCCCTGCTGCTCTGCCTGGGCACAGCTGTCCCGATGGGCTTGGCCTATGTGCTGTGGCAGCCAACGGCTTTCCTCCAGGCGCTGCGCAACGGTGGTTATGTCTCGGTCGGGTCTTGGGCCAATCCGCTGTATCGCCTTTTGGATGTCTTCCTGACTGGATTCCAAGCCAAGGTCATTGTCGGCGTCATCTCCTACGCCGGCTTGATCGTGATCGCCTGGATGCTTTTCCGGGTGGTGCCCTGGACCCCGGCTCCCGGTCTGGACAGGAATGCCGACCTACGGCTGGATCCGCTCACCATCGCCCTGCGAACCGCGTTAGTGCTGTCGGTCGCGTGGCTGATCACCTCCATGTACACGCTGTCTTGGTACGACCTACTCGCCTGGATGCCGCTCGCGGTGCTGGCGGCCAGCAAGCTCGACAAGATCATGTTGATCAGAGGCACAGCATTGTCGCTGGCCTACGTACCGGGTCGGGCGATCGATGTTGGTCCCGTTCTCGACTTCACCGCCACCCGGATGCGGGACACCGTCTCGCCGATCATTCAGATGACCATGGTTCTTGCGGTGATCTTGTGGTGGCGTCAGCCTGATCGTCCCGAGCTTTTCCCCTTCAAGAAGCAGAAACCTTCGGCAGAATCATCACCGACGGTCTCCGGTCCGCGTGCGGCGCCCAGCAAGGCACCGCCACCGCGCAGTTCGCCGTCGAAAGCAGCGCGTTCTCCTCAGGCCGCAGTCCCGGTCAAGGAGCTAGCGTCCCGGCGTAGGAGCTGATCGCAGCGCGCAGCGCAGCTTTGCTTTCCTGGCTGGCAAAAGATGCGTCGACAGCCGCGATGGCGAACTCGGTCAGACCAGGTGCGTCGAGGTCGAGCAGGCGAGCCGCTATGGCGTACTCGAGGTCGAGATCAGTGCCAAACATTGGTGGGTCATCAGTGTTGATCGTCACGGTGACGCCAGCGGCCACCAGCTCGCGGATCGGGTGACGATCGAGGTCGGGTACTGCGCGTAAAGCGACGTTGGAGGTCAGACAGATATCCAGCGCGATCTTGTGCTCCGCCAGGTGTTCCAGGAGGCGCTGGTCATCCACCGCGGTGATGCCATGCTCGATCCGCTCGGCGCCCAGACTTGTCAGGGCGTCCCAGATAGTCTCAGGGCCGGTGGTCTCGCCAGCGTGCGGCACGCTGTGCAAGCCCGCTGCCCGAGCCCGGTCAAACTGATCACGAAACATGGAACGCGGAAAGCCCTGCTCCGATCCGCCGACTCCGAGCCCGACCAGCGCAGGCACCTCGTGATCAAGGGCAACCGAAGCCGTCAGCTCGGCCGCCGGGATCCCGAAATCGGCGGGGATGTCGAAGATCCATTGCAGTTCCAGACCAAGATCACGGTAGGCCGAGCGACGGGCCTCCTCGATCGCCTCGAGGAATGCCTCCGCAGGCAACTCATCGGTGATCGAGATGTAGGGCGTCACTGTCAGTTCGGCGTAACGGATGTTGTGAGCCGCCATGTCGGCGGCGACGCCGTAGGTGAGCGAGTGTATGTCCTCAGCAGTCTTGATCAGCTCGACCACCGAGAGGTAGTTCCGGATGAAGTGCGCGAAGTCGTCGAAAACGAAGAACTTTGCCAGCTCTTCCGGATCGCTCGGCACCGTGCCGGGGTGCCGCTCCGCCAGTTCAGCGACGACGCGAAGTGAGGCCGAGCCAATGTGGTGGACGTGCAGCTCAGCCTTGGGCAGGCCGGCAATGAAGCCCTCAGAGACCGCCACGGAGGCCAGTCTCTCAACATCCGACGCTGCGTGGGATGTGCAAGCTGTATGTGCATGCGTGCCGTGCACAGCGTCACGAACCTAGGTACAGCATTCGCTGAACATATATATGCGCGCTGAGAAAGCTGTATCACTACGCAAGGCGGACTGCTGCTCACCGTCCAGCCTGGGCTGCATGGCTCCCCGCCGATCACATCGCTGTCCTGAACCTCACCGCAGCCGATGAGTTTCAACCGCCGGGCCGGTGGCACGGCGCGGAGAGACTGCGGCGAAGCGGCTCGGTGCGCGACAGAGCGGAGCAGTGAGCGCTATCAGTCCTGCCCAGAGACTCGGGTGAGAAATGGTCAAGCGGCAGCCTTGCGCAGAGATAACCTGAGCCGGTGCTCGCAGTCCCACCGAATCACTATGGCTATTACGGACCGGTCGGAACCTTCACCCATCAAGCGCTGCTGACGCTGCCCGCACTACCCGACCAATCCACCCCGTACACGACTGTGGGGCAAGCTCTGCAAGCCGTCCGGAACGGCGACGTCGCCGCCGCCCTGGTGCCGATCGAGAACTCGGTCGAAGGTGGGGTGTCGGCGACGCTGGACAACTTGGCGTACGGGGAGCCGTTGAGGATTATCCGCGAGGTCGTGCTCCCGGTTCAGTTCACCCTTTTTGCCCGCCACGGGACACAACTTCACGACGTACGCCGAGTGCTCACCCATCCACACGCGGCAGCACAATGCCGCGACTGGCTGGCCTACAAGCTGCCGCATGCGATCATCACCGAGGGCGGCTCGACTGCGGCTGCCGCTGCAGAGGTGGCCGATCCACGCTCGCGGTTCGATGCTGCCATCTGTGCACAGATTGCCGGCGAGCTGCACGGCCTGGTACCGCTAGCGAAAGACATCGCTGACAATCCCGACGCGGTCACGCGATTTGTGCTGGTCTCGCGGCCCGGGCCAGTCGGCCCGGCCACCGGCGCCGACAAGACCACCATGGTCTTGTTCATGCGCGACGACCATCCAGGTGCCCTTCTTGAGATCCTCGAACAATTCGCCAGCCGCGGTGTGAACTTGTGCCGGATCGAGTCGCGCCCGACCAAGAAGAGCCTTGGTGATTACTGCTTCAGCGTTGACGCCGAGGGTCACATCGATGACGCGAGGCTGGCCGAGGCACTGATGGGACTGCATCGGGTCTGCCGCGATGTGGTCTTCCTCGGCAGCTATCCCCGGGCCGACCTGACTGAGCCGATCATCCGCGAAGGCACCTCTAACGAGGAGTACGCCGCAGCCGAGACCTGGCTTCGGAAGCTGCGCGGCTGACGGCCCGTACACCAGGCACCTGCATGTGCCCGGAGCGCGTCGCGGAGCTGACCTCGCCGTTGCCAGTCGTCAGCTCATGGATCGACCGCGGTACCCGCAGCCGCAGTGCACCCGGCACCACCTCAGCGGTCAACGTGTTGCATTCTCCGACGGTGTCGCCGTCAAGCTGAACATGATCACGCTCCTCCACGGTGATGGTGACCCTGTGACCGGTCAGCCGATCCAGCTGGTCGTCAGGTTTCCTGCGCCGGGTTAAAACGCGCGTAGTCAGCCTGACCCAGTCGCTGAGCGTACGCGGGGAGGCGACAAGCACGTCCAGCATTCCGTCGTCGGCGCGCGCGCCTGGAATCAGTTGGATGTTGGCCAGCAGGAAACCGACATTGCCAACCACGATGAGGTGCGCGCGGCGCTTGATCGGTGGCTGATCATCGACCGCGATCGTGGCGTGCATGGCGGGATGGTTGGCGTTTTGCGCCGCCGAGACCAAGTAGGCGGCCGAGCCGACGGCCCTTTTCATCTTCGGGTCGGCACCCTCTACGATCACCGCATCCAGGCCAATGCCCGCCATCACCGCAAAATGATCAGGCGGCTGGTCGTCGACTTGGAGTCGTACCAGGTCCACCGCCTTGTTGACACCGTCGAAGGCAACATCGAGCGCAGCCACCTCGTCCAGCGGGATGCCGATATTGCGGGCCAGCAGATTGCCCGTGCCAGCAGGGATCAGGCCGAACGGAATTCCAGTGTGGGCAAGCCCGGAACAGATCACGCGGATCGTGCCGTCGCCGCCGGCGCCCAGCACCAGATCAACGTTCTCGCGCACGGCTTGCTCAGTCATCGCCCGCCCGGGATCCTCACTCGTGGTCTCCAACCAGAGCGCCCGGTCCCAGCCGCGACTCTTCAGCTCGTATTCCACGTGCCGCCGAAACGTAATCCAGTCCGTGACCTTGGCCGGGTTGAAGATGACCGCGGCCCGCCGTAGTGGCGCGGCTGGAATCGCCTCCGCACCAGCCCGGCTGCGGACGATCTCGCCGACGAGCTCGTGCGGAATCGGCACGGTGACCCCCGCTACCAGCAGGGCAACGGTTGCCGCGAGCGAGCCGTACAAGGCCCCGCCAACAATGTCAGTGATGTAATGCGCACCGGTAATCCAGCGATTGAAGGCGACCGCGAGTACCAGGAGGCCAGAGCCCACCTGCCAGAGGCTGCGTGCTCTCACGGACTGCCGTGTTACTGCGAAAGTCGCTCCAACAGCGATCGACAGAGCAACGACGGCGGTCATGTGGCTAGATGGATAGGCGTATCCGTGCGCGGTCAGCAGATCAAGTGCCTGTTCCGGTCTGGGCCGTTGCAGGGTGATCTTGATGAGCGCGGAACCGCCCCAACCGAGCGCGATGACCAAAACCAGCGCCACGGCCAGCTGACGCAATCGGTGCCGCAGTGCCCACAAAGCGATCGCTGCCAGCGCCGCGTACTGAATGCCCGGCCAGGTAACCAGGGCAAAGGCGGCCGCGATCTCTGCGGCTGCCGAGCCTGGATCCAGTGGAGGTGGCTCGGTTCGCAGATCGAAGGCGGCGAAAGCTGGTGAAGTGAAGGTCAGCCAGGTCCAGACAACGAAAGCCACCAGCAACGAGATTGCAATGAGAATCGACGATCGGGTACGGGGGCGGCGGACCATAACCGCTTCATCATGGCAGCAGCGCCCAACAGTGGTGTCGGTTTGGCGGGGTTCTGCGCCCTCATGGTTAGGCTGGGCCGGTGATTGATCTCAAGGTGCTCCGTCTCGATCCAGACCGGGTACGCACGTCTCAGCGCGCCCGCGGTGAGTCGGAGTCTCTGGTCGATGACCTGGTCACTGCGGACGAGGCGCGTCGCAACGCGATTGCTCACTATGAAGAGCTCCGGGCCGAGCAGAAGGCGCTTGGCAAGCAGGTGGCACAGGCCAGCGGCGAGCAGCGTGCGATCCTGCTGAGCCGTACAAAGGAGCTTGCCGACATGGTCAAAAAGGCCGAAGCGGCTCAGAACGAGATAGCGATCGCCTTCGACCAGATGCTGCGCCAGGTCGGGAATCTGGTCTTTGAAGATGTGCCGCTAGGCGGTGAGGACGACTATGTCGTATTGGAGACCCTGGGTACGCCACGCGATTTCGCTGCCGAGGGCTTTCGACCCAAAGATCATCTGGAGGTCGGCCAGCTGCTCGGCGCCATCGATGTGGAGCGCGGCGCCAAGGTGTCTGGGTCCCGCTTCTACTACCTCACCGGTCAAGGGGCGGAACTCGAACTGGCGCTGATCAACCTGGCGATCAATACTGCGATCAGGAACGGCTTCATTCCGTTCATCCCCCCAGCGCTGGTCAAGCCGCAGGCGATGGAGGGCACCGGCTTTCTGGGCCAGGCCGCCCAGGATGTCTACCATCTCGAAGAAGATGATCTTTATCTGGTCGGTACGGCGGAGGTTCCGCTCGCGGCGTACCACACCGATGAGATTCTCGACCGCGACACGCTGCCCCGCCGCTATGTCGGCTTCAGCCCGAGCTATCGGCGCGAGGCAGGCTCCCATGGCAAGGACACACGGGGCATCTTCCGCGTGCACTGGTTCGACAAGGTCGAGATGTTCGTCTTCTGCGCGCCGCAGGAGTCCGCCGCGGAGCATCAGCGGCTGCTGCAGTGGCAGAAGGACTTCGTCACCGCGCTCGAGGTTCCCTTCCAGGTGATCGAACTTGCTGCTGGTGATCTTGGTCTGAGTGCCGCGCGCAAATACGATCTTTACAGCTGGGTGCCCAGTCAAGATCGCTATCGGGAGATCACCTCGACCTCCAACTGCACCGACTTCCAGGCACGGCGGCTCAACATCAGGACTCGTTTCGATTCCGGCACCGTACCGGTCGCGACGCTGAACGGGACCTTGTGCGCGATGACCAGGACCATCATCACGATCTTGGAGAATCACCAGCAAGCTGACGGATCGGTACGCGTACCCCAGGCGCTACGGCCCTACTTGGGAGGCCGGGAGGCACTGACCCCGCGTTGAGAGACTCAGCTGGTCAGGGCTGGCGCCCCCGCCTGGTCGCGCTGGACATTGACGGCACCGTGGTGGATCGCAACGGCTTGATGCCGCGTGCGGTGGCTGACGCGGTTGATCTCGTTGTCCGGGCGGGAGTACCGGTGGTGCTATCGACGGGTCGGTCCTGGCACGGAGCCAAGCCACTGTTCGAGGAACTGGGGCTACCACCCGGACCAACCGTCTGCTCCAACGGCGCTGTGATCGTACGGTATCCGCCCCAGGAGATCATCAAGGCGATTACCTTCGACCCGCGACCGGTGATCACCCAGGTCGAGGAGTTCGCGCCCGGCTCGTTGATCGCTGTCGAGGAGATCGGCCGTGGTTACCGGCTCAATAGTCGTTTCCCGGGCGATGATCTGACTGGCGAATTGATCATCGAAGATGCTGAGCAGCTGAGCTCACGGCCGGTGACTCGGGTTATCGTGAGGGATCCGACCCGCTCTGAAGAGGATTTCGTTGCGCTGGCCCGACATCTCGGCTTGCACGGTGTCACCTATTTCGTCGGGTGGAGCGCCTGGCTCGATATCGCCCCAGATGGGGTGAACAAGGCAACTGCGCTTGCCGAGGTGGCGGCGGGCTTCGGCGTCTCAGCTGCCGACGTACTGGCGTTAGGTGACGGCCGAAACGACATCGAGATGCTGCGCTGGGCAGGCCGCGGCGTCGCTATGGGCGACGCCACGGATGAGGTCAAGGCCGCCGCCGACGACGTCATCGAGTCCATTGACCAGGACGGGCCGGCGGCGGAATTACGTCACTGGTTCGGGTAGCGATCAGCGCCGGGGATCCGTGGACCTCTCGTCGTCGACGACCGTGCGGTCTCCGGCGTCGCCACGGCGAAGATCATCACGGAGCGTATCGTCGTCGACACTGCGCCGAGGCGAGCTGAGATTCTCGTCGCGGATCGTGGGATCTTGGACGTCGTCGCGGACGGTGCGATCGCTGACGTCGCGATCTTGGACGTCGTCGCGGAGGGTGCGATCTCGGATATCGCGATCGCTGACGTCGCGATCTTGGACGTCGTCGCGGACTGTGCGATCGCTGACGTCGCGATCTCGGACGTCGTCGTCATAAGTCTCGTCCGAGGCACGCCGGGGAGTCGTGTCGGCCGTTGTCCGATTCCGTACATCAGGGTCCATACGGTCCGCCTTGCGCAGTGAATCCTCGACCTCGCTACGCTCCTCCGCAGTGCGCTGGCGCTGCTCCGCGGAAACCGATTCGAGCCGGTCCGCCTCGGCGCGTGCATCCTGAGCCTGCGCCGCCATTGCGTTAGCCTCGGCCTCTTGTCTTTCGAGGACCGCGGCCCGTGCCGTTGCCTCTTGTCTGATCTTCTCAGCGCGAGCCCGCCGCGCGCTGGCACGACGATTCATCAAGAGGAACGCCACAACTGCCAGGATCACGAGAACGACGATGCCGAGAATGATCCATCCGGTGACACTCATGCCGGTTCCCTTCTCTCAGGCGGACCTGCACTTCGGCCCGCGCGTGACACTGGCGCGCGATTGTCCGCTAGACATGGGTACCCGCACCGATCGATCCGAAACTCACTGGGAGGCGTGCCGGAAAAGCCAGTTGACCAGCCGGCGGCGACGGTGCGCCCTGCTGTGGAGGCTGTGATCGGAGGAGTCCGTGTTCTGGACGGAGCTGGTTTTCTTGGCCAAGGTGCATCCTCGGGGCGGCTGGCCGGACACCGAACCTTCTAGAGATACATCCCGCCGCTGCCCTCGCGGCGACTTTCGAGTGGCGGCGGTGGCACCGTGCCGGTCGGTAACGCCCGCCGCATCTGCTCAAGCTGCGCCCGAGCAGCCATTTGCTGCGCAAACAGCGCCGTCTGAATGCCGTGGAACAGACCCTCGAGCCAGCCCACGAGTTGGGCCTGAGCGATTCGCAGCTCAGCATCACTCGGAGTTGCATCATCACTGAACGGAAGGGTGAGGCGTTCCAGCTCATCGGCCAGCTCGGGCGCAAGCCCTTGCTTGAGCTCGCTGATCGACGTCTGGTAGATCGCCCGCAGCCGCTTTCGGCTGGCATCGTCGAGTGGAGCCGACTTCACCTCGGCGAGAAGCTGCCGGATCATATTCCCGATCCGCATCACCTTGGCAGGCTCCTCGACCATATCGGTGACTGATTTGGTCTCCTCATCCGTCGCCGCCTCTTCACGAGGCGGCCCCTCGACGGCCATACCTTGTGGCGTGACGACATAGACGCGCCCGTCATCGGTCGGACCCGCAACACCTTGCATCTCGGGCTGTTGATTGTCGGCTGTCGAGTCAGTGGTCATATCTGTAGATCCTAGAGCGCATCTACCCATCGGAGTCGGGAGGAAAACCGGTGGAGCGCGTCAGCGCCCCAGCCCTACCCTGAATCAGTCATGCACGACTTCCCGCCGCTGGTCCCGGACATGGCGGGGCCGGACGTTCGCGCACACACCACTCCCACTCGCAGAGGGCGGGCTGCGGTGCGCTGGCGCCTGCCCAGGCGGGACTTCTCCAGTCCGGAGACACGAAGCGGGGTCCGATTCCTCGGCTGGTTGTTGTGGCAGCAGCTGCCGCTCCTGTTGCTCAGTTCGCTGCTCAGTGTGATCGAGTGGCTGCCCGGCTCGGTGGGCCCGTACCTGGTCGGCAAGATCGTGGACGAGGGAATCATTCCGGGCGATCTTGCCACAGTCGGTCGGCTCAGTCTGGTCATGTTCGGTCTGGTCGTCGTAGGGATCGTCGCGAGCGTGCTGGGCCACACGCTTGTGGTACGCACGTGGCTGGTCGCCATGTACGGCTCGATGAAGCTCGTGACACGCAAGGCGACCCAAATGGGACACGTACTTCCGCAACGGACGCCCACCGGCGAGGTGCTCAGTGTCTCGGCGAGTGACTCCGACGAATTCGGTGCCCTGACAGAGATCGTCTCCCGTTTCGTCGGCGCCTTGATCGCGTACCTCGTGATCGCCGGCTTGGTGCTCTCGACGTCGGTCAAGCTCGGCATCGTTGTGCTGCTCACGGCACCGTTGATCGTGTTGTTCGCCATGCCGTTGCTGCGGCCGCTGCAGCGCCGTGAAGAGATCGACCGCAGCAGGACGTCGGATCTGACGTCGATGGCAACCGACATCGTGGGCGGGCTGCGGATCCTGCGCGGTATCGGCGGGGAACGGACCTTCGCCCGCAACTACACCGACCAGTCGCAGCACACGCGGCAGGCTGCTGTCTCAGCTGGTGTCTGGCAAGCCGCCGTCGAGGCGACAGGCGTGCTGTTCTCCGGTCTGTTCCTGGTTGCCCTGACCTGGCTCGGGGCCGGGGAAACCGTGGCCGGAGACCTCAGCGTCGGCCAGTTGATCAGCTTCTTCGGCTACGCGATCTTCATGGTATGGCCCATTCAGACGTTCTTTGAGCTGGCGCAGAAGTGGGTGCGCAGCGTGGTCTCGGCGCGCAAGACCGTTGCCGTGCTGGACCAGCACCCGCCCTGGCAGGCGCCGCGGCAGCCGTTGACGTTGCCGGACCATGCTGTCTTGCATGATCAAGAGTCGGGGTTCGTCGCTGAGCCGGGGGAATTCACGATCATCGTGTCAGCAGTCCCAGACGACTCGGCCGCGCTGGCCGACCGGCTCGGCCGCTATCTACCGGCTGATCATGAACCGGTGAGCTTGGACGTCACGAATGGTCTCAAGGGACGCGCTGCCCGCCGGGCGCGACAACAGCAGCGCGCCGAACGAGCCCGGCTCGCCGAGCGAGACCGGCAGCTCGCCGGGCAGAAGTGGGGGGTGAGCCTGGGCACTGTGGATCTCGCCGATGTAGGTATTGATCAAGTGCGGGAGCGGATTGTGGTCAGCGATACCGCAAGCCAGGTCTTCGCGGGCACGCTGCAGTCCGCCGTCGATCCGCATGGACGTCTCAGCCTCGCCGAGGCCGAGACGATGCTGCGTGTCGCCGCGGCGGAAGATGTCTTCGCCGGTTCGCATGGAGGTTGGCAGGGTCGGATCGACGAGCGTGGTCGCGGACTGTCCGGCGGCCAACGGCAGCGGGTCGTGCTGGCACGAGTGCTCGGGCTCGACCCTCAGATCTTGATCTTGGTCGATCCAACCTCAGCTGTCGACGCGCATACCGAGGCACTGATCGCTGAGCGATTGGTAGCCCATCGCCGCGGCAAAACGACCATCGTGGCAACGGTGTCGCCGCTGCTGCTGCATCATGCCGACCGGGTGGCGTTTCTGGTCAACAAGCAGATCGTCGCATACGGCACGCACCAGGAACTGCTGCAGACGAACCCGAACTACCGGCGTACGGTGGCGCGCGCACTTGACGAGCCTCCCTTTGCGGGTCCTGCTCGAGCGACCGGTGCCCCCAGTGCAGAGGCGGGGGAATTCGATGACTGATCTGCAGACCGGTCTGCGCGGCTCGGCGGAGACGTGGCGGTCGGCGCCGTCGACGCCGCAGGTGCCTGAGGCGTTGTTGCCGCCGCCGAGCGGCTCGCTGGCATCGCGGCTGCGGGCATGGCGGCAGCGTCATCTGCTACGTGAGCGGCGGGCAGCAGAGTTCTTCGCAGACTCGCGCAAACCCGACCTGGGACTTCCCGTGGCCGACCGGCGCGATGTGGGCGCCTTCACCTCCCGCTTGTTGAGCAGTAGGCGCTGGATGATCACCGCGCTGTTGCTGCTGCACGCGCTTGCTGCCATGGCTGGTCTGCTCGTGCCACGCATTCTCGGTTCGCTGGTGAACGCTGTCTCGGCTGGCGACACTTTGGCGGCGACGCTCAATGGGCTGACTCTGGCGGTCGCCGGCGTCGTCGTGATGCAGGCCTTCTTGACCTTCTTCGCGCTGTGGACGTCGGTGATCTTTGGCCAGGATTTGTTGTCGGAGGCACGCGAGTACGTGGTGCGCACGGTCCTCGGGCTGCCGCTGGGCAAGGTGGAGAGCGCGAGCACCGGTGACCTGGTCACCCGGGTGACTCGGGATGTCAGCACGATGAGCATGAGCGTCCGCTTCGGCCTGCCTGAATCGGTGATCGCCGGCATGACGACGTTGCTCACAGTGGTCGCAATGCTGATCAATTCGCCACTATTGACGCTGCCGCTACTGATGACGTCGCCGTTGTTGATCATCGCTGCGAGGCGCTACCTGAAGCGTGCGCCGAAGGGTTATATCGCCGAGGGTGGCACCTACTCGCAGATCAACTCCACGTTCACCGAAACCGTCGAGGGTACGCGTACCGTCGAAGCCCTTGGACTACAGCGGAACCGCATCGAGCGCGGCGATGAAGACATCGCGGTGTCCGCGCAGGCCGAGCGGTACACGATGAGCCTCCGCAACCTGCTGTTCATCGTGATCGGCTTCGCCTACGACACACCGCTGCCTCTGGTGCTGATCCTTGGCGGCATCGGCTATGTGAATGGTTGGGTGAGCTTGGGTCAAGTAACAGCTGCGACGCTTTATGTGCAGGCGCTCGTGGAGCCACTGGATCGGCTGATCCGCAACGTGGACCGGCTTCAGGTTGGCATTGCCTCGACCTGTCGGCTACTTGGCATCGCGGCAGTGCCCAAGGATCGCGAGGAGGGCGATGAGTTGCCTGCTGGCAACCAGCTTGTGGGGCGAAATCTGCGCTTCGCCTATCGCGATGATCATGATGTGTTGCATGGCATCGATCTAGCTCCGCGTCCAGGAGAGCGGCTGGCCATTGTTGGGCCGAGCGGCTCGGGCAAATCAACTCTGGGCCGGCTGCTGTCGGGCATCCACAAGCCGCGTACCGGTTCGGTGACGGTGGGTGGCGTGGAGCTCACCGCGCTGCCGCTGCCTGCGCTGCGGACTGAGGTTGCGTTGGTGACCCAGGAGCACCACGTGTTTGTCGGCACGGTGCGTGACAACATCATCTTGGCTCGAGAGTCCTCGCCTGACGACGTGGTGATCGAGGCGCTGCGCACCGTCGACGCGTGGGACTGGGTACAGCGGCTGCCCCAACAGCTTGGCACCGTGCTCGGCTCCGGTCACCAGAAGCTGACGCCCGCGCAGGCGCAGCAGATTGCGCTGGCTCGGTTAGTGGTCGCGGACCCCCACACTCTGGTGCTGGATGAGGCCACCTCATTGATCGATCCGCGTACGGCTCGGCATCTGGAGGGCTCGATGGCAGCACTGCTCCAGGACCGTACTGTTGTCGCGATCGCGCACCGGTTGCACACAGCGCACGATGCCGACCGCATTGCGGTGGTCATCGATGGCCGGATCGCCGAGCTCGGTAGCCATCAAGAGTTGGTGGCTGCCGATGGCGAGTACGCCCGCCTGTGGCGGGCTTGGACCTCGTAACCGCCCCGGCCCCGTCGCGCGTCCCTCTCGCCACACTGGCGGACTAGCGCGCAACTGAGAGCACGATCTTGCCGATGTTCTTTCCCGATTCCAGACGATCGTGCGCGCCGGCAGCTTCGGCCAGGGGGAACACAGTCAGCGGTGGCTGCTTGATCGTGTTGTCGGCGATCAGCGGCCAGACGTTCTGGACGAGACCGCGGCAGATCGCTGCCTTCTCCTCGACTGGTCGGGCGCGCAGCGAGCTCGAAGTAATTAGGCCACGGGTTCTCATCAAGGAGGCCAGGTCCAGGGTGCCCTTGCGGCCACCTTGCATACCGATCGTCACCAGTGCCCCATCCCTCGCGAGCAGCTGAACATGATCATCAAGATAGTTCGCGCCCATATTATCCAAGATCATGTGTACGCCGTCAGCGGCTACGTCTCGTACAGCGGCCGGCCAATCACCGTGGTAGGAGATCGCGTGATCGGCACCAATTGATCGGCAGAAGCGCAGCTTCTCCTCACTGCCTGCAGTCGTGATCACCGTCGCACCGATGCTCTTCGCGTACTGGATGGCGAACGAACCGATCCCACCTGCGCCGCCATGTACCAGAAACCAGTCACCATCAGTAAGGCCGACGAACTCGATATTCGAGTAAACGGTTGCTGCGACCTCAATCACGGCCGCCGCCGCGACCAGCTCCACCCCAAGCGGTGGCGGCACAACCTGACCTGCGGGCGCGGCGACGTACTCCGCGTACCCGCCGCCAGCCAAGAGCGCGACGCAGGGATCATCGACCGCCCAGTTGAACACGTCCTCACCCACCTCGGCGACCGTCCCGGACGCCTCGAGTCCGATGATCGTGCTCGCGCCGGAAGGGGGCTGGTAACGTCCTTGCCGCTGCAGCAAATCGGCACGGTTGACGCCAGCCGCCGCGACCTTGATCAACACCTCATTGGGACGGGGGCTGGGGGTCTCGACCTCCCGAACTTCGAGCACGTCCGGAGGGCCAGGCTCCCGTGCAACGATGGCTTTCACGCCCCACAGCGTGCCACAGGCCAACGTCGAAGTCGGCTAGGATCTGGATGCTCGCCGTGCTCGCGAGTTCCAGACCGCGCTGGGCGAGGTCGCATAGTGGACTAGTGCAGGCGCCTTGAAAGCGCCCGAGCGGGAGACCGTTCCGTGGGTTCGAATCCCACCCTCGCCGCTCCCGTCAGCCTGGCTACCGTCAGCCAGTTTGTGAGCCGAAGGAGCTTCATGGCTGGACAGTAGGGTGCACCAGTGAGCGATTCAGGCGGCTCCCGACCTCCGGACGCGCGGTTCACGCTAACGCCCCCGCCTCCGGTGCGCTCATTGGCAATCGGCGCTGGAGCGGCTCTGATCGCAGCGGCCATGATTGTTCTCGGTGACGCCCTCGATCTGCCGCAGGTCGTCATAATTGCCGGCGTAACCCTCATGATCTTTGCTGTCGCGCTTGCTGTCGTCGCGGTCGCGCTGACCGTGCGGCTGCGTACCACATTGATCTTGGATCCGGAGTCGATCACGATCATCAATGGGCGGCGACGTCGAGTCGTCGGCTGGTCGACGATCGACATCGTCAGACGGCAGGGACCTCGGCTGTTGTTGATCACTAAGCCCGGCTGCGGCTCAGACATGACCGTGGTCAACCCGCGAGCTGGAACCGATGTCATGTTCTCCGCACTGATCGCCGAGATTCAGAAGCGTCTGGACGCCGACCGCGGCTACCGACAAGTTCCTTAGCCGGCTTGGTCAACGCGAATAAGTTCAGCGGTACGGCCTGGCAGTCGCGGCGATCTTAGGATCGTACGCACACGTGTCATTGACGTCTTCACTCTGCCGAGAGCGCGCACTGGATTTCGTCGGTGACTTGCTGGCTGTGGGGCTCTTGGCTTCGCCGATCGCAGCCTTGACCCGTTTACGCATCCGCGAGAAGTCGGGGTTGTTGGAGTAGAAACCAGCTTCTCCATGCCTGAAGACGATGCTGCGAACACTGCCGTCCTTCACGCGCAGGCTCAGGTCAACCATCAAGGGCAGGACTTCTCGGGGCATGTCTGTGTAAACGAGCTGCTTGCCTGCCTTAACGACGTCCTCGTAGCGGGCCAGCATGTTGGTGGGGTTGGCCTGCTTGATGATCGCATTGATCACGCAGCGCTGCCGGTCCATCCGGTCGAAGTCGCTCGAGCCATACCGGCCGCGGGCGTACCAGAGAGCGCGGAACCCATTGAGCTTCTGATTCGAACCCGGCTTGAGGAAGTCCTTCGGGGGGATGCCGCGGTCTGTGTTGCCGCCAATCGGGATGTAGGTGTTGATGTTGAGCCGGATGCCTCCAAGGGCATCGATCATCTGGCTGAAGCCCTGTAAGTTGATCAGCACGTAGTAGTCCACCGGCAACCCGAGGGCCTCACCCACTGACAACTTGAGCGCATCGGCGCCGAGATTGTCGGTTGGACCAAGCACGTCCTTGGGTACCGAGTGTGGCAAATTGCGGTACATCGCATTGAGGAAGTGTTCAGGGTCCTCGCCATTACCGTTGGTGAACCCGTACGGGTAGTACTTGTGCAACGGGGAGCGCGATGGGAAGGGCATCCGAGCGGCGTTCCGGGGGAGGCTGAACAGCGTGGTGTTCCCGGTTCTTGTGTTGATGCTTGCCAAGATCACAGTGTCGGTGCGGGTGCCTATCCGACCCGGCCCGGCGTCGCCCCCGAGCAGCAGAACGTTCAGCCGCCGCTTACCGGCCCAGGGATCCTGCGCTCCGGGCGCGGCATTGGTTCCGTCGAGAGTCGGCCGCGTCGCGCTCCTGGTGTCTGCCTCACTCTGAAAGACCGCTGCGACTGAGCTTGCCGTCACGTAGGAGTAGTGCGCAGCAACCGCCGCAGGAGCCGCGACGGCGAAGGAGAGGACCCCAACGAGAATGCCGCCGATCACCCGCTGGTTCCGCGTTGGGTGATCGCGGAGTGTGAGATGGCTGGCGATGATCACGGCCACCCATATCAGTCCGAGCACTAGGAAGGCAACGGCCGCTCGGCGCAGCGTCGTGGGATCGACAGCATGGGCGAGCAGACCTTGACTGTCGAACGCCGCGTAGACGCCGAGGGCGAGCAAACCTGCGGCAAAGAGGCCGAGGATGATGCTGCCGATGATTCGCCGACGGCCTGCGATCAAGCCGAGTCCGGGGATGGCAGTTCCAGCCACCGTCAAGGCGACGGCTCGCCGGAACGTCCGCGGCGCGGGCGTTGTTTCAGTGGCGGTACGCGTGGGCGCGGCAGGTGCAGCCGGGAGCTGCCAGCTCCACGTACGCTCCGCTTGTCTAGGCATCGACATCCCTTTATGGCAACCCGGAATGGAAACCCGCTCAACAATACGTGCCGGATCGGCTCAATATGCGTTTGTCAGATTAATGTGTGGCTTACTTTGTCAGTCGGCCGAATCGCCCACGGGCTGTCCACCAGGGTTCTCGGAGGGAGTGGCTTTGCCGCGTTTGGCATTGGATCGGTAGTCTTGCCGAGCGTTCTGCCACAGCGGAGCGTTTGGTTCTGGGGAGGCGTCGCCTAGTCCGGTCTATGGCGCCCGCCTGCTAAGCGGGTTGAGGGCTCAACCCTCTCGCGGGTTCAAATCCCGCCGCCTCCGCCACTTCAGGACGCCCGCCCAGTCCTGTGTCAGCATGCTCATGATCTCGCTGGCTAAAGTGGGGCACAGACGAGTCGTCCTCGCCAGCAAGGAGACACGTGCGGCTCAGGTCCTTCGAAGTCAAGATGACACGTCGAGCGGCAGTGCCAGTTTGGACCGTAGGCATCGCTGTGGCCCATGTGGCCCTTCCCGTGATGCTTGCCAGGACCACCCGCCGGCTGGCTTTGCAGGCGACCCCTGCCGTCCGGCTCGTTGGCCTCACCTCATTGGTTGGCGGACTTGCGGGCCTCATCTGGTCACTTTCCCAACACTTCGAAGCTGTGCCGGAGGGTGGCTACAAGATGGCCCTGACGCCGGACTACCTGTTGCAATCTGGGCCCTATCGCTACAGCCGAAACCCTATGTACGTCGGGGAGTTGGCCATGTGGGGTGGGTGGAGTCTGCTGTTGAGTAGCCCGACTGTGGCCGGCGCTACCGTGTTGCTAGGGGTCGGCCTAAGCCGCGCCGTCCTGTTGGAGGAAGCTGCCCTAGCTACCGGGTTCGGCGAGACCTGGGAGGCGTACGCGGCGCAAACCCCCCGGTGGCTGGGTAGGCTCCGCTGAGTCAGTCGCCGCAACTCGCCGATACGCCGTCTTTCACGGCACCACGCCGCGCTCCCACAGCCCAGAGGCCAAAGGCGGTGCGCATCTCCGCCTAGCCGTTCTCAGGCGTGTAGATCGGGTGCAGACACCGGCTGTACCGACCAGTTCGCCGGCTTGTCGTCGGTGTCCGCAGCTGCCTCCGCCGCGGTCGCGTGTACCTTGCCGGGCTTGTGGTGGGCAGGTGCATAGATCGCGTACAGCTGCATCGGTTCATTGCCGATATTGGTGACGTTGTGCCAGGTGCCGGCCGGCACCAGGATGCACCATCCGTCGGATACTTCTTGTTCGAACTCGAGGTTGTCTCGGGTGCGTCCCATCTGAACCCGGCCGCGACCGGCGTCCAGTCGGAGAAACTGATCGGTCTCGGGGTGCATCTCGAGCCCGATGTCTGCTCCCTCAGGGATGGACATCAGCGTCAGCTGTAGGTATCTGCCGCTCCAGGCGACGGTGCGGTAGTTGGGATTTTCCACTGTCTGCTGTTCCAGATTGAAGGACTGCGGGTCAGGTCCAATGTCATTGATTGTCATGTCGTGCTCCTTCCTGTCATAGCTGGTAGACGCGGTGTGCATTGTCGCGGGCGATCAAGGACGCAGCATGATCAGCATCCTGGCTTGTCATCTCACCTTCCTTGATCAACTGGTCAAGCACGGCCGACAATCCTCGTCGGAAGAGGCCAGCGCCGAGGTGGTAAAACTCGGCCAGTCCGTATGCATCGGAGGAAAACAGCAGCTTGCCGAACGGGACCAGCTCCAAGGTCTCACGGATCAGTGTCTGACTGAGCGCGCCGGTGTTGTGTACGGCCAGCCCGACATCGATGAAGACGTGACTGAAGACCTGCGCCAGGTACGCGGCCTGGCGGTGGAACGGGTAGTTGTGCAGCAACAGCACCGGAACCCCGTGCTTCTCGGTTGCACGCAGGAACCGGGTCAGCCGCAGCGGATCTGCGTCGAGCAGGTCCATGTCGGCGTCGCCGTAGCCGACGTGAATCTGGAGCGGCCTCCCGATTTTGATCGCGGTCCAAGCCAACCATGCGTTTATCACTGGGTCGGCGATCCGGTAGCGACCACTGACTGAGGGCCGCAGTCGGCCGACCGCATGAATGAGGGTGTCGGTGCCTGGCGGATCGGCAGGCAGGTCGAGGCCAGTCCGGTACGCGGCAATACTTTTCGCAGCAACGGCGGTGGACTCGCGCAGCGTCCGCTCAACGGCCTGCGCGAAATCTGGCGCATCGGTCCCGTTGTTGAGCAACTCCTCTGCAAGTGCCTCCAGCCGGAGCACCTCATGCGCCTGACCGCCGGTCATCGCCGCAAGTTCCGCGGGCGAGCAGAGTCGATCAGCGTTGATGCCAGTGTCGATCAAGAAGGTCTCTATGCCGGCAGCCGCGACCAGCAACCAGCTCGCCTTCGCACCGAGCTCCCGACGACGTGCCAGGTAGTTCTCGGCCGATGCGTGCGGCTCCAAGCCGAGGACTGGCGCACACCATCTCCGGACCGCAAGTCCGAGCATCGAATCAAAGAAGCTTGTCCCTAGCCGCGACGGTCCGGCCGCCTCGTTCATAAGACCCTCAAAGGACGCTCGGTCAAGATCATCAAGCACTAGGCCGTGACAATGATGATCAACCAGCGGTCCGACGTCGGCTGGCTCAGGAAGCATTGCCCCTCCGGTGGCACCACGGCGCTCTGCCGCGATACTCCAGCCCTATTCTGTGGTCCCGTGGATATCGCTGAGCGGGAGGCCCGCAGCGCGCAGGCTGAGCGGCTTGTCCGGACAACACTTGTGGAACGCGATGTCGGCATGGTCGCGACCACGTTCGTGGACAATTCCGGCATTACGCGGGTGAAGAGCGTTCCAGCGCGGCGACTGCCGCAGTTGGCCGCGTGGGGTGTTGGCGCTTCCACCAGCTTTGACTACTTCCGCTTTGACGACTGGCTGGCCGCGCCGCCGGGCGGCACCGCGCCCGTCGGTGATCTTCGCATCATCCCCGACCTGCGTCGCTTGGTTCCGCTGGCCGCGCAACCTGGCTGGGCCTGGACGCCGGGCGATCGCTACCGGCAAGACGGCGAGCCGCACGATTGCTGCAACCGGTTGGTGCTGCAACGGCTGGTCCAGGATGCGGCCGCCGAGGGTATGGAGATCAAGGCTGCCTTCGAGATCGAATGGGTGATTTCAGCAGGCGACGGAGACGACTTCGTTTCCGCGGCGGTTGGTCCCGCGTACGGCATGTCCCGGCTGGTTGGTGTATCGGACTATGCCCGTGATCTCATCGCAGCACTAAGCGCGGACGGTATCAAGGTCGACCAATTTCATCCCGAGTACGCCGCCGGGCAGCTCGAGCTGTCGGTTGCGGCAGAATCCCCGGTCGACGCCGCCGACACCTCGGTGTTAGTACGCAGCACGATCCGCGCGGTCGGCAGGCGTCACAACTACCGCACGTCCTTCAGTCCCAAGGTGGAGGCCGACGGCGTGGGCAACGGCGGCCACGTCCACTTGAGTGTGTGGCGCGAGGGTGAGAACCTCATGGCCGGTGGGAACGGCCCTTTCGGGCTGAGACCAGACGGCGAGGCGTTCGGTGCTGGCATCTTGAACCGGCTGCCAGCGCTCTTGGCGCTCGGGGCACCGTCGGTTGCGTCGTATCTGCGGCTAATCCCGTCACATTGGGCCGGTGTGTACGCCTGCTGGGGCCTGGAGAACCGCGAGGCCGCGTTGCGCATGATCACCGGTTCGGTGGGCAGCAGCGACTGGGCGGCCAACCTCGAGGTCAAGTGCCTGGACCTGACGGCCAACCCTTATCTGCTGCTGTCCGGGCTGCTAGCTGCCGGGTTGAATGGGGTCGCCGCTGGCGCGCAGCTGCCCGAGCCGGTTGATGTGGATCCGGCCGCGCTGGCACCAGAAGAGATAGAGCGACGCGACATCCGGCGGCTGCCGACGACCTTGCGGCAGTCGACGGATGCGTTGGCGGCCGACCCGGTACTGCGCGATGCGCTGGGCTCGGCGCTTCTCGACTCGGTGTTAGCCGTCCGTGAGTCGGAGATCGAACTCTTCGCGGAGGCTTCGGCCGAGGAGGTGGTTCGGGCTTTCCGGTGGACGCACTGAATCCGCCTCATTTCGATGCCGCATTCGACTGCGTAAGCGGAGCAGGCCCCTCAGCCCTCACCAGGCGCTTCCCCACGAAATTCGCTGGGCCTCAGCCGGAAAAGTCAGCTGGGCGGAATGTTGTGATTGAGCCGGAAGAGGTTGTCCGGGTCGTACTTCCGCTTCACCGACTGCAGGCGTCCTAGGTTCGCACCAAAGGTATCCCTGACGGATTGGTCCCCGTCTTCATAGAGGCCGGGAAAGTTGAAATACTCGCGATCACTTGAGAATGGCTCGAGCGCACGAAACACCTCCCTTCCCCATTCGATGCATACTGCGTCATCCTCCGGGTTCTCCCAGTTGGCCTCGATTCCGATGAGATACGGCGCGGAACGATCACCAAAGGCAGTGTTCTGCGGTGGTACGCGGCTGAGGGCACCACCGAGTTGCCAAACATCCAGGGTGGAGTGGTGTGACGGACTGGCTTCGTTGAGCCTGATGAGGGCGTCCATCGCCTCCGCAGACAATTCGTTGAGATACCTGGATTTCCAGTAGTAACGCATCTCATGGGCCGGGTAGTCGGCGTCGAAGAAACGTTGCACCTCAAGGTAGGAAGTCGCATCGCTCAGATCAGCGATTGGTGAGCCGTAGTCCCGCAACGACTGCAAGACGGCTTCACCCTCCCCCGCATCACCGGCATACATCGCGAGGTAGACAACAATCGGCGCGCCGTGGTGCTCGGCCGGAATCTCCTCAATCTCTGGCGCATGCCAGAGGATGGCGAAGGAACTGATTTCCTCCGATGCTGCTCGGCCCCATTCGCGGTAGAACTGCAGTGCTGCTCGAGCATCCATCCCAGTGCCCGGATGAATGACGAAGGCGAAGAACACGTCCGGGCCGACCGGATAGGCCCGGAACTCGAATGAGGTGACAACACCAAAGTTGCCGCCGCCACCCTGCAACCCCCATAGCAAGTCGGCGTTGCTTTCGCTGCTTGCTGTGACGAGTTCGCCGTTAGCAGTTACGACATCGGCGGACATGAGGTTGTCACAGCTAAGTCCGTATTTGCGGCGGAGCCAACCGATGCCCCCCGCCAGCGTCAAGCCGGCGATTCCCGTCGCGGTGACGACGCCCATAGGTACGGCCAGGCCGAACGCCTGCGACTCGTGGTCGAGTTCACCAATAGTGACGCCACCTTCTGCTCGGACTGTCCGGGCGAGGGGATCGACTCGAACACCCTTCATAAGGGATAGGTCGATCACGAGCCCGCCGTCGCACACCGCATTTCCAGCGGCATTGTGGCCACCACCTCGGACGGCAACGAGCAGATCGTGTGCCTTGGCAAAGTTCACCGATGTGACGACGTCGGCGACTCCCGCACACTGGACGATAAGCGCTGGGTGTTTGTCGACCATGCCGTTCCACACGGCGCGGGCATTGTCATAGTCCGCGTCCGAGGGCTGCACCAACCTGCCTCGCAATACTTCCGCCAGAGCTGTGATGGTATCGTCGGAAACCGTTGTGGCCTGTCCGTCACGCGTACGCAACTCGGTCTGCGACACCCCCATCTCCTTCCAGGCGCTTGGTCGACCCGATTCAGCCTATGGCTGCTCGTCCGCGTACGCGGAGCGGCTTCCCTTGCGCTCTCGCAGTCAGGTCGACCAGACTGAGCCTGAGTTATTTCGGACATCGCTTGCTCAGGAAGGTGTCCTTGTCCGCATCGACGCCGAGCGCTGAGGAACACAGCAAGCTGCTCCGCGACTACGCCGACGCGACCGAGCAGTTCAGGGCCACCAACGAGGTGCTCACCGCGCTCGGCCGGTCAACCTCCGACCCCGACGCGGTGTTAGACACCGTCGTCGAAAGTGCTCGGCGGCTTTGCCGGTGCCAGGTCGCGGCCATCTACTTGATCGAAGGTGGCACGTTCCGGCTGGCGTCCTCCGTCGGTCTATCGCAAGAGTTCGTCCGCAACGTGACCGACTTCCCGATCGAGGTGAACCGTGGCACGGTAGTCGGACGCGCGGCTGTAGAACGCCGCATCCAAAAGGTCCGCGACGTGCTCACCGACACCGAGTACGTGCGCAGCGACGTGCAGCAGAAGGGCGGCATCCGGAGCTCTATGTCCGCGCCGATGCTGCTCGACGGCGAAGTAGTGGGAGGCATCTCCGTGTTCCGCACCGAGGTCGACCCTTTCGACGACCGAGAGGAGGCGCTGCTGGAGGTCTTCGCCGCACAGGCGGCGGTCGTGGTCCACAATGTCCATCTGGTCAGGGCGCTGGAGGAGCGGGGTGCGGAGCTGGTTCGGCGGGTCGAGCAGATGGAGGCCTTGAGCGACGTCGGCCAGATGGTCGGCTCCAGCCTGGTGCTCGACGAGGTGCTGTCCAACATCATCAAGAACGCGGTTCGCTTCTCGGGCTGCGACAGTGGCTCGATCATGGAGTACGTCGAGGAAGAGCGGCGCTTCTCAGTGCGCAGCGCGTACGCGAGCAGTCCCGAGCTGCTGGCGCGACTGCGCACCACTCGGATCGAGCTGGATAGCACCTTGGTCGGCCGAGCAGCGCTTGAAGGCCACCCGCTCGCCGTCCCCAACCTGGACGTGGTCGACCTCGACCCTCACCTCCAGGTCTTGTACGACGACGGCTGGCGGTCCGTGCTCGCCGTCCCGGTCCTTCGTGATGGTCGCATTATCGGTGCTCTTGTGGTTCGCCGTCGCACGCCGGGAGAGTTTTCCGAGGAGACGTCGGACTTCCTTGAGACCTTCGCCAGCCAGTCGGCGATGGCGGTCTACAACGCCCAGCTGTTCCGCGAGCTGGAGCAGAAGAGCGCCGAGCTGCAGGTGATGAGTCAGCACAAGTCCGACTTCCTGGCCAGCATGTCGCACGAGCTGCGGACCCCGCTGAACGCGGTGATCGGATTCTCGGAGGTGCTGCTTGAACGCCTCTTCGGTGAGCTGAACGACCGGCAGGACGAGTACCTTCGTGACATCCTGAGCTCGGGCAAGCACCTACTCGCCCTGCTCAACGAGATCCTCGACCTGTCGAAGGTCGAAGCGGGTCGAATGGAACTCGAGATTTCCACAGTCTCGGTGCCGGCGGCGATCGAGCACGCGATCTCGATGGTGCGCGAGCGGGCGGTCCGGCACCGGATCACGATCGACTCCTCGATCGATGAGACCATCGATCGGATTGAGTCCGACGAGCTGCGACTGCGTCAGGTCCTGGTGAACCTGCTGAGCAACGCGGTCAAGTTCACTCCCGACGGCGGGCGGGTCGACGTTAGGGCTGAGCCGGTCGGCAACGAGCTGGTGATCACCGTCCGCGACAACGGTCCCGGTATCGCCCGAGACGACTGGGAACCGATCTTCGAGTCGTTCCAGCAAGGTCGTCGCGGCCCCCCGCGCGAGGAGGGCACCGGGCTCGGACTGGCGCTTTGCCGCAAGATCATGACCTTGCTGGGTGGACGAATCTGGCTCGAGTCCGAGGTCGGGGTGGGCAGCGCCTTCCACGTGGGCATGCCGTTCGAGCGGACCGTCGACGAAGTGAGTACCGGCGAGGGCGAGCATGTGGATGGCCGCCGATCCGTGGTAGTGATCATTGATGACGACCGGGCAACGCTGGAGCTGCTGACGGCTTACCTGGTCGGGACCGGCGTGCAGGTTGTCCGCGCACGTGACGGAATCGAGGGCCTCGAAGAGATCCGCCGGCGACGGCCCGTTGCCGTGGTGCTGGACATTCGGCTGCCGGGCATCGATGGGTGGGCTGTGCTCGATGCGCTACGCAGCGACGAAACCACCCGAGACGTGCCGGTGATCATCGTGTCGATCCTGGATGAGAAGCCGCGCGGGCTCGCTCTCGGTGCGGCCAGCTACCTGACCAAGCCGGTGAGCCGGGACGACCTGATCGAGGCCCTGCGCGACGTGAAGGTGTTGAGCGCATGAGCTCGACGCGGGTCCTTATCGTGGAGGACAACCCGCTCAACCTCAAGCTGGTACGAGATGTGCTACTGAAGGCCGGTTTCGACGTGATCGAAGCACGCACCGGCGAGGATGGGGTGGCGCGGGCCCAGGACAGCCAGCCGGACGTGATCTTGATGGATCTGCAGCTGCCCGGCGTAGACGGCACTCAGGCAATGCGCACGATCAAGGCAAGTCCGAGCGGATCTGGCATACCGATCGTCGCGCTGACCGCGTTCGCGATGTCGGAGGACCGGGACCGGGCGCTTCGCAACGGTTTCGACGGCTACCTGAGCAAGCCCATCAGCGTTCGTGATCTCCCTCGCCAGATCGCCGAGTTGTTGCCCGAGCGGGACGCCGATGACTGATCAAGTGACTGTATTGGCGGTCGACGACCAGCCACCGAACCTGCGTTTGCTGGAGGCCGTCCTTTCCCCAAGGGGGTACAGAGTGATAATGGCATCCTCCGGCGAGCAGGCGCTCGAGCTATTGCCCTCGTCGGGTGCCGACTTGGTGCTCCTCGACATAGTTATGCCGGGTATCGACGGGTACGAAGTGTGCCGCCGGATCCGCAGCGCACCTGAGACTGCATTTCTTCCGGTGGTGATGGTCACTGCGAGCGGAAGCCAGGAGAAGATCCGAGCCATCGAAGCCGGCGCCGACGACTTCGTCAGCAAGCCGTTCGATCAAAGTGAGCTGCTAGCCCGGGTGGCCTCGCTGGCTCGGATCAAGCGATACCACGACACCATTACCGAGCAGGCGGCTGAACTGGCCCAATGGAACGCCGAGCTCGAGGCTCGGGTGAACACGCAGATGGAAGAGCTGCAGCGAATGAACCGACTGCGACGGTTCCTCTCTCCTCAAGTCGCCGAACTGTTGATCAACGCCGGCGACGACTCCGTCCTGGGCAGTCATCGTCGCGAGATCGTAGTGGTCTTTTGTGATCTGCGGGGGTTCACAGCTTTCGCTGAATCGAGTGAGCCCGAAGAGGTGATGGGGGTGCTCGGTGAGTACCACGCGGCGCTCGGCGAGCTGATCTTCCGTTATGAGGGAACTCTGGAGCGATTCACCGGGGATGGGCTGATGGTCTTCTTCAACGACCCGATCCCGCTCGACAAGCCTGCCCAACGTGCGGTGGAGATGGCGCTGGCAATGCGTGACCGGGTTGCGACGCTGGTTGAGGGCTGGCGCCGGCTTGGCCATGATCTCGGCTTCGGTGTCGGCATCGCTCAGGGCTTCGCGACTTTGGGCCGCATCGGTTACGAGGGGCGTTTCGACTACGCAGCAATCGGCACCGTCACTAATCTGGCGGCCCGGTTATGTGGCGAGGCCGATGCCGGACAGGTGCTGATATCACAGCGAGTCTTCAGCGCGGTGGAGGACGTCGCCGTCGGCGAGTCTGTCGGCGCTCTGGAGCTGCGGGGGTTCAGCAGGCCAATCCGCGCGTTCGGCGTGTCTCGCATGATCAACAACTCAGCGGAGATGCCTTCGTGACCGAGCTGGAGACCGACCCTCAGAAGACGGCGCAGCGCCTATCTGACTTGGACGAGTCAGAGCGGAACCATTTCTTCTCCCAGTTGCAGGAGCGGATGCCGGCCGTATGGGATGCCTGGAGCCTCGACCTCGAGGATGAGTCGGTCGTCGTCGTGCCGTCAGTGACTCTTGACCCGACGGCTCCCGGGGCAGGAAGCCTGTCGCAGGCGTTCGAGGAGCGGTTGTTGTTCTTGCTCCTGTTATTGCGTCAACCGCGGTTGCGCATGATCTATGTCACCTCGATGCCGATTAAGCCGAGCATCATCGAGTACTACCTCGCCTTGCTGCCAGGAGTAATGCCGAGCCATGCCATGGCCCGGTTGCGCCTGCTATCAGTCGGCGACTCGTCGCCACGCCCACTGAGTGCCAAGCTGCTGGACCGCCCTCGAATGCTGTCGAAGATTGCCGCCATGATCCCGAACCGGCAGCTCTGCCATCTGATCCCGTACACCACCACCGCACTCGAACGCGACATTGCGCTGACCCTTGGCATCCCCATGTACGCCGCCGACCCGCGGCTCGCACAGCTTGGGAGCAAGACGGGCTGCCGGCGACTGTTCGCGGAAGAGGGGGTACAACATCCGCTCGGCGCGGAGGATCTGCACAGTTTCGAGGACGTGACCGATGCGATCATGAAGATGCTCGAGGAACGGCCGAGCATCGACGAGGTGATCGTCAAGCTGAACGAAGGTGTATCAGGAGCGGGTAATGCGCTAGTGGACCTGCGGGGTATCGCTGATACGGCTTACTCAGATCGTCGCCCCCAGGTAGCGCGACGGGTCCGCACGATGCAGCTAGAGTCACCCACCACGCCGATGGCCGCATACGAGGCGAAGTTCGAGCAGAACGGCGGCGTCGTCGAGGAGCGGATCGTAGGAGTGGAGCTCCTCAGCCCTAGCGTCCAGCTCCGAGTACGTCCCGACCGCAGCGTGGAGCTGCTGTCAACTCATGATCAGCTTCTCGGCGGCGCAAGCGGGCAGAGCTACCTCGGCTGCATCTTCCCCGCCGACCCGGCCTACTCGCGACTGATTAGCGCGCCGGCCGTGACCATCGGTGAGCGGCTTGCCACCGAGGGCGCCCTCGGCCGGTTCGCGGTTGACTTTGTGGTGAAGCGGGACGGCCCTGGCCGCTGGTCGGCGTACGCCATCGAGCTGAACCTGCGAAAGGGCGGCACCACCCACCCGTTCCTCACATTGCAGTTCCTGACCGATGGGTCGTACGACGGTGCGTCCGGCCGGTTCCTCCTACCTGGCGGCGAGCAGAGGCATCTGGTCGCAACTGATCATTTCGAGAGCAACGAGCTGCGGGCGCTGGCCGTAGAAGACCTGTTGGACGTCGTGGCACGGCACGGGCTGCACTTCGACCAATCACGGCAGAGCGGAGTCGTCTTCCACATGATCAGCTCGCTCACCGAGCACGGGCGAATCGGACTGACAGCGGTCGGTCAGTCACCTGAGGAGGCGATGCGGATCTACGAGGACGCCCAACACGTCCTTTTCGCCGAGGCGGCGGCGGCACGGGTGGAAAGTACGCTGCCAGGGTAGAAAGGTTTCGTGCAGCACATCTGGTATGTCGCCTACGGATCGAACCTGAGTCGCGAACGGTTCTGCTACTACCTCCATGGCGGCCGACCGGACGGCAATGATCGCGACTACCCCGGGTGCCGGGACGCCAGCGACCCGTTGGACAGCTATGGCTTACTGATCGCGGGCGGCGTCTACTTCGCCGGTCGCTCCTCGGGTTGGGGGGCTGGGATGGCGTTCTACGATCCTGAGGTTCCCGGTGAGGTTGCGGCACGGGCGTACCTGATCACTGCCGAGCAGTTCGTCGACGTCCTCGCCCAGGAGACCCGGCAATCACCCGGGATCGCCCTCGACCTCACGCCAGCGTTCCGCGGTGACCGCTACAGCAGCGGCGTGGGCGGCTATCCGATCCTGGTACGGGTGGGTTGTCGCCACAGTGTGCCGCTGGTGACATTCACCCGCGACCGGCGTAGCGTCTCGACCCTGGTGTCGCCGAATCCGCTTTACCTGGCGGCTATGGCAACTGGCCTACGCGAGGCCCACGGGTGGTCACCGGCGCAGATCGATCGCTATCTATCGGCGCTACCAGGAGTGCAGCGTCGAGCATCGCCTACAGAAGGCGACAGTCTGGGGCTGATGGCCGATAGGGCTCGCCCTAGCTCTGCGCCCCGATGACGGGTCCCAGACTTTCGTCACCGAACCTCTTTGCGACGCCCGAGGTCGGCGACATCAGCGCCCCGACAAAGCGGCTGTGACCAGGGGGGCCGCGAGGGCGGCGCCTAGTGCCGCCGCGTTGATCAGCACTTGATCGAGGGTGGCATTGCCGGCAACGCAGGTCGGTGAGCACCTGGCTTGACGCTAAACCTTGCCGTCAAGGCAGCAATAGGTGAACGAAAGCGAGGTCAATCTCGCAATGCCAGTAGCTCGGTGATCCGGTCAAGCCTCATCAATACCCTTTGTGCTGACTCTCTTCCGGTACGAGGCCAAGCAGCAGTTCGTAAACGCTTCGCAGCTGGTCCGGCGGAGTGGGTGGCTGGACCAGGCTGGCGCCAATGCCGACGAGGTAGGGAAGCAGTGCGGCGGTGTGCACCGCCGCCGGATCGTCCAGAATTCTGGACCAGATGCCCTGCAGCGATTCAAGTCGCCGCGCATCAACCCGCTCCTGAACCGCACGTACTTCCGGGTCTGAGAAGGCCCAGGCGCGCATGGCCACCTCGAGGTCGGGTCGGTAGAAGGCCTGTGCCGTAGTGATGGATGCAGTCAGAGCGGCCAGTGCTGCCTTCGGGCTGTCTGCTGCTGTCTGTTCGATAGCCTCGTTGAGGGCCTCGACAACAAGACCTTCGTACGCGGCAAGGAGGGCCTGCTTGAAGTCGCCCGCCCCCCCGAAGTGATGGTGGAATGAGCCTTTGCTGACGTCGAGACGACGGCAGAGCCGATCGATGCGCAGGCCGTCTGAGCCATGGTCGGCGAGGGCTGTAAGGCCGGCCCGAATCCAGTCTGACCTCGTAGGCACACTGCGACCATACCATACGGTATGGTATGGAGAATGAAGGATGTGAGAGTGATTGGCGGTGGGCTGGGTGGGCTCGCCGCAGCTATCACGGCCGCCGAGGCCGGCGCGTCGGTCACGCTGCACGAAGCCCACCGAACGCTCGGCGGGCGCTGGCGCTCCACGCCAGTGCGAAGAAAGGTCGCCGCCAATCCCACCGAGGCTCCGCGCGTCTATCGAGCGCATGAGGGACCGCATGTGATCTATCGCGACGGGCCGACCTGGGCGTGGCTGAAGGAACGCGGCCTGTTGGGTGTCACCTGCCGAGTGCCGGTGGGCGCGATCGCCCGCTTTCGGTTCTGGAGGAATGGGCGGTTGCTGCGGATACCGCCCAGCGGGTTCCTGCGGGCACTTCGCGTTTCCGGTCGCCCGGACGTGCCAGTTGACCAATCTTTTCGCGCATGGGCCTCAAAGCTCGTCGGCGAGGAGGCAGCCGAAATGGGCGCGTCGGCGTCGGGAGTCGGAGTCTTCCACCACGATCCTGGCTCGCTGTCCGCAGCCTTCGTGGCAGAGCGGCTATCCCGGGTCTATTCCCTGCCGGCGCCGGCGTCGTACCGCCGGGGCAGCTGGGGAGCCATGTTCGAGGAGATCGGCGCGTACGCCCGCAGGTTGGGCGTGATCATCGAGCTCGGCTCGAGGGTGAATTCGATCGGCTCTGGGATCACTATTGTCGCGACCGAGATGGAGTCAGCCCGGATGCTGCTGGGCGATGATTCCTTGGACTGGCCGTCTGGGCGAGCCGCCCTTCTTGATCTTGGTGTGAAACGTCATCGACATGATCTTTTCGTGGTAAGTGATCTTGACACCTGTGGCTGGATGGAGAACTTCACCATGCCCGATCCGACGATCGCGCCGGCCGGTGAGCATCTCGTACAGATGCAGCTGCCGATCGATTCGCAAGCCTCCAAGGCTGACGGTGTCGCGCGCCTCAAGATCATCGCCGATCAGGCACTGCCGGGTTGGCGGGAGCGTACGACGCACCGGCTAGAGTCGTTGGCCAACGCCCGCACCGGGGCAGTGGACTTTCCGGGCGCGAGCTGGCGAGACCGGCCCGCAATAGATCGCGGCGATGGCGTCTACCTCGTAGGGGACCGCGTCGCCGCGCCGGGACTGCTGAGCGAGGTCAGCCTGAACAGCGGCGTACGAGCCGCGCAACTGGCTCTGGCCTGAGCGCGGCTGGTTTCGGTTGGTCGGGGCGACGCCGGACGCTACACTCTCACGGTGTTGCTCGGCGGCTGAAAGTGCCGGACGGAGCATCCGCACCCGTGGCTCAACGGATAGAGCATCTGACTACGGATCAGAAGGTTGGGGGTTCGAATCCCTCCGGGTGCGCCAGTGTTTCCCCTAGTCAAAGCCATTTTCCTTTGCTGTGCCTTGACTCTCCTATCTCTGTTGGTCTGCCAGAGTTTCACACGAGTTTCACGCGCTGC
>JBKOUS010000099.1:0-33131 GCA_046723505.1 Actinomycetota bacterium
TTCGGCCCACGCCAACAAACGCAAGTAGGCCGGGCCGTCGGCCCGGTCAGCGGTCTGCTCGTGGACCCGGCCGGTGCCTGTCCCGAGGATGGCCAGGTCGATCGTGTCGCGGTCCGGGTCACCGCCGATGACGAAGTCGTAATGCTCTGCCAGCAAGACCATTTGCCGTTGTCCTTTCGTAAAGTGATCTTGGAGGGCACCGGCTTGGAAGCGGTCACCTGTCGCGGCAGCACTGTGAAGGGTCACGCCTCAAGGCGGACAAGCTCCTGATCAAGCCAAGACGAGTGGGGCAGGTCGGTGTCGGCCACTCAAGGGACGGGTCCAACCCAAGGCACACCTACCGGCAGCCAGTGTTCTCGAGGGTCACCTCAAGCGGCCGGCACCAGCCTGCCGGACCCGCCCAGTCGAGCCACCACAAGACTCACAGTGTTCTCGTTCGTGCCGCGCTGCCACGGTGCATGCGGGTCGCAGAAGAAGATGTCGATATCAGCGTCCACCGCGACCTGGTTCCACTTGCCCATCTCCGGACCCTGATCCCAGGTCAGTGACGCGCGCAACACCTCAAGCAGAGTTTTGATCTTCGCCGCCAAGGCATCCCGCACCAGCTCGGGGGTATAGCCGTCGGGCAGGCGCAGCAGCATCGTGTAGTTGCTGGTCCGCTCGACCAGGGTGCCGATCGCGGACAGGTTCTTGCGGCCGATGATCAAGTCGCCCTACCAATGGCCCGGCACGGCCCGACCATCGGCCTCGGCCGGTCGCTCGGAGACGTTGATCATGTTCGGAATCCGGTTCTTGCGTTGCCCGACCTTCCGCGACGGCCGCCGCACCGCACGACCGGTCCGCAAACACCTGGTCAGTTCGTGTTTCAAGGCGCCGCGGGACTGCACATACAGCGACTGGTAGATGGTTTCGGTGCTCACCTGCATCTCCGGCCGATCGGGAAACTCGACCTTCAACCGGCCGCGATCTGCCCCGGGGAGTACTTCTTGGCCAGGTCCGCCGCCACCATGCCACGCAGCCTCAGGTTGGTGAGCAGCTTGCCCGGTTTCGGTCGGGAGGCGCGGTGGTAGGCCAGTGCATACGCGGTGGTGGCCCGGTAGCGGCCCAGCTGATCGGCGTTGCGGCGCAGCTCCCGCGACACCGTCGATGCCGACCGGCCGAGGAGCGCCGCGATGGCCCGGATCGAGTCGCCGCGGGCCCGACCAAGCGCGATCTCTTCCCGCTGCGCCAACGTCAGACACCGACCCCTCAGGCCTCGGCCCCGACGGGGTCGGACCCCGCCCGCCGCAGCCAGCCAAAGCTGCCTTGCTTGCGATAACTGCCGGCTGCGATCGCGGCATCGTTGATGAACTCCCCAGCAGCCATGCCCGCCCAGAACACTTGATAGACCTCAGGAACCATCCGATAAGAGAACCGCAATACAACACCCTCCGACTAGGGACGTTGCAATCACTGCGAGAACCCAGGCCACCCCTAAAGTGCCTGGTCAGTCGCACCAGCGCCAGCTCTACTGGTGCGCATCTGATTGGCCTGCTTGTCAATCTGCTTGTCTACGGTCAGCGCCAAAGAGTCTGTCCATGACCGTGGCGCCGGTCTGAACGACCGGCCGCAGCTGGTGCCGGTACACGATTTCGGTGACCGTCGTCCCGATGTGGCCGACCAGTTGCGAGATCTGCTGCAGGGGCACGCCGGCGTCCGAGAGCACTGACACGAACGAGTGCCGCAGCTCGCGCGGCTTCCACGCCTTAGCATTGAGACCAGGGACCAGGCCGAGCGCCCTCCGGAAGCCTCGGCGCACATGCGTCGGCGACAAGCATGTCGAATGCTGCGTAGGCCAGCCATTGGGGGGAACCGCCGCGATGATATGGGGTGCTGTAATTCGGTAGCGACCTGTTGCGCCTCGGTCCCCACGCTCCTCTTCAACCTCAGTCAGCGCGTGCGCGGGGACATACAGCCGAGGTCGTCCGGGCGCGGCAAGGCGGCAGAGGGGTCGCTGAGCGGCATCGACCACGGCCCGTCGCGTCGGGCTCGATCAGCGGCCGGGTTGTGCCAAGGACCGCAGCAACCGTAGAGAGAGCACGATCCGGCAGGGAAAGATCACGGCTAGGAGAAGCACCCGCTGGTACAGGCCGAACCAATTGTGCAATGGGGCGTCGTCCGCCATCACGAGCGCGCCTCCGGCGATGAATGCGGCGAAGGCGATGAGTCCGGAGGAGAGGGTGTACGTCGCGACGCCGCGCCATCTCGTGTCATGTGCAAGGCGGCGCGACACCACGATCAATCCCAGCGCGGTCGCCATAAAGAATATGAACCCCGCGACGCGGTGGCCGCCGGGGTCATAGGTGACGCCAGCTGCGTTCTCCCGCAGCGGAAGGACTGCGGCCAATAGCAATCCGACCCCGCTGGCAAGCAGGAACGCGGGGCCTGCGATGCCTGCCCGGGTCCGTCGTACGCCACCGTGCAGCCCGAGCGCGAACGCGATCGTCAGCTCCCGAAGACGACGAAGTTGACCTGCTGGATCCAGCCATTGGGCCCGGCTTCCAGGGCGCTGACCGGCTCAGCGAGAGGGTCGTACTCATCGCGGCGGAACGCCTCCTGCGCCAGGAACGCCGCCGTGAAGAGCGCGGGGCCGAGGATCCCGGCCCACGCGAGAGCGACCTGGGGGGCAAGCCGCTCCACGCCGGCCGGGTGTCGCTCTGCGCCCATGGCTCCCACACCGTTCAGGGTCCCCTCCGTCTCATCACGCGACGTGCCCATGGTGGGGGCAATCCAATCGGAGTCAGCGTTCGTACTCCGGCCATTCGTCTGCGAACCCGGCCTCGAGGCCTGCCTCCTCCAGCTTCACGGAGTAGCGCATGACACCGGCAGCCCGACGTGGACCGTCGCGATCCCCACGAGCCATATCGCGACGGCCGTGCGCCGCGGCACCCTCGTTGCCATGGCGTCGCGTCCCTCAGGATGCGGTAGCGGGTTTCGGCAACTGCGCCAAGATCCTGGCCATCTCGTCCTCGCTGAACGCGCGCACGGCGGTGAAGCGCGTGGTTCCGCGCGACGTGATGGCGAGTGCAAGCTTGGCCAGGGTCTCCTCATCCGGGACATCGGCAATGGCGACGATGTCGTACGGCCCCGAAGTCCAGTAGGTGGCCTTCAATTCGCCGCCTAACTGTCGAAGCAGCGCAGCCGTATCCTCGCCGCGTTTGATCGTCTCCCTGACCGTCTTCATGCCTTCGCTGGTCCAGCTGGCCAGCCCAATGTAGGTGGGCATTGTTCCTTCCTTTCGAGAAAGTGTGATGGTCTTGGTGTCCTCCGAGAATGACCGGCTATACGTGGCCGAGAAGGGCGCCGACGCCGGCCACAATGAAGCCGCCGAGAGTGACCTGGACGAGGGACAGGTGCAGCGGCACCTTGAGGAAGCGCCGGCGTACCCCTGCGATGCACACCAGCTCTATGCTGACCCCACGTACGCGACGTTGAGCGCGGCGTTCGTGTCGTTGATCAGGAACGGGAGAGCGTGCAGCGTGCCGCCTACGAACGTTGCAATGCCGGTCAGGGCACCGCGTACCAGCGAACTTCCGCGCCCGCTTAGCTCACCGTCGTCGGACAGCGCCTCCGATAGACCCATACTGATTGCCGCGCCGAGCGACGCGGCCACACCGACGAGCAGCGCGGCGCGGGAGCCGGCCAGGAATGCGCTGGCGAAGATCGGCGCCAGTGTCGAGATCGTGCCGTCGATGAGCCCGATCATGGACGGCTGGACGAAGCGGAGAATCTGCGCTCGGGGGCCCTGCCTACGCCATCGCTCCACCAGCTCACTGGCCGTGCGTGTCACGGCCAGCCTCAGACTTCCGCGGATTGGTGAGTCCAGTGATGCGGCGGTCAAGGGAGCCATCTCCGGCCCTCCTCTCGTTTTGCGACATATTCCAGGCGCTGTTGCTTGCGGATGCGTTAGGAGCTGACGGGCTCCGGGGCCGTGACCTCCCCAGTGAGTTGGCGTATGAGAGTGGCGTCGTCCCGGACGGCCCAGTGCTCAACGGCCTTGCCTTCTTCGAAGCGGATGATGTGTACGTGTCGGTAGGCGAAGCGGCGGTTGCTCGGCGGCAGACCTAAGTACTCCCCGGTTTGGCGGCCGCTGTGGGTCAGGTAAACGACAACCGTGTTGGCTTCGGCGATCATTTGGTGGATCTCGTAACGCTGTTCGGAGAAAGCTCGGCGAGCCAGAGCATGACCTGCTGGACTCCGTCGACACCCGCCGGGACACCCGGTGGCGCCTCGTGGTTGACGAACTCGGGATGTGTCGCGGCTTTGAGCCCTGCCACGTCGCCTTTCGGCCAGGTTTCCTCGAAGTGCCGGCGCACGATGGCCTTGAGCTCCTCGGATGTGACCTCTCTGCCTTTCGTGGTGAGCTGTGATGGGTACATGCCTTGAGCGTGCCGACGTGTGAGGCCTCGAACATCAACCACGTGGTGGACATACGACCGGTCGCCGAGTTGATTCCTTCCGTTCCACCGGCAGGTCATGCGTGGGAAACTGGGGCTCGACCGTCAGGAGCCCCCGTGACCACCACGCTTCCGGCGCCGTTCACTCGCTTCATCGGCCGCGAAACCGAACTCGCCGACGCCTCCGATCTGTTGTCGGGCGTTAGGCTCGTCACGCTCACCGGGCCCGGTGGGGCCGGGAAGACCCGACTGGCGCTGCGTCTAGCGTCCGTCCTCGCCGACGAGTTCCCGGACGGGGTGTGGTTCGTGGACTTCTCGCCCCTGTCCGGCAGCGAGTTCGTGTGGGACCAGGTGGCGACGACGCTGGGTGTTGCCCACCCGGGGTTGGCAGCGAGCGTGGCCGAGGCAGTAGGCCGGTGCCTTGCTCCGTGCCGGGCGCTTCTGGTGCTCGACAACTGTGAGCACGTTGTGGTGTCGGCGGCCGAGGTGGCGGCCGGACTGCTCACCGCGGCCCCCGCGCTAAAGATTCTGGCCACCAGCCGGGAGCCGCTGGCCGTGGCCGGGGAGGTCACCTGGTCCGTGCCGCCGCTGAACGAGACCGACGGAGTGGAGTTGTTCACCGACAGGGCCCGGCAGGCCCGGCCGCGACTCCGGTTGCGCGAGGAGGACGAGGGCGCCGTGCGCTCCATCTGCCGGCGGCTGGACGGCATGCCGTTGGCGATCGAGCTGGCTGCGGCGAGAGCCCGCGCCTTGGCGCCGACCCGGATCGCAGCGCACCTCACAGATCGTCTTTGGGTGCTGCCGAGCGGACCACGTACTGCGCCGCGGCGGCAGGCGACCTTGCGCGCCTCGTTCGAGTGGAGCTACGCGTTGCTCTCCGATCCCGAACGGGCGCTGTTGCGCCAGCTGTCGGTGTTCGCCGGCGAGTTCGACGTGGAGGCCGCCCTGGCGGTCTGCCCGGCGGCAAGCGTCGTGTTGATCGCCGCACTCGCCGACCGGTCGCTGATCGCTGTCGATGATCGGGGCGAGCAGGCGGAGCCCAGTTACCGGATGTTGGAGACGATCCGGGAGTACGCTGCCGAACACTTGGCCGAGGCCGGCGAGCTCGACCTGGTATGCACTCGCCACCGTGACTACTACCTTCAGCTGGCCGAAACCGCCGCGCCTGAGCTGCTGCGCCGGGACGAGGACCGCTGGCGGGCGCGGTTGCGCGCCGAGCAGGACAACCTGAGGGCCGCCCTCGCGTGGAGCCGGGACCACGGCGAGATCGAGATACTGGCCCGGATGGTAGCCGCTCTGGCGTGGTTCTGGGCGATGCCCGGGGGCATCACCGAGTTCTGGACCTGGGTAGAGGCCGCCACCCAACGGCCTGCGAACGTTCCCCCCCACCTAATGGCCCGAATACGCAACTCCAGGCCCTGATCGCCCTCGTGAACCGCGGTTCCATCGTGGACGTGCCGACCTGGGCCGGCGAGGCTCTGGCACTGGCCCGGGCCAGTGGAGACCGCAGCGAGGTGGCGCTCGCCCTGTGCACGCTCGGCTTGACTGCCGGTATGGCGGGCGGGGCTGATGCGATGCGCCCCTACCTCGAGGAGGGGCTGCAGCTGGCTCGCTCGTCCGGCTTTCCGGTGGGGACGGTCTATTCCATCGTCGCCTTCAACTGGCTCCGTATGTTCCAGTCCGATCCGGAGGAACCTCGGCGCCTCGCCGAGGAGGCGGTCGCCGTGGCACGTGCTCAGATGGACCGTCATACCCAACTGTTCGCCACCGCGTTCGCTGGATATACGGCACTCATCCATGGCCGGCTGACCGATGCGGCCCAGCTGTTCGAGTCCGCGGTGGCGGGCGGCCGCGATACCAACGACAGCAACTACATGCACAGCCTGCTCCTGGCCTGGGTCGCGCTGTTCCGAGGCGACTTCGCCGCGGCCCACGCCGCGGTCGCCGAGAGCCGTGCGGCCGCACGAAAGTCGTGGAACGACTCGGTCTCCATCAGAGGGGTTGAGCCGATCGCCATGTGGATTCTCGGTTCCATCGAGCTGGCCCAGGGCCACTCGGCCGAGGCGAGTGACATCTTGGCGCGAGTGGTCGACGCCCTGCGCGCGTCGATGGCGTACCGACAGGCACCGGCGCCGCTGATGAGCCTTGCCGAGGCGCAACTGGCCCTCGGGACGCTGGACGACGCCGCGGCGACCCTCGACGAGGCCGAGGGGATCGCTCGCGCGGGCCGGCTGACCTGGGTCCTCGGCCGGGCGGCCCAGTTCCGAGCCCGGCTACGCGCGGTTGCGGGAGACCTGCGGGAGGCCGAGTCTCTCGTACATGAGGCGCTGACCCTCGCGGGAGAGGCCGGCGATCGGCTCGGCGTGGTGGATGCTCTTGAGCTGCGGGCCCGGTTGGCCGCCGAGCAGGGCAGCCCACACGAAGCCGTGCGCCTCTGGGCGGCGGCCGCATCACGCCGGGCCGACCTGGGTTACGCCCGGTTCCCCGTCGACGTGGAGCCCTACGAGATCGCGCTCGCCACCGCGAAGCAGTCGCTCGAGCCGGAGGCGTACGTGACCGCGTGGGCCGAGGGTGCGGCATTGTCGGTGGATGAGGCGGTTGGGTATGCCGTGCGAGGGCGTGGCGAGCGCCGCCGCCCAGCCACGGGCTGGGCTAGCCTCACCCCGACCGAGCTAGAGGTGTCGCGCCTGGTTGGTCAGCACCTCAGCAATCCCGAGATCGCGACCCGGATGTTCGTCTCCCGCGCCACCGTGAAAACGCATCTGATCCACATCTTCGGCAAGCTCGGCGTGGCTTCTAGATCGGAACTGGCCGCCGAGGTGATCAAGCGCGGAATCGCGACGTGACCCGACTTCGGTAATGTCGCGCAGGAAAGTGCCAGAACGTCATCTGCGTAACGCCCGACGATAAGAAGTCTAGTGAGAGGAAGGTTTGTTCGCTGGGCCAATCGCTCCACCTTTGGCGGCTCGCACGGTCAGCGGCTGCCGCGAAGCACCTTATATGCACCATATGCCTCGAGAACGCCGTGGACAGTCCGGTAGTCGTTCGCGAAAGTCGACGACCGCCACGTCTGCTTCCGGCCGTCACGGAAGCAGAAGATCGAGCCAAACGTCCAAGTTGACGATCGTGCTGTCCGAAAAGCTGCTCCCCCAAACCCGCAGCGTGATATCTGATACCTGATCGAAGTCGACGAGAAATAGGCCCGGGTTTCGGTTGTCGACAAACTCCACGACACCTTCAGGGGTGATCACAAGCAGTGGATCCGGATCGTCGGATGTCCGCCTGAGCAACCCAGAGCCGCCCGCGCCTCTTCGTGAAACACCGGCCAGCCGGACGGAGCCGCGGCCTGGCTCGCCTGGAACAGGATCGCTCGCGGATCAAGCATCAGCAGCCCCTCAGACCTCACCTCGCCGTGGCTGTTGCCTCGATCATCTCGCCTCCCTGACTTGGTGGCTATCTGGTGTAGGGCGGCGTCGCTCGCCCCCACCAGCCAGATCACCATCCCGAAGGCCGGTCATCGGTGGGATTCAGACCAAACGCTTGGCAGCGAGGCTAGCTGCGGCACGTTGGCGCTCTTTGGAAGCAGGGCCACCAGCTTGTCAAACTGCTTGACGACCGGGCCAGCTAACAGGCCACAACTGTGGACCATGCTGGACCCTGCCCAAGCGTGAAACGAGCTAGCAGGCGCTCGCCGGGCTCCTGATAAGGCAGGAATCAACCGCCCGAGCGCTAGGTTCCCATGGCGTACGCTGCTCCGGTGGAGATGCGCTGGCGAATACGTCTGGACGGTGCACCACCAGACTTGGATCGCCTGCGTCGTGAGTTGGCGACCGGGGATGTTGTTGTTCGAGAGGACGACAGGGGGACGTACCTCCAGGCGACGACTTTTGAGTCGTTCACCGATGGCGACCAGGTCGTGCCCGCCGCGGAAGCCCTGATCGTCCGACTCAACGGCATCTTCAGCCTTAGCGGCGGCTACCAGTCAGCCAGCTTCTCGGGCCGGGTTGAACGGGATGACTCGGCGCGGGTCTACGTGTCCGACGCTGCCCGTCTGGTCGACGTCGCGTTGACCGCCGATGGCGTCGTGATTGGAGCTGATGGGTCGTGAAGTCCAGCCCTGGACCTTCACACGGCATGCGGCAACTACAAGCCGCCGACGACCATCCTGCAGTTGCGGAGGCCTACCGAATCCTTGGACTGAAGCCGTCACCGAGCTGGAACGAGTTCTACAAGGTCTACGAAGTACTGCGCGAGGCATGCGGCGGTAGAGACTCCGACCTTTCAGAGCGCACGGGCGTGTCGCAGCGGCGGATCGAGAAGCTGACGGCGACCAGCAACCATCGGCTGCTCAGCCGTGACGAGGCTCGTCACGCTGCGATGAAGGGCACGCCCTCGCCCAAACGCAAGATCACCAAGGACGAGGGCAGGGCAATCGTTCAGAACTGGTCCCGGGTGACGGGGCCGCCAAGTCTCAGTCTTGGTATCAGTTCCGGGGGGACCCTCGTGCCCCTGGAGTGCCCCCGCCCATCCATCACCAGGCGTCGCCAACCCCAGCACAGTAAGGCAGAATCCAGCGCAATACGACGTCCATCGGTGGCCACCCGTAAGCGCTGGACTCGCTCGTAATGCGTAGGCCGGCGGTCGGGACCTAGGGAGCCAATCTGGGAGCCAGACGCTATGCACGGCCCTCCACTCAGGAGAAATTCAGCGATCCCCTGCCCTCGTCGGCGACGCTTGCGCCGGGGCCGCGGGTGGTCGTCTCGATCGAGGGCACGCGCAGCTTTGGTGTCGGGCTGGCTCGCGCAGTCGTTGCCACCGGCCTGGTCGTCATCGAGTGTGAGCAGCCCAACCGCAGGGCCCGCCGCGGGAAGGGCAAGTCCGACCCGATCGACGCCCATCTCGCGGTGCTCGCCACGCTGCGCCTCGATGCCGACCGGCTACCAGTACCTCGTGCCGATGGCGACCGTGAGGCGCTGCGGATCAGGCACCCGCCACGAACTCACCCGTGGTCACCACCGCCCAAACCAACCGGCTCCGCGCGCTGCTGCTGGGCGGTGGGGACACCGAGCGTGATCTGGCCCGTGGGACGCTCACCGATCCCGCGCTCCTCACCACGGTGCGGCGACGGGAACCACCACAGGCCAGCCGCGAACAGGCGGTGCGGCACGGCGAGATCCGACGCCTAGCTCACGCCATCCGGGCGGGGCGTCACGCGTTAGCGGCCAACCGGGCTCAACTGCAAGCCATCGTGGACCAGATCGCTCCCGGGTTGACCCAGCGTCGCGGCATCGGCGCGGTCACCGCAGCTCAAGCCATCGTGTCTTTCTCCCACCCCGGACGGTGCCGAAGCGACGCCGCATTCGCCGCGCTGTCAGGCACCAGTCCACTCCAGCCCAGCAGCGGCAAGACAGTCCGGCACCGGCTCAACCGCGGCGGCGACCGAGCCCTAAACAGCGCGATCCACACCATCGCCGTGACCCGCATGCGGTGCTGCCCCACGACCAAGGAGTACGTCGCCCGACGCAGAGCCGAGGGCAAGTCCAGCCGTGAGATCCAGCGGTGCCTCAAGCGCTACATCGCCCGCCAGCTCTACCGTGCCCTCAACGCCAGCACCACCCTAACCGCCCAGATATCAGCACCTCCGGCGGCCGCTTGACAAACATAGAAGCGTCAAAAGGTCGAGTACCAGTCGCCAAAGCGACTTGTTCCACACCAGGAGCCGCTGACCCCAACGCAAACCATTGGCATCGCTGTCGTCGTCTCAGTTCTCGTCTCCTTTGGCCTCGTTCTTGCCTGTTCGCTGAGGGCCGGGTCGGCGAGTGATGTGGCACGCGACTACAGCGAAGACTAGATCACCGCCAGCAGATCGAAGGCGGTACTGGCGGGTGCTCCGCAGCCGAGTGGTGAGTCTCAGAAGCGGTAGGTGGTCTGGCCGTGCGCGTCGCCGAACACGATGACCTTGGCCGGCTTCACCCGGTAGACCCGAGCGCCTCCCTCGGTACTTCCGCCGGAATGGCTCAGTTCGATGAACTCCTCGCCGCGGACCTCGAACCTCCAGTCCTCGCCGTACTTGGCGAACCACGCGTCAGCCAGCGCCTGTAGCGCCTCGGCGGCTGTCACTCGCAGTGCTGTGCCCTCGACGACGATGTCCTTGCCGGTATTCCAGCCGCTCGCACCAGTGGTGCCGGTCGTCACTGCCACGTGCTGGTTGGCGTCGAGGTTGCGCTGCTTCTGCTCCTCCGGGCCGGTACAGAACGCGAACGCGGCGTCGTGCCATACGCCCACGAGTGGTACGGCGTGCGGACGGCCGTCCGTCCGGACGGTGATGATCCAGTAGAGCTGCGCGTCAGTGAGGCGGCGCTCGATGTCATCCCACGGTGGTGCGGTGGCCGACGCGTCGCCGTACCTCGGGTCAATCTTTCCGGTTGTCATGCTCCAATCGACTCGGCCTGAGCCGGCAACTCATCGGCCCGCAGCTTCGATATGTCTCGCGCCGGCGCGAACTGATTGGGTCGGATGCGGCCACATCTCAGATGCTCGCAGATCGCTCAGAATCGTCAGATCCGATCACGCCTGGCGAGAAGACCCCGACAGCATGCGGGCTGGACCCGGCGCCGTCTGCCGCTAACGCTCCTGGGCGCGGGCGCTAAGCGCGGATCGCAGCCGTTCGACCTAGCAGTGTGCATCGAGTCCGCACAAGGTTCCATGTGTGACATACAGTCCCGCGGGAAACGCGTCCCGGTAGCCGGCGGTCACCTTGCGGGATGTTGTTACGCGGCAAGGAGGTTGGATCCTCGTAAGCCAGGACTGGGTTCGATTTCGACCCGATCTCCTTGAGGGGCCGCCTGTGGTCACAGTCCGGCGAGCCGTGCCCGTTCCTTGGCTTCCGTCTTGGTGAGTGCGTCGGCGGGGTCGGCGCCGATGAGGCTGGCCTTCTTGGCGTCGAAGGCGCGGGTCCACAGCCCGGCCGCCCACGCTGCTCGGATGTCGCGATCGGTCCAGGAGTGCCCGGACGCGCGCTCGTAGACGGTCAAGAACTGCTCGCTTTGAGCCAGGGTGGCGACCTCGCCGGGCAATCCAGTGCCCGGCCACACCGCGGCGGCTTGCCCCGCGATAGCGGCTTCGGCCTGAGTGACGGCACTGTCCCAGTCGTGCACGACATGCAGGCGTCTATCGATCCAGCGAAGGTTCTGGGAATACCAGTCACCGTGCCCGATGACCGCTGGTCGGTCTAGCGCCAGCAATTGCCTCCGTGCGGCTGTGCCGATCTCGTCCAGCCATCGGTCTCCAGGATGTTCGTTCAGGTCACCTTCGCGATCGTCCGGCGCCGGCCAAAGGTTCTGGGTTGTGTGATCCCAACCAACCCAGGCAGGCGATGGCGCCAGCGTGCTCACCGTCGCCGGGTCGGGGGCGGTGCGGACCAGCAGAGCCAGGGCCTCGGCAAAGCGGGCCGCCGAATCCCACTCGGCCGTCAGTAATGCGCCGCCATGAATCAGTGCCTCAGCGCTGACCCCGAGTTGCCCCAACCGTTCCGGCGGCACCAACAACCGCGGAGCTGGGAACCCGCCCACCGACAAGCTGTGCTGAACCTGACCGCAGCCGATGAGCCGGTCCTGCCAAGCGCGCACCTTCACAACGACGTCCCGACCGTCGGTCAGCCGCAGACCGATCACCTGCGACAGATAGCCCGCTTCGAACAGGACCTGCTCAGGTTCGCTACCCAGACGCTGTAGACACCATTCGGCCAGCGCTGGTCGATCCAGGCGCGCACCCACAACCACACCAGCATCGTGCCGGAACAGTCAGGTGGATGCGACCCACCTCGATTCCGTATCCCGTAGACGTTGGTCATGTGGTGCATGGCCGGATCAGGCCGTCCCCATCCTGTGCTGACGGCCTGGCACTTGGCATTGTGAGGTCCGCAGGTTGGTCCACGACCGCCCACGCCAGGTGGGGGTCGCATGCCGCCTGAATATCCAGTTGCACGGGGGACGACCGCTGAGCAGAGTCAGCATGGTGAGTGACCTGCCCGAGCGGTGGAGCCGGGCTACCGTCTTCCCCGACATGTGGGTAGACCCGGAAGAGGACCCTCGCAACAGTGACGGAGTGAGCCCGGACGGCGAGTTGCCGACGCTGCAGGACTACCTGAGGGACTACCGACTGACCCTGCAGATGAAGTGCGAAGGGTTGGACCCGGAGCAGCTGGCCCGTCGGTCGGTGCCGCCGTCGACCATGTCCTTGCTCGGACTGCTCCGCCATCTTGCCGAGGTGGAGCGGGACTGGCGCAACTGGATTTTGCCGGGGGATCCCGCACCAAAGTTGTACGGCCCGGGTGATGCTGACTTCGAAGGAGCGGTCGCTGAGCAGGCGCTTGTCGACGAGGCATTCGCCGATCTCGCTCGCGAGCAGGCGGCCACCGATGCAGTGCTGGCTGGGCATCCGGATCTGGGCGAGCGGGTGGGGGAGGACGGCATCGCCGTCCGGGAGTTGTGGGTTCATCGGATCGAGGAGTACGCCCGACACTGCGGGCACGCCGATCTTCTGCGCGAATGCATCGACGGTCGTGTAGGGCAGTAGCAGCACGTTGCGTCGCTGGGCAAGCCTTCCGTGCAAGGATCCGCCTGCGAGGCACGTCTCCGCGGGAACCGAAATACGGTGATCGGTTGTCCGCGGGTCGGCGACGTCGCCGAGCCGGTCGCGGTCGAGGTCCAGCCGTCCTCCTCGGCGAGGAAGGGGACGAAGCGCGGAACGCCGCCGGCTATCCGGAGGCGGCTGACGATGGTCCCGGGATCCACGGTGCTGAGGAAGACGTTGAGGAGCGCTGCCAATCCGCCTGCGGTGATGGCGCTGATGCGCTACAGATCCGTGCCACATGATGTGTGACGTGTGGGCTGGAAACTGAAGCTGCGGTCTGCGGTCGCTGGCCTTGATGCTGGGGCACCAGCTGTGGTGGTGTGCAGCATCAACCCCCTCCGAGCTCGATGCCGATGGCGGAGTGGGAGGCCCTGCCGGGGGACCGCTACGCCGCTTGTCAACGAGAGTGTCCCCGGCGGCGTCTTTACCATTGTGCATAACCAACCGTCCTTGGGGGACGGAAGCATGCGTGTGCCGCTGCGTGTCCCGCCGGACTCGATGACCGAGTCCGAGGTCGTGCGGAATGTGTTGCCGCGGGATCGCACCAGTGCTGTGACAGCGTTGTTCGAGGCGCATTACGCCAGTCTGGTGCGGATGGCTCGGCTGCTGGTGGACGACCGTGAGACAGCCGAGGACGTGGTGATGGATGCGTTCACCAGCCTGTACCGGCGCTGGACGGCTGTCCGGGATCCGGACGAGGCACACCGGTATGTGCGCTCCTGCGTCCTCAACGGCGCCAGGAGTCAGCTGCGGCGTCGCCGGCTGCGGCGCCGCCACGAGAGCGGAAGCCCTCAGCAGGAGGCGACCCGGGACGGCCTTGAGACGAACGAGGCCGACCGCTGCACCGTGACGCAACTGTTGCGAACACTGCCATACCGACAACGGCAGGTGCTGGTGCTGCGCTACTTCGTCGACATGACCGAAGCCCAGATCGCTTACGAGCTCGGGGTCAGCCCCGGCTCGGTCAAGACCCACGCCTCGCGCGGCCTCGCCGCCCTGGCCCGAGCACTGGATGGTTCGCGATGACAGGCCGCGAAGACGACCTCGGCCGCACTCTGCGCTCTCTTCTCCTGGAGGAGACCAACGCCATGCCGGTCGACACCCATGACGCGGGCCAAGGCCTCCGGCGCCGACTCGCCTACACCCGCACGCGCCGGCGAGTCACCCTCGCTGTCGCTGCCTCGGTCATCGCCGCCGTCGTGGCCACCGTGGCAGGGGGCTGGCTCGGCGTCAACAAGGACGTCGGCCCGGCGGAGGACCCGGCCTACCGCGAGGCCGTGGAGGTTGCCAGGGGCTTCCTCGATGCTTACGGCAGCTTCGACGCCGACCGAGCACTCACCTATCTGACCGACGACTATCTGATTCCCGACGCCATCGCCGGTCAGGGCTCGAACACCCCGGAGCAGTTCCGCCTGGGAGTCGCCCACGCGCGAGCAATCGGCTACAAGCAGACGATCTATGACTGCGAGCAGCAGGGCAACTCGGACTCCGAGGTCATCCTCCGTTGCGCCTTCGATATGCACGCCCTCGGGTCCGACAAGATCGGGCTCGGCCCGTACACCGACAACTACTGGGATCTCACAATCCGCGACGGAAAGATCGACTCGGTCGATTCGGTGTGGGGATTCATGAGCAACGGGTTCTCGGACCAGATGTGGGAGCCGTTCGCCTACTGGGTGTCCGTCGAACACCCGGGCGACGTCGAAGCGATGTATACCGACCTGAGCCAGATAATGGAGCAGGTCACCCAGGACTCGATCCGGCTCTGGGAGCAGCGCACCGCTGAATACATAGCCGTCGTCAATCAGAACCCTGCCGCGTACCTCGACCAGCCCGAGGTCGGCGCGTACGTTGCCCAGCTCGAGTCGATTTGCGCGGCGGCGCAAGCCAGAGTCAAGGACGAGATCCAGGCGATCCCGCAGCCGAATCAGCCAGCGCTCATCGAGGCGCATGAACGCATCATGCGCGAGACAATTCCCAAGCTGCGCCGGTTCCCACTGCCCGACGCCGTTCGCTGGTCCTACGAAGGACGAGCGTTCCCGCTCATGAAGGAGTTCAGTCAATATGGGAAGGGCAACGAAGCGGTGCCGCCGCAAGAGAGGCAGCCAGAGACATTGTTGCTCAACCGGATCCGGCTGATTCCGGGCCTCGACAAGTGCTGACGAGCAACAGATCCATGCCGCCTGATGTGCGACGCAGTTTTAGTTGACTGAGGTCGCCCCCCGCGCCCGCTGGCCCCAATCCGGGCATCCCGACCCAGGCCCCCGCGGTCGGGCACGGCTTGCGATGGAATGGCAGGTTAATTCGCGGGAGCGCGCCGCGTTGAGCGCCTGGAGCCGGCGAGGTCTCGCCTTACGTTGGCCGAGGAGGATGCTCGGCGTTATCCCGTATCGAGCGCTTCGGCCCTCACCGGCTGGCCGATCGCGAAGGACTGCGCTACTCGCGGGTCTTCTCTCGCAACCGCTCGGCCTCCCGCTTCGCCTTCTCGAGGCGTGTCTTCCAGCCGCGCTTGACCGCCGCACTGCGCTTCTTTCGGGCTCGCTCCCTCTCCTGCACCAGCTCGTCGGCAGTCCGCTTGGGGCGCGACGCCGGGCGTTCTCCTCTTTGCGCAGCTCCCGCTCGATCACCGCAGGTGAGCGAACCGGCCAGACGTAGTCCAGGTCCCGCGGCGTGTCGGGCGAGAAAAGCGGTCCGTAGTGCTCGGGGTCCTTGCGCAGCAGCGAGGAGCGCTGGCTCAGCTGTACCGCCTCATCGAAGAGCCAGGGCGGCAGCGCGTCGATCGCCGCCAGTTCCGGGTAGCTCCGGATCCCGGCGATTCCGGCGGCCCGCAGGTCCGCAGCGATCGTCGCCGCAAGTCGTCGAACCCGCGTTCGGTCCATATCTTGCACGCGGTCAGCCCGTAGCCCCGAACGCCTCCTCGTACCCCTTCCACATGAGCACGGCCGGGTGCGAGGACCACGCGTAGCCAGGCATGGTCAGCGCCCGTACGATCTGGATCACCTCGACCCGCTGCTTGCCTAGCCGCTTCAGGTCCAGTGCGCGCAGCGACTCTTCGAAATCCGCGTACGGAGTGAATGTCTGCATCGGCGCTTAGCCCGTCCACTCCGGTCGGCACCGGGGACAGGCGTACGTCGCCCGCCAGTTGATCGTCCCGGTAACCATCGGCGTGCCGCAGTTGTAGCAAAGCTCCTACGTGCCAGAGGCCGGTCAGGCCCGGCCTGACCACAAGTCGTTGGCGCATCGGCCGGGTAGCCAGCGACCCTCGCGAAGCTACCTCGACCGCTACAGACTGACCCATGCGGTCCAGATCCCACCTAACAAGGCGGCCGCTGCCTTTGGCGGGATCGCGCGGGCTGGGTCCTGTGCGCCGTGTCGTGTTCCTTACGACGTTTGCCGCCTTCTGGCGCCCACGCAGCTGGACGAAAGTCCCCGCAGGCTGTGGCCCGACTGGATCTCCAGAGTCGTCGGATACGAAGCGTTCCTAATAGTTGCTGCGCACGCCGATGGTCAGTAGCAGGTTCGCATAGGTTCTGATGTCGGCCGTGACGATCGAAAGGGCGAGGTCATCGCTCCGCGCATGCGCGTAGAAGGCAAAGCGGTCGAGCTCCTCGACTGGCACGGACGCCAAGCGGTCACGATATTCCCGAATAGCCTCCGGCTCTGGTTCGCCAGCGGGAGGGACCATGACTGCAGCAGCCTCGATGGGGATGGTGCGCATCAAGACATCGAGCACGGTCGAGACGTTCAGCAGACCAGGTGTGAGATTGACATACACGGTGCGGGCATTGCGCCCAACCGCCGTGCTCGCTGGATAGTGGCCATCGGCCAGCAGGACTTTGCTGCCGTGACCAGCACTGGCCAAACCCGCCAGGATCTCTGGGTGCAGCAGCTCAGTTAAGAGCATTTCCCCTCCTGGGTCGAAACTTCCGGTTGCTCCGCGTTGGCGCGATCATTCAAGCCGAGGGCGTAGGTGCGTCGGGCGGTGCCCTTAAGGACCTGTTCGAGCTCCGCGTGTGACAGGGGCGCGAGCAGCTCTTCAACCGCTGAGGCCCACGCAGCCCAGCCCCCCGCAACCCGGCAGACTGGCCAGTCACTACCAAACATGAGCCGCTCGGGCCCAAAATCGTCGAGAACCTCCGTCGCTACCGGCCGCAAGTCTTTGGTACTCCAGCTCCCATGATCAGCCTCCGTTATCAGTCCAGAGAACTTGCACACCACCCGTGGCGCTGCAGACAGCGAGCGAACGCCCTTAGCCCACCCACGCAGGTCACGGGAGCGTAGCGGTGGCTTCGCGGCGTGATCAAGCACCAGTCGCAGGTCCGGTGCCCGTTCTGCCAGGGCGGCCGCCGCAGACAGTTGGTGGGGAAGGACCAGGAGGTCGTAGCACAGACCATGTTCGGCAACCTCGTCCAGGCCACGTCCCACATCCGTTCGCAGCAACCACCTTGGATCGGACTCGGCTTGCACGAGGTGCCGGACACCGACCAGCAATTGCCCGCCAGGAAGGGCTCGCAACCGATCAAGCTCGCTTCCAACACGGCGGTCTGTGAGGTCCACCCAGCCAACGACGCCGGCCACGAGCTGGTCTTGCTGCGCTAGACGGAGGAGTTCCTCGGTTTCCGTCACTAGAGGAAGGCACTGCACGAGGACTGTTGCCAGTAACTTCCGACCACACAACCCTGCGGCTGCATCGGCAAGCAGGTCGGCGGTACTGAAGGAACGGCGCAAAGCACTCAGACCGGCGTCGTCCAGCCATGGCTGTGGACGGTGCACCAGGTCCCAAACGTGATGGTGCGCGTCGATGAAGCCGCCCGTGCGGCCTTGGACGCCTTCTTCACGCATCGCGCTCTGCCCAGACAGGCCCACTGGGATAGGCGTACTCTTCCAGCGACTCGGCATGCATCTCGGCGCTCAGTCCCGGGCTTGACGGGGCTAGGTAGCGACCCTGCCGCATTCGTACTGGATCAACGAAGTGCTCGTGCAGGTGGTCGACGTACTCCAGGACCCGGCCTTTGGTCGTGCCTGAGACGGCTACGAAATCGAACATGGCGAGGTGCTGCACCATCTCGCAAAGTCCGACGCCCCCTGCGTGTGGACAAACCGGCACCCCGAACTTGGCGGCCAGCAGCAATATCGCGATGTTTTCATTGATGCCACTGACACGTGCCGCATCGATCTGAACAATATCCACGGCCTCTGCCTGTAGGAGTTGCTTGAAAACGACCCGGTTGACGACGTGCTCGCCAGTGGCCACTTTGATGGGAGATATCTCCCGGCGGATGCGCGCGTGACCGAGAATGTCGTCGGGAGACGTCGGCTCCTCGATCCAGTACGGGTCATACGCTGCCAGACGTTTCATCCACTCCACCGCCGCACCCACATCCCACCGCTGGTTCGCGTCAACAGCAATCTGGATATCGGGGCCCACGACATCACGAGCCAGGCGCATGCGGTGTACGTCATGTTCGACGCTTGCCCCGACCTTGAGCTTGATCTGAGTGAAACCGTCTGCGACCGCCTCGTGGGCGAGTCGCTGCAGCTTCGCGTCTGCGTAACCCAGCCAGCCAGGACTCGTGGTGTAGGCCGGGTACCCGCTCGACCGTAGCACTGCCGCTCGCGCAGCACGGTCCGGTTCCGCTCGATGCAGGATTTCCAGCGACTCCTTCGGGGTGAGCGCGTCGGTAAGGTAGCGATAGTCGACCATCTGGACCAGATGCTCCGGTGACATCTCAGCCAAGAACTGCCACACCGGCTGCCCGGCGCGCTTAGCGGCGAGGTCCCAGGCAGCGTTGACAACGGCCCCAATCGCCATGTGCATCACGCCCTTCTCAGGGCCAAGCCAGCGCAGGTTTGGCTCGTACACCAGGCGACGGCTGAACCCACCCAAGTCTGTGCAGATCTCATCAACGTCAAGACCGAGCACATAACTCCGCAAGGCTTGGATCGCGTGAGCCTGGACGTCGTTGCCACGACCAATGGTGAAGGCGAGGGCGTGACCTTCCAGCCCATCCGAGGCGTTGGTCCGCAGTACTAGGTACGCGGCCGAGTAGTCAGGTTCCGGGTTCATGGCATCCGACCCGTCTAGCTGCTCAGAGGTGGGAAAGCGGACGTCCCGCACCTCCATCGAGGTGATCACAGCGCGAGTTGCCGTCATGCTTGCTCCCAGGGTGTTAAGAGGGGCGTACGACCTGGCCGCCGGCTCTTCAGTTGCTACTGAAATGTTCAGCTGAGCAGCCGCGTCGGCATCGAACCTAGCGCCGCGGCCATTAGCTGTATCTGTGACAGCTGTCGGGATAGTTAGCTGGTGGCCTAGAGTCCCGAGATCACCCCCAAGAGCTTCACTCGAGCAGGTTTGGAGCGTCCCATGACGCACGGCGGTACAGCCCCGACTACCAGGGCCAATCAATCCGACTCCTCAGGGCTGTGGGCGACGCTCAAACGCCCGCTGCCCCAATGGTTCGCGCGGGCACGTTTTGGCATCTTCATCCACTGGGGCCCTTACTCGGTACCGGCATGGGCTGAGCCGACAGGAGCGCTAGGTGTGGTGCCCGAGACCGAATGGTTCACGCACAACGCGTACGCGGAGTGGTATCACAACACCATCCGCATCCCTGGCAGCCCTGCCTCAAAGCACCACCAGCAGGTTTATGGCGGAGCACCCTACGACGATTTCCTTGATGCCTGGACCGCCTCGTCCTTTGACCCCCGAGATTGGGCCCGACTATTCGCAGCCGCTGGCGCTGAATACGTCATACCGACCAGTAAGCACCATGACGGGGTCGCCCTCTGGGACGCGCCCGGGACCGGGGCTCGCAACACCGTGTACCGCGGTCCACGCCGCGACCTGATTTCCGAGATCGCTAGCGCAGTCCGAGCCGAGGGTTTGCGATTCGGAGTGTATTACTCAGGAGGGCTGGACTGGTCGGTCACGAACGCACCGCCTATCACTTCGGCGGCAGATGTCCGGGACTCGCGACCTGTGGATGCCGCCTACAACACCTATGCATACCTACATGTGCAAGATCTTGTAACACGGTACGCACCCGAGGTGCTTTGGAACGACATCGACTGGCCGGACGCTGGCAAGCGTGGCGGCCGTTACTCGCTTCATGCTCTCTTCGAGAGCTATTACAGGGCGGTTCCGGATGGGGTGGTCAACGACCGGTGGGGTGCCACCCACTGGGACTTTCGAACAAGTGAATATGAGGCTGGGCGGGAAAAAGAGCGGGCGGAGCCGTGGGAGAACTGCCGCGGAATCGGCTTCTCGTTCGGCTATAACCGGGTGGAAGACGAGAACCAATCGCTCAGCGGATACCAGCTGGCCAAATATCTGACAGACGTGGTGTCACGCGGTGGCCGCTTACTGCTCAACGTGGGACCCACGGCGGAGGGGTCTATACCCCCAGTGCAGCGGCAGGCGCTAGAGGAGCTCAGCCGCTGGATGGTGAAGATGGGACCCATCCTTCGCGAGTCCTCGCCAATACCTCCACAGGAAGCACTGCCCAGCGATGAGCCGTGGGTGCGATGGCTCGCCACCCCGAAACACCTGGTCGCTGTTGTGGATGCCGGAGGAGTGGTCAACCTGCAGGCGGATCATCAAGGTCTAGAAGCGGCCGGCACTCAATTCCTCGTCGGACAAGGCAGGATCGACCGAGCCGGAGAGCAGCTGCGAGCCGAGTTGAAGGCGTCGCCCGAGGATGGCCCGATCGTGCTACTTATTCCCCGCCGCTGATCCCTTCCAATGCGCTGCGACCCAAAGAGCGGGCTATGAAACTGGTACCAGCGGGCGCCCCAGGCCGCAAGCGGAGGGAGGATTGGGTAACCATGCGATATCTCAGTCTGGTGCAGGCGTGACCCGCGAATTCGCTGAGGTGTCGGCCCTGGTCACTGGCGGCGCTTCCGGCATCGGCCGAGCCACGGTCGAAGAGCTAGTGACGCGGGGGGCCCGAGTGGCCTCGTTGGACTTGCGTCCCGCAGCGCCCACCACAGGTGTTGAGGAGATCAGCGCGGACGTCAGCGACGACAAATCGACGCGGGCGGCAGTCGACCATGCCGCGCAGGTCCTCGGCGGAATCGATGTGGTCGTCAACAACGCCGGAATCGGCGCGCGCGGAACCGTGGAGGACAGCCCTGATGAAGACTTCCTGCGGCTGTTCCAGGTCAACGTGCTCGGCATCGTACATACGAGCCGCGCAGCGCTCCCCTACCTCCGCCGGTCGGAACGCCCAGCGATCGTGAACACCGGATCCATTGGCGGCTGGACGGGCCTGCAGCAACGAGCCGCGTACAACGCTTCAAAAGGGGCCGTGCAGGCCCTGACGCTCGCCATGGCAGCTGACCACGTCCGCGAAGGCATCCGAGTCAACTGCGTGAACCCGGGAACCGCTGATACACCCTGGGTGCAGCGCCTGCTAGCCTCCGCATCCGACCCCGAGGTCGAGCGCGCTTCACTGGAAGCCCGCCAGCCGCTGGGGCGACTGGTGACAGCTCTAGAAGTGGCCAACGCCATCTGCTACTTGGCAAGCCCGCGGTCGGGATCCACAACGGGAGCGCTACTAGCCGTCGATGGCGGCTCACACACTTTGCTTATCACCCGCTGACTTCACGAGGTGAACGACAGACCGGAGCAAAGTGCGTACCCGCACCATAAACGGCACCAGCGTGTCCCTCACCGAAATCGGCTTCGGCGCCGCCGTCATCGGCAACCTCTACCACGAGACTTCTGACCAGGACGCCGAGAAGGCGGTACAAGCTGCTTGGCAGGCGGGCATTCGATACTTCGACACCGCCCCGCACTATGGGTTGGGGCTGTCCGAACGACGGCTAGGTGAGGCGCTCAAGGGCCTTCCACGCGCCGAGTTCGTCGTGTCCTCCAAGGTGGGCCGACTGCTCGCTCCGAATCCGCGCCCGACGGGTCGGGATAGCGAGGGGTTCGCTGTGCCGGACCAGCTGCGCCGAGAGCGAGATTACAGCCGTGACGGCGTGCTGCGATCGATCGACGCCACGCTGGCCCGCACACGGCTGGACCGGCTTGACGTGGTGTATGTGCATGACCCGGAGGACTACTGGCAGCAGGCGGTAGAGGAAGCGATACCTACGCTCGCTGACCTGCGCTCGCAGGGCGTCCTTCGGGCAATCGGCGTCGGCATGAACCAGTCGGGGATGCTCGCCCGGTTCCTGTGGGAGACCCCGGTCGACGTCGTCATGCTGGCCGGCCGCTACACCCTCCTAGAGCAGGACGCACTTGGTGGCGTGCTGGCGACGGCAGCAGCAGTGGACAAGAGCGTAGTTGCCGTCGGCGTCTTCAACTCAGGAATTCTCGCCCGGCCACGACCCGGACTTGAGGCCAAGTACAACTACGAAGATGCTCCACCTGACCTGGTCGCCCGCGCCAACGAGATTGCCGATATCTGCGAGCAGCACGGAACAAGCCTTCCGGCTGCCGCCATCGCTTTTCCCCTGGCACACTCCTCTGTGGTGAACGTCACCCTGGGCATGCGCTCCGTCGCCGAAGTTGAGGGCAACGTCAACCTCTACAACAGCAGGGTTCCATCAGGTCTGTGGTCAGATCTTCGGGCCGCAGGTTTTCTGCGGCCTGACGCTCCCACGCCCGTCTAAGACGTTCTCGAGTTCGGCCGCCAGTGGCCGTTCTCGCCCAACATGATCCGCTCGTTCGATCATCGGCTTCATTCCGTTGCTTGTGCACGTGGCGTTGACAATCGCGGGACTCTTCTCTTGGCGCTGCGGCGCGGTCGACGCTGTCCTCGGCCAACCGGGCGGCACAGGCGGGGCCGATACCGTGCCCTCCACCGGTGACTATCACCGCAGCGCCGGCGAAGCGTCCAAGCTCTCGTTGTTCAATGAGCGGAGCCTGCCACTCTCCTCAAGTTGAAGGTTCATGAAATCGACCCAGACGACCAAGTCTTAGACGCGGTAGAGGTTCTCCTTCTTGTCACTGGGAGCCTCACCTGAGTGCCCGGTTAGCGGTCCGCAAACGGTCGGCAGCAAGATCACGAATGCCTGCAGGACTTGGGTTTGTGGGTCGATCTATGCGTCGTTACCAAGGCCGGCGATGACGAGCAACCTGACCGCTTCAGCCCGGGAGCACCTATGGTCAGCGGCGTAGGAGTCAACAGCGGGCAGCAGATGTCCCAGGCGTACCTGAACCCGACCACCGATTTCCGGCCGACCGGGTCCCCGTTCGTCCGGCAACTCGGGAAGGTACTGCTGGATCCGGTCTTCATAACGGTTTCGACGGAGCCATTCGATAGCGTCCGCATCGCTCAGGAACCGATAGCGAGGGCCACCCCCAAAACGCGGGTCGACATCCGATTCATCGTCAACAAACCTCCCGCACTCATCGATATGCCAAGCGGTCTTGAGAACCCAGCGTCCCTGGCTGGTGCGGTACAGCGTCTCTTTGACTCCTAGCGCTGGCTCGCCCCGCCGCATCGCCTGGGCGTGGCGTGCGGCCGTCATGGGATCGGCTTCAGGCATCGCCTCGGCGTCTTCGAGGGTGAACCAACCCTCCGCCTCGTCCGGACCGTTCATCTCGTCGTAGCGATACACAGTGATCTTGGTCATCGCGCCACCTCCGATAAACGATGTCGCCAATCTACCCTGAGTAAGCGATGTCGTATTTATGGGCGCTGCACATGTGTGCCGAACAGCCACGAAAGTCTGGAATGTGGTGCCTTAGGCGGTGGACATCGTGGTCATCCTTATCCGCTGGCGCTCCGCATCTGACGTAGCCAGGCGCCCGCAAGCCGGTCCATCTGCGGGCCGGCCGATTGCCCGCATCCGGGTCGAACTCCCGATCCCCGAGTTGGCGCCCGAGGTGGATCGACCCAAAGACAGCAATCCTTGCGTCAGGCTTACGGAGAGTCAGACCCGGCGGCAAGACGTCAGCCATATCCTCACTCGCTTACGACCAGGTCTAGGTAGCCTCCTGTTCGTGAGCGCAGACGTCGACACTCGGCCCGTGGGACCGAAAGACGTGGATGACCTGGCGAGACTGTTCGAGAGTCAGAGGACTAGTCGCCGCTGCTGGTGCATGGCGTTCTGCGTGACTCGCAGCCAGTTCGCCGTTGGTTGGCTCAATGGTGGCAACCAGCGGCGGTTCGGGGCGATGGCTGCCGCTAGCTCGACACCTATGGGAATCTTGGCCTCGCGGGCTGCTGAGCCGGTCGGCTGGTGCGCCTGCGGCCCGCGGTCGCGATATGTCGCGGCCACCAGTCCACGAAGCAAGATCATGCGGAATCGTGCACGCGATGAAGACGAGATCGTGTGGCTCCTACCCTGCCTCTTCGTCCGGGCCGGGAGCCGCGGCCAAGGGGTTACCCATGCGCTCGTGCGTGCGGCGGTCGAGCTGGCCTGTCGCGAAGGTGCGTCCGCCATCGAAGGCTGGCCGCTGGCCGGATCCGAACGGCGCTCCGACGATGCCTTTGTCGGTCGGGAGCAGGTGTTTGAAGACCTAGGTTTCAGCTGCGTCGAACGGCCGAGTCCCGAACGCGTGATCATGCGACTCGAGCTCAGCGGGACTGAGTAGATCGTCTGACCCAGGGTTTCGCTTTGTCTGGGGGACGGTCGGCTAACGAGGGAGCAAGCCAGCGCATGGATCTCGGTGAGGTGCTGGGGGTACTGGCGGACCTGACCGAGGCCAGCTGCGCCGTTTGGGTGGCCGGTGGTTGGGGTGTTGACGCCTTGATTGGTCAGCAGACGTGGTTACGCCGATCGCCACGCTGGGGACCGTGCGGTCGGAGATCATCTGGGCGTCTGCGGACCCTTGCGCGCCCAGGCCCACGATGCCGAGTCGCCATCCCCACCTCCTCCTGTCGGGGTAGTAGATGGAGCGGTCCGCAGGTCAAGCCCGCTTGATCAGGAGGTCAAGCCCGCTTGATCAGGAGGTGCCTCAGCTCCGCTCAGGCGGGCCGGTTCGCCATTGCCTCGCCAAAGTAGGCGGGAAAGTCGGCGAAAATTCGAAGGAACGCCTGGCCAAAGGCGTTGAGCCGAATCCCTCCGTCGTCCCGGGAGACCATCGACTCGTAGAAGTGCTCCATGCTGACGAACGGATATTCCCTCGCGCGAATGTCGACGAATCCGGCAGCACGCATTCCGTCCATCGTCTCGCTCAGGGTCGGAACCCGGCAGGCCCACAGCTCATCGAACTCTGCCACGGAGAGACGCTGTTGTTCTGTGAGCGGATCCTCGCTACGGAAGACCTCTTTGACATAGACAGTGCCGCCGGGTCGGAGGACTCGGGCCGACTCCCGGTACAGGGCACTCCGGTCGGGGGCATAACCGGTGACTTCGAGGTAAAGGGCCACATCGAATGAAGCGTCGGGAAACGGGAGATGGCAGAAGTCGGCGAGGTGCACCCGTACCCGGTCAGCGAGTCCGGCCTTCCCAATCGACTCGCGAGCTAGCCGCGCTTGGACCTCGGAAACAGTTACGCCGTCGATCACGATATCGGGGACGGCCTGAGCAATGATCATCGCCGGACCCGCCACCCCGCATCCGGCATCGAGTACATGATCGCCAGGCCGCACTCCGGCCAACTCTGCGAGGTACCGCGCCGATGCTTCCGGCGTGGCAGCGGATTCAGCCGACCGCTTGACCAGCCCGCACTGCAAGGTCGTACCGGCCGCGTCGACCATGACGGGCGTCCATCTGTCGTAGAACTGACCAGCCTCGCCCAGCTGATGTGCCAACCGGCTACATCATCCGCGTGACGCCGACGTCCTTGAGTGCCTGTAGCACCTCTTGGAAGCTCATACTTGCGATGGAATCGAGTGCCGCATTGAGCTTGGTTAGTCGCTCGTCCGTCAAGGAAAGCTCTGCTTCGTCGATCGCCTCTTGTCGACGTTCCCGATCCAGCAACCTGAGCGCGTAGTCCATGTTCTGCTGGGCCCTAACCACCAGCTCACTCGGAATGTCGGCCAGATAGTCGTCCCCCATAGACTCCATCATCATTGGTGTCACCCCTTTTTCTCGGCCTCGCCACGCTCGCGGCTGCTAAGGTCCAGCTAGCCCGATTCTGCCATCCGCCTTACGAACGTCGCTAGCAGGCTGCCTCGGAGGGAGCCGAGCAAGCTCTCCAGCGCCGCTTGGCGGTCGCTCAACCAGGTTTCAGCAGTGGTCAGCTCCAGAGCCCGAGCCGCCCGAGCGGATCGTTCATGGAACGACAGTGCAGTTCGGATCCGCTCGGAAATCTTTCCGATGCCCTGCTCGTCCGCCCCGCCCGCGACCTCCAGCCAAAGCTCGCCTGCTGCCGATTCCCCGACGGTGTCGGTGGTCCAGGTCCGATGGCCCATATCGCGGTCGCGGTAGAGGTCCGTCAAGTCGTTGAAGAGTTGAGAGCTGGCTGTCGCCGTAAGTACGAATTCCTCGAGATGATCACGGAGATGCCACCTATCGCCGCGGTCGAGAAGCGCGGCCGAGGGAATGACGAGCGGCCTGGACTGTGCCAGGAGTCGCTCGAAGGTCGAGCGGGAAATCGGTGCCTGCATCCTTCGAACCTCTGCCATATCCAATAGCGACTCTGCGTACTCGTTCAGAATCTGTGAGTAATAGCGCCAGAACCGGGTTGAGGCACCAACCACAGAGGCCAGTAGCTGATTACAGAAGGCGATAAGCGCTTCGGCCACCGCAATGAGAGTGGGGTCATCGGCCGCGCAGCCATCGAGCCAGTCGTCCTGTGCTCGCGCATGGAGATAGCCCAGGACGCTCACCCCGAGAACGTTCGACAAGACCTCACTCGGGGTCTCGATCCCCTCGTCATCCAGATGACCGGCCACCCAGACCGGAAGCTCGAACAAGGGATGCCCGAGGGGACTGAAGTATGGAGCCGCGTCAGAGGTAAGAAGACCGCGTTCCTCGAGAAGTCTGTCGAAGGCGTTCTGCACGCGGGGCAGCATCGTCGCCCTCGCTACCAGGAGGTGTTGATCGACATGTACCTTGATTTCGTGGCGGTCGAGCATACAGCTCACCGTACCGGTGAGGGAGCTACAGAATCTGCGACAAAGCTTCCGGAAAAGGTCTCATCGGTTCCGGCTGATCCGTTGGCTGGCTTCGTGCCGGAATTGCTGGCACGGCGTATCGCCGACCGCGTCGAACCTGTACAGGGTTCGACCAGCGATGCATCGGAGTTGGCGGTTCTCGGGCTCGACATCTCCGAATCCACCTCGATCATCGAGGACGTCGTCAAGTGGACCCCAGACGGATCTGAGCGCATCGCAGACGCCCTGAACACCATCTTCACGCTGCTCGCGGATGTGATCACCGAGCATGGCGGTTTGGTGCTCACTCTGGCGGGCGACGAAATCGTGGCCGTGTGGCCCGTCGCAGAGTCGGGCGATCCTGCCACGTCCGCCCTGTGGGCTGCCCGCGCAGCAATGGTTATTCAGGAGAAAGCGAGCCATCTAGAACCCGTCGGTGGTTACCCAATTCGCCTTCGAGCCGGGATCGGCGTCGGCGCAGCGTGGCTGCTGGACATTGGACGTGAGCAAGGGAGGCGCGTCTTCGTCCCGGTAGGGCCTGCGATTCAGGAGATGGCCAACGCACAGAAGACGGTCGCAGCATCAGAAACCGGCGTCAGCGAAGCGGTCCGCTCGCTGCTTGGGCGCCGCGCCTCGACCGAGGGAATGACTGGACGCCCAGCCATCAGCCGCCTGACAGCTGTCGACCCGGTACCTGACTCGTCACCTCCACCTGCCCAGCCCAGACCCTCAGCGCCGTCGGCGCTGGTAGCAAGGTACGTGCCGGACCTCGTCCTCGAACGGATCCGTTCGGGGCAGACTGGCGGACTCCAGTCGGAATTCGCGCCGATAACACCGATGTTCATCGCGCTCCGCGCCGCGCGCTGGGATGAAGACGCGGCGGCAGTGCTAACCGAAGCAACGCTGCAAGTGATGGACATCCTGAACAGCTACGAAGGGACCCTGGTCAGCGCTGGTCAGGATCGGGATGGCCTCACCCTGGTTGCCGGCTTCGGATTACCGCCCCTCATTCGGGAACGGGAGGCCTTGCGCGCCAATCTCGCGGCGCTGGAGATCAGCAGGGTTATGCAGGGTTTTGTCGAACACGGCCTCGGAGTAGCCACCGGCCATACTTTTTGCGGCCTCTGCGGCAGCCCGGCTCTCCGCCAATACACGATGGTGGGACCCATCGTCAACCTTGCGGCGCGATTGATGCAACGTGCTCAGAACGAGGTTCTGTGCGATCAGGTGAGCCAGCATCTCAGCCAAGATCGCCTGAGGTTCTCGTCGCGTGGCCGGATGGAAGTGAAAGGTTTTGCCGGGCCCGTGGAAGTGTACCGGCCCGTGTGGCACGAGGTGGATCCTGGGCTGCCGACGTTGCGACGGCTTGCCGGCGACTCCAGCGAACTAATGTCCAGGGGGCGGGATCGGGAGCGGGAGGAATTGGCAGGCCGGCTCGTGGCTCTGAGCCTCGGCACGTCCACCACTGTGATCGTCGAGGGCGAGCCGGGGGTGGGAAAGACTCATCTGGCGGTGGACCTTCTCCGAGCGAGTGAGGGTTATGGCCGCATTACCGTCCTCGTGGGCGGAGGGGATGACCTCGATCCGCGTCCCTATCACGCGTGGAAACGAGTGTTCGCGAGGGCGTTGGGTCTCACCGCGGTGCGAGATCCTGCGAAGCGAGCGCTCCTGGTCAAGGAGCGGCTCTCCAAGTCGTCTCAGCACGAGCAATGGGCTCCACTGCTCAACGAAATCCTCGATCTCACCCTTGACGACTCCGCTCTGCGCGACATGACGGGCCGGGCGCGTCGAGAAAACACGCTCCGTCTGCTGGTCGACCTTCTGACCGATGCTGCGAGCAGGACACCTCTGCTGGTCGTTCTTGACGATTGCCAATGGATGGACTCAGCGTCCTGGGAGCTGGTCAGGGCGGTCTACCGGAGCGTCGAACCTGTCATGATCGTGTTGCTTACTCGTCCGATGCCCGAAGCCCCTGCCCCGATGGGCACTGAGAACACGGGGGATGCTGAGCCATCGCCCGGTCCCGACGAAGGCGCCATCTACACCGCTAGCGAGGTGAGATCGTACCTTCTCGGACGCGGCGCCAAGGTTCTTCAACTTCAGCCGTTGCCGCCGGACATCACCGAGCAGATTGCACGTGACTTTTTAGGCGTGGCGGCTCTGGATGAGCACGTCCGATCACTCTTCCGAAGCAGGGTGGACGGGAGCCCGCTGTTTACGATCGAACTTGCGTATCAGCTCCGTACGGATGAGCTGATCTCCGTCGTGGGAACAGGAGAACAGGCCCAAGCCCGGCTCTCTATTCCCCCTGCTGAGCTAGATCGACTCCGGCTTCCCGTTCGGGTGGAGGAGGTCTTCCGAGCCCGCCTCAGCGGTCTCTCTGAGCGGCAACGAACCGTGATCAAGGCGGCGAGCGTGGTCGGGACAAGCTTCGATGAAATGCGAGTTCTCGCCGCGGATCCGCTCCTCGATCCCAGGTTGCTCCCTGATGACCTGAACGATCTTGAGCGGAAGAAGGTGATCGAAACAGGCGCCGAGGGCTGGCGGTTCGCCCACACCTTGATCCGTGACCTGGCCCAGCAGTCATTGCTGCCCTCGGAGCTGAGACAGCGACATCGGGCGTTGGCGGAGTGGTACGAGGAACGCGAAATGCAGCCCGAAGGCTATGCGATCATCGCTCGACACTGGGCCGCCGCCGGCGAACCGGCGCGACAAATCGAGTACCTCGAGGCTGCTGCGACCAGCGCTCTAGCGAAAGGCGCCGAGGAGGAGGCTGCGTCCCTCGTCGAGACTGCCATGGCGGTTGATGCGAGTCTGGCGCAGTCCCTGGCCACGGTGTCCGATCGAAGAAGGGCCTTTTGGTACAGCCAGCTGGGCCAGGCTTTAGCCGACCAGAACCGGCTAGACGACGCCATCCGCCAGTTTGGGACTGCCTTGCGGCTACTGGGTCAACACGTGCCCAAGACGCGACTTGGCTGGCTCGCTTACCTCATCTGGCAAACGGCTATTCAGATTCTGCACCTTTTGCCGGTCGTTGGGCCTCGTCTGGTGAACCGGGGTGATGCCACGGTTCTGAGTCAGGCCGCATGGATCGCGTCGAAACTCGCGCAGACCTACTACTTTAAGGCTCAGGCTGTGCAAACGCTGGCCGTTCACGTGGCGGCCATCAATCTGGCAGAGAAGGCCGGCGACCCGGGACTCGCGGGCGTTGCCTTTAGCGGACTTGGCAATCTGGTCGGAACGATGCGCCTCCACCGTCTCGCGTCCCGCTACCTTCGGCTAGCGCGCGAAAAGATCGAGGGCGAACGGTCAGGAACCGAAAGCCAGCTCACTCTGGAGGTCTTGCCGGACCTGGCATGGGAACACGGCCTTACGGCGACCGTCTCGGAGGCCGTGTATCTGCGCACAATGCACCGGGCCATGGACGTCACGCCGATGCTGGACGAAGTAGTGGAGCAATTCCGGGCGTTTGGGCAGAATCAGGCCCTTGAGATCACACTGGCCGTCCGCGGCTTTTTCCACCACGCCGACGGCAAACTGCGCTCTGCGCGGGCCGATTTTGAAGAGCAGCTCATATCGGCGCGACGGCGGGGAAACGCCGAACACGTCATCTGGGGATTGACGCTGCTGATTCCGGTTCTCACGAGCCTCGACCGGACAACTGAGGCCCTGGCTCTGGACAGTGAGGCTGTGCAACTGTTCGAGGAGAAGGACAGGCTTAACCGACCCAATTTCTATGGCAGCCATGTGCAAGCGCTCGTGGCGCAGGGTCTAACCGCCGAAGCGCTCTCCTTCGCCCGACAATCGCTGAAGACCCTTGCGGGGGTGCCGAACTGGTTCCAGCTCGGAGGGTTGACGGCGATGACGCAGGCATGCATCGAGATGCTGGAGGGACAGCGGGGAACGGGCTTAGAGAAGGATGCTCACGAAGTGTGCCGGCGATCCCTTCGTGCGCTGAAGGCCTATTTGCGCGTTTACCCCTTCAGCCGTGGACGCTATTGCCTCTATTTCGGGATGTATCGAGCGGTCCAAGGGAGAAATCGTGCTGCCCGTCGCCAGTGGACACGCGGTCTGCACTTCGCCGACCTCGCCGGACTGCAACTCGACGCGGCGCGAATTCGGCTGCTCCTCGCTCAGCAGCTACCGGAGGGATCTCCCAGTCGCGTGGAGCACCAGCGAGAGGCACGGTCAACGCTCGATGAGCTCGGTTTGCGCCGCCTTAAGGAGTTCGAGGACCTTCGTCTCTAGCGGCTAGGCCGTTCGCTCGTCGCGGCTCCGGCATGGGCGCCTTCGACGGTGGGTTGCGGCGCGATGGCGCAATGCTTCCTACCATTCGGCTGCGGTTCGACCGGTCCCAGATGAGGTCAATGCCGAGCAGCATCAGGTTTGCACCGGCCCTCGCTCCGACGATCGCAGTCGCTTTGGCTGGCGGACCTTACTGCGTTGAATCCCAGCCACGCTCCGATGAGTGCGCCGCTCATCGCCGCGACGAATCAGGTCGCTTGGCCTCGGGCGGACCAGTCACGGTTCACCCGGGCGAGGTAGACGCCCAGTCCGCTCGGCAAGCCCGTCGAGAGAGTGGCGACGAGCGTGTTGTCGAGCATGACGCCCGACATAGTGGTCACGGGTGGGTAGCCCCGGAGAGAGTGAGGCCGCAACACGCCTTTGCTCCTTGACGTTCCCTTTCCCGACTGCCACGATTCAACCCGGCGCGTCTCGGGGAGCCCCCCAGTCGGCGCATGTCCGAAGTAGAGAGGGGTAAACCCATGAGGAAGCGGTTTGTAACGGTTGTCGCGATGTCCGCGATTGCCGTGTTAGCAACGTCAGGCACGGCCTACGCGCGGGATTGTTACATCGCTAACCGATCGGCCCAAGGCAACGCGGGTGCCACTCACTCCAGCCGATGGATCACCGTCTCCGTTGATGACTTCGCGCACAGCCCAGACTTCCCGCCCAACGTTGACCCGGACTGCTTCGTCGAGTACTGGCTGTCCCACGGCGGCCCGGAGTCGTTCACCATCCGGTCGGACAAGGTTATAGGTGAGGACAGCGCGAACCCGAACCTCGCAAACGGCAAGGGCCTCGAGCACATCGAGGAGGCCTTCGGAGCACTGTTGGGTGCAGGCCTGGAGGCGTGCTAGCCGTAGCCATTGCCCGCTTTCCTCGCCGCTGGCCCACCGGTGGGGTCCCGGCGCGTGGTTGACGATGTCCGGCCTACAGAGCCGGTCGAGGGGACTAGACCATCGACCGGATCAGTTTGTCGAGCTCCGCGGCCACAGCTTTGTTGCGCTCGGCCCCGACGCTTCCGATGTCCAGCTGCCCGCGCTTCCCCTGTGTTTCCCGGCTCAGTCCCTCGCTCAGCGACAGTCGACTCCTGAATCAGCGCGGCTCAGCCATAATTACACTCAGCTACCTGGTGTCTAGCTGGTGTTCGGTGGACGGTCGGCTTGCGGAAGCGCGCTCAGGGCTCGAAGCAGGTCAGAACCGGACACAGTGCCGTCCAGTAGTTCTGCAAATCAGCCTGGTGGGTCCGGGTAGCGGTCGTCACGGTGGGCGGGGGACAGACCGAAGTGCTCGACGATGCGAGCCGCCGACTTGGCGGGGTCGCTCTGTTCGGTGTCGATGTCCAGGTCCGCCGGTGGCTGTTCGCCGGCCGGTTGGCTCCGGAGACGGCGTAACGTCGAGATGCTGGTGAGCTTGTGGAATTGCTGTCGGTCGGCGGCGCCGATGCGGCCCTCCTGTTCCTGATCGCTGACCAGAAGCCGTACCCAGAGGACGCGACCGCCGGCTGACTCTACGACGCGTGCGACCCGGCGGGGGAAGCCGGCCGGCACTGTCGGCTCCGGCGTGAACGTGAATACGAGTGAGCGGTCGACGGCGACCGCTTCAGCAATGATCGACAGCCACATCTGCTCGCGCAGCCGGACGAATGGGTCGGACCCGAAGGGGAACAGCTCGGTAAGCAGGTCGACCACTAGATGGTTATGGAACACCGGCCAGCCCAGTCGCTGCTCCAACGCCCGCGCCGTCGTCAACTTACCGGCCGCGGCTCGACCGTGCAGAA
>JBKOUS010000246.1:0-3382 GCA_046723505.1 Actinomycetota bacterium
CGCATCGCTGCTACCGACGACGATCGCTGGGCATGCGTTCTGGACGGTTGACGACCCCTCGGAACGGCGAGTGCAACAGGTGCAATTTCTAAAGAACATGGCCATGCTCGGCGGACTGCTGTTCGCGCTGATCGACTCACCGCCGTCGGCTCGATGAGAACTACATAGCATCGGTTCTACAGCGTCACATTCACTGAGCCGATCCCCCACCGATTAGCCATGAAAGCACACTGCCCAGCCGCCCGTTTCCGGTTCCCCGTTCCACGCGAGTCCAGTGACGTTGAGGCACCACGCTGCTTTCACGGACGGCAGGCGCAGGCGGGGTCGAAACGGAGAAGCTCCCGCCCGGGGATTCGGGTCCCGGTATGGCCAACGAATAAATCGTCCACCGGACCCGGGCCTTTGACGCCCGCCGCCGGAGATCATCGAGTAAAGGGATTCCGCTTCACGAGTGTCTGATCAGTTGTTGAAATGCGGACGTAGCCAATGAGCATAGGTCGTAGCTAGAAGATCGCGAGCTGCCCGCTTTTCTTCTGCTCTTTACGTTTATGGTGCAGGCCCAAAACAGCCTTCCACATCACGCGGATCAAGTGAAATACGTGTTCGATTTCTTCTTCAGTCGGCACGCGGCCGAACTCATCCTGAAGCGCAACCGCGATTTGTGCTTGGAGTCGCTGCTTTCTGTCCTGTACTTGCATCGGCATGACTAAATTATCTCAAAACCCATGAGATTTGTTAGATATGAAACATTGATTAAAAGACGGTTTTGAGACACTGCTATACCTTGCATCGCACGTTTCTCCTGGTTCTCGACGCACTGTCTCAAATACGGTCATTTGTGAGACACCGCGATCGAATCCCAGTAAGGTACACGCTCGCCCCTTATAACGAGACAAAATTGCAGCTATAAACATACACGCTCATACAAAAGTTCACATGTTGCCGAGGCTTAAGCTCCTATTCCATGATCCACTCAATCGTCCAAGAATGAAGGATCTCGAACCAAATTGGGACGACTCCCGTTGGTAGACACATCGGGCCCAGCGACGCCCCACTCGCCACGATAAGGTTTCAAGCGAGGAGGGTCCCCTGAGCTGGCTTTGTATCACTCTCCTCGCGCACTTGCTCTGACTAATTTGTTCATTTGGTTATCCAGACCGCAATCTGAAAAGCGCATGCCGATCATTCCGGAAAGCCAGGTATACGCTTCTTGATTTTTGATACCGTGTGGAGCTTCACCTGGGCCGCCCATGGGCTATCGACAGTCCGCATACTTAGGCCCCATGGCTGCGGAAATATCGACCGAGAGATTGGTGACGAGTACGTCGTCGCCGTGGAAGACGAGGCTATTCGACCAAAGAAAGCCGATGGGCGCACCGTCCTTGTCGATGCCGCCGAAGTCGCCGAGCTTTGCGATCACCCGGCCTTGCTTCGGCTCAACCACCATGACCTCGTCGGATTGATTGCATGCGATCCAGATATTGTCGTGCTCGTCAATGATAATGCCGTCCGGTCCGCCGCCGGCGCGGTTGACGAAGACCTCGGGCGTGCCGGGTTCGAGTGGTGAGCCGCTCACCGGTATTTTAACAATAGTGTCTTGCGCGGTGTTGGCGACGAACAACGCTGTGTGCTCCTTGTTGAACGCCAGGCCGTTTGCGCCGATGGCGGGGGGCGGCCTCGTTGGCTTGAGAAGCGGGCTCGTGACCCAGGCCGTTGCCGCGCCGCCCTCTCTGCCTACTCGCCAGATCATTCCCTGGTGCGCGTCGGTCACGTACACGTTGCCATCTGCATCGAACGTCAACCCGTCGAGGCCGGGGTGCTCGCCCGTAACGGTCATGAACACCGAGGTAGCGCCCGTCTTCGGATCGACGGCGCAGACCTTCGGGTTTTGGTAATCGACTACGAGCAGCTTGCCGGTGTTCGGTTGGAAACGCAGGTCAAGCAGGACTGGTGCCCTCCGTGTGAAGGGTCCGCAGGAGCTTGCCGTTCGGGTCGAACACAAAGAGACTTCATGGGCTCGTGTCCGGCTTGTTCGCTCCTACAGTGACTACGTAGACATTGCCCTCGGCGTCCGCGTCGATCCCCTCCGGGTATGCCTCACCCGGCGGCAGCGTCGCGAAGCGCTCAAACTTGCCACGGTCAAAGGCACTCATTCTCCTATCGCACCTCGTACTTTCTTCTGGTTGCAAAGCGGATGAGTCCGACGAGGAACCCGGGGCCGGGTGCAGCGCCACCGCACTCCCGCAGTCGACAACTGCTTCGCCTGGCCTAGCACGAACGCCAGATCATTGAATGGCCGGTCGCTGATTTGCCGCCAGCGGACCGCCTTGAGGGTCGATCAGAAAGTTCCGTGCAACGGCTGGTTGTTGAAATCGACACATCGACAGGCCTTGAAGGCGTCCAGCTCCGCTGACCCCGGCAAGCTACTCGTTGCCTCTCGACACATTTTCAGCGCGGCTCGACGCGGAACATGTGCCACTTCCACGCATCCAGCTCGACGAACAACCCGTTTACAAGATCGTCACCTGAGCGTACGAACGCGATGTTGTGGGTCGGGTCGGTGAGGTGGCACTGACGGCCCCGGAGGTCGGCCCATTGTGTTCGCACCTCACCGGCTGCCGTGGCATCGCTGAGGTTCACCACGATCAACCACCGCGTGTCGCCTTGCCAGCACCAGGCGAGGAGATCTTGATACCTGTCATCTCCAGGCCAACCAGATCGGTCGCAGAGCTGCCAGCGACCGTTTCGGAAGGTCGGGTCGGCCACAGCCGTCAGGAACGAGCGGTAAAAGGTGATCAAATCGGGATCAGTCGGTTCGGATGGGTATCGGCCAAGGAACATCGGAAGGTGTACAGTCGCTCCCTCCAGCTGGCCGTTGTGTACCAGCCGAGTGCCGGTCTGGGTCAGCGCCGTCACGGCGGCGACTCGTGAGCGAGCCGAACCGAATGCCGTCGCAGCCCGCGGTTCGTCATGGTTCTCCACGAACCGTAGGAGGCCGCGCTGATACTGATCGTCGGCCAGCAGATGAAGACGCACCTGCTCGGCAGGACCCTGCAAAATCCGGTCGTACAGTCGCTTGTCGTAGCAGTAGTTGAAGCCCTGCCGCTGCAACGCCCACTCCAGATCCCAATAAGCCTCAGCGAGGAACAAGAATCCCGGATCCGCCTCGCGGACGGCGGGTATCACTGTCGGCCAATAGTCCGACTCTGGCGCGGAACCGACGCGATCACCCCAGGTTCGTGCAAAAACGTCATTCATGACCAGCATCGCCATATCGCAACGGACACCGTCGCACTGCTCGGCAATCTCGCTGAGCGTCTCGATCACAACAGCGCGCAAGGCCGGAGCAAAGGCGTTCAGCTGAACGACATCCGGCCATGCC
>JBKOUS010000081.1:0-11852 GCA_046723505.1 Actinomycetota bacterium
CATGCACCGTGGCGGTCGGGCCGAGGTGGCGGGTGTGGATTGGGGCGGACAACGCCGGATCGGCTCGTACTCAGATAGCAAACTGTTCGTCACCACTCTTGCCGTGGCTGTCGCCCGGATCTGGCCCGATGTGTACAGCAATGCCGTTGACCCGGGCTGGGTGCCCACCAAGATGGGCGGGCCCGGTGCTCCAAGCGGCTCCGCACCCCGCACCCGGCCGTCGGCCATTGTCCACATAGATAGGGATGCCCTGACAGGGCATCCCTCACCCAAAGGACGCGCTACGTATGCTGCCGGCATGAGCGAGGAGATGACGTACGCGCACTTGGGCCGCTCCGGTCTGATGGTCAGCCGGATCGGCCTCGGTACCATGAACTTCGGCTACACCGTGGACGAACCGAGCAGCTTCGCGGTCATGGACGCCGCAATCGACGCGGGCATCAACTTCTTCGACACCGCCGACGTCTACGGCGGCCCGCAGTCACCGGATATGAAGAAGGGGTACGGCATCGCGGAACAGACCGTCGGCCGGTGGCTGCAGCGCGGCGGGCACCGTGACGACGTCGTCCTGGCCACGAAGGTGTATCAGCCGATGGGACTCGGCCCGAACGACCGCCGGCTGTCGGCTTACCACATTCGCCGCGCCTGCGAGGCGAGCCTGCGGCGGCTGCAGACCGATCACATCGACCTGTACCAGATGCACCACGTTGACCGCGCCACGACATGGGAGGAGATCTGGCAAGCGATGGAGCAGCTGGTCCGCGGCGGCAAGATCAGCTACGTTGGCAGCAGCAACTTCGCCGCTTGGGATGTGGCCCTTGCCCAGTGCGCAGCCTCGGCACGCCACTTCATGGGCCTGACCTCCGAGCAGAGCCTGTACAACCTCGCCGTGCGAACCGTGGAGCTGGAGCTGATCCCCGCGCTGCGCAGCCTCGGCATCGGTCTGATCCCGTACAGCCCGCTCCACGCCGGCCTGCTCGCCGGCGCGCTGGAAACCGCCACCGAGGGAGGCATCTCCGACGACTCGACGCAGCAGCGCATCGAGGCACACCGCGACCAGCTCGAAGCCTATGAAGGGCTGTGCCGGGAGCTTGGCGTGAAGCCGGCGGCCGTGGCGCTGGCCTGGCTGCTGCGGAACCCTGTCGTCTCCACCACGATTGTCGGAGCGACGACGATCGAAGAGTTGCAGTCGGACCTCGGCGCGCTGTCGGTCCAGTTGGACGCCGAGGTAGCGGACCGACTCGACCGAATCTGGCCGGGGCCGGGAGAAGCCCCGCAGGCGTACGCCTGGTAAGGCCGACCCCGGTACCTGCCGCGGGCCCTTGCTCGCCTGACACGGCAGGAAGCGCCAACCCGGGCGCCATTCTGAGAGCCCGGTGACCGCCGATGGCCAGGGCATGGGGCCCGGCTCCCAGCACAAGAGTTTTGATCCTTTGGCCGTACTGTGCTGGCTCGCCGAAGGCAACGCCGAGCTAAGACGAGCTGGATGTCGGAGTTAAAAGAGTTGGCCGGTCGCCCCGGTCATGATCAACTTGGACAGCCGGTCGTCGGGTCAGCGGTCGGCTCCTCCTATCTCGGCCAGTTTGGCGGCAGCAGCTGCCAAGACTGGCATGATCGAGTTTGCAGGGCAGCCGAGCCGGCACCGCAGCAGCCGTCATAGGGTGCGTCCCCGGCCTACCTGACGGCAGAGGCCAGAACGCAATAAGCCGCGACAGCAGCCGGTGGATAGAGCACCACCGTCAGCTGCAGCTTTGCGTTCCGCTGGTGGCAACTGAGGCGAAGTGAGGACTGGAGCGCCTCGCTGGGATGAGCTGTTCGGCTATCCCCCGCCAGGCTTGCGAGCAATGATCAACATCAGTGGCGGCTCGTCGACCAGTTCATAGATTTGGGGCAGCTGAAATCCGACGCTGGCAAGCCACTCGAAATACGCCTTGAGCCGGTGAACACCGCCGCTACCAGTCCGCAGATGGAGTCCAAGCTCATACAGCGCGACGGATCGGGACCTGCGCCCCTCACGCGGAGCGATGTCGGCGATGGCGAGCATCCCACCCGGAGTCAGTGCCTCGTAGAGCCGGCTCAGCAATCGCCGGTTGGCAGTCTCATCAAACAAATGACAAACGTTCCCCACAATCGCCAAGTCGTATCGGCCGCGTGGAAGCTCAACCTCAAAGAGATCACCCGGCAGGAACTCGAACTGCTTCTCGATGCCGGCGTCAACTACCGCCCGACGAGTGGCGGGCATGACCGCCGGCAGATCGAGAGCGGTCACAACGCAGCTGGGGTAGCGGGCGGCATACGCCAAGGTCCAGGGCGCCGCTCCCGCGCCTGCATCGAGGACTCGCGTGGCGGACGGCAGCAAGGTTGCCGCCTGCTCCGCAGCCGTACTAAGCATTGTCCCCAGGTTGCCAACCACATCTGGATACAAGGCGGCCGCGCCGCTGGTGGTATCGGCCCGCACGATTGGGCGACCCGTACGTAGGACAACATCAAGCTGATTCCACATCGCAACGAAGCCCGCCAAGCCAGACAGATTGGGCAGCCGAGGACGCCAGCGGCCGCCGTGGGACTCCAGCAGGCCAAGGGCAGCCAGCGCCTCCAGCAGCCGCTGTGCGCCCTGCGCGTCGAGCTGGCATGCGGCCGCCAGCTCCTGGGCAGACCCGAGTCCGGCATTGAGCCGGTCGAGGACGCCGAGACGTACGGCGGCTTGCACCGCGGCGGCTGCTGACACTACCTCGTTCAGGTATTCCAACGGCTCGCCTGCCTCCAGCCGCCGCGTCGCGGCAGCGACGCTCACGGCTGGATCTCGATCGTTCCAGCGCTGCCGTAAACGGTGACCAGCTGGCCATCATGAAGCAGCGCAGTGGCATTGCCGGTTGCGACAACGGCGGGGACCTGATACTCGCGGGCAATAATCGCCGGGTGGGAAAGGACTCCGCCAGTGTCGGTCACCAGGGCTCCGACGCTCGGGAATAGCACCGACCACACCGGCGACGTAATCGGGCAGACCAGGACGTCACCAGGCTGCAGCCGGTCGAACTCAGACTCGTCGTTGATCACACGGACCGGCCCGGTATAACGGCCGGGCGAAGCTGGGATCCCGGTGACCACACCCCCGTCCAGGCTCTGGTTGCGGCTGGATGGTACCGCCTCAAGGACACGGTCTATGTACCAGAGCAGCCCTTGCATAAGGAGTCTGGCCTCGGCCGGCAGCGCATCGAAGGAAGGCGGCGGGCCGGGATTCTTGCCGTACGTGGCAGGGCCGGGGTGTTGCTCGATGAAGGCTCGCTCGCCCCGGCGGCGGGTGACCAGTGCCCGTCGATCATCACCATTCTGGAGGGCTGACTGAGCCTCGTCCCAGGTCAGGAAGAAGATGTCGTCGGTGCGGGCCAGCTGGGCGCGCTCCGCGAGGCGACGCCCAATCTCCAGCAGCCGATACCGGATCAGGGCAAGGGGCACACTCGCGGTGAAGAACTCCATGTCCTCTCGTATGGGATAGGCACGTTCGGCCCTGGCCAAAGCCCGCTCGAACCGCTCCCGCTCCGCCGATGACCGCCCCGCAAGGGCGTCGTGCGCACGCTGCTTCGCGGCCCTGCGGCGCTCCGCGAGCGCCGCCGCCTCGACGTCTGGATCGTAGTTCCGACCGACCTGGTCGGAAAGCAGATGCAATGTCAGCTCCGGCCTCTCGGCGAGTGAGAGCTCGGCGATCTCGTACCGCAGCACGCGGCAGGAGAACTCTCGCTGGTAGTCCTCGAAGGCTCGCGCGAACTCCGGGTCGGCCTCAGCCAGCCGGGCGGCCGTGCCCCGGTCGACAGTGGCCAGCAGGCTCGACACGACGGGTCGATCAGCTACCAGCCGGGCAAGCTCGGCCAGCCGATGTGCGGGCTGGGTGGAGGTGGTCGACAGGCCAGCCAGCAACTCGAGCGTCTCCTGGTCGGACCAACCGAACAGCTCGTGGCATGTGAAAGCCAGCTCCGAGAGGATCGGCATGAGGGCACCGTGCAGGATGAAATGGATGTCGATCGCCTTGTGTGTCAGCTCAAGGGCTCGGTAGGCGTCCGCATCCAACTCGCGATCATCCAGCGCCACCAGGTCGGTATCTCGAAGCTGCTCGATCCGAGCCTTCAGATCCGGCTGCCACTCCCCGTACCACTGCTCGATGAAGCTGCCTGGCTTGTCGGTGCGGACAGCCGCCACGGCATCGGCAATGCGTCGCCGCATCGTCGGCACCAACCGAATGAGCAGCGGCATGAGGAACGCAGGCGGCGCGGGCCGATCCTTGCCGCCGAGCGGCACCAGCCGGCTGTACTCCCACCCTCCGATCTGACGGAGCTCAAGAGCCTCGGCGAGCAGGCCCAGCTCGGAGAACATCCGTCGGAGCGCCCGGTTACGGGGATCGCCGAACGCGACCGACATACTCATTGGCGTCCAAGGCTTTGGAGCATGACTTGCCTCGCGCTCCCAGTAACCCGGCGGCACCTCGACCGGAACCGGTACCGGCTCAATCGGTTGCTCCGGCAGCGCGGTAATTGGACGCGCTTGAAGCAGCACGACTTCGCCGGCCGCAGTGGCCCACTCGATATCTTGGGGCTTTCCTTGATGAGCCTCGACCCGCCGCGCGAGCCGGGCCACCTCGATGGCCACCTTGCGTCGATTGCACCCTCGGGCGCCGACCGACAGCTGGCCTGCGTCCCGCGAACCAGCCAATGATCCGGCGACGCCAGCCCGGAAACCAGCCGCTCGCCAAGGCCTCGGATGGCATTGACCACGGAGGTGTTCCGGTCACCGGTGATCGGATCGGCGCTGAAGGCGACGCCGGCCGCGTCCGCAGGCACCATGGGCTGGATGAGCACTGCCATGGCGACCTGTCTCGCGATTCTGTGTGCGTGGCGGTAAGCATTCACCTGATCGCTGAACGCTGATGCCCAGCAGTGGCGGACCGCGGTCGCGAGCTCTTCGGCTGGCACGTTCTGCACCGTCACGTATTGCCCGGCGTACGAAGCGTCAGGCAGGTCCTCCTCCACTCCAGATGAGCGCACCGCCAGTACGGCACTTCCCAGCTTTCGGACTGCGGCCGCGAGTGCCTCTGTCAGGCCGGTTGGCAGCGGCAGCGCCTCGACTTCCGCCTGCAGCGCCCCATCCTGCAGCCCTGCCGCCGTAAGCGCCTGCGCGAGGGCCTCCGTCGTCAAAACCACGCCGCCGGGCACTTGGAAGCCCGCTCGCCTCAGAGTCGCGAGCGTTGCTGCCTTGTTTCCCACCAGCGCGATATCTTCGACACCTACGTCAGCTAGAGATCGCACCGACTCGATGCTTGTCCTTGTCATAGTCATTTCTGCACGGTCCTTCCGCCAACGCCCAATCGTCGCTGACGGCTAGCGTGGCGTAAGAGAGCCGCCCTCCGATATCCGTATGGCTACGTATTCGCCAGGGCCGTCCTACGTATTCTCGGCCGTGATTCGGCGATCCATTCCCCACCGAATCAGCGCCGTACGGGAGGAAAGACCCAGCCGGCTATAGATGTGTTGGAGGTGCGTTGTGACGGTACGCGGGCTAATAAAGAGCAGCTCGGCAATTTGGGCGTTGCTTAGCCCGTCAGCGACCAGGCGTACGACCTGCAGCTCGCGTTCCGAGAGTTCGCCGGTTGGCGCCCGGGGCGGCAATATGGGTCGCTCCCCCAGATCTCGTAGGAGTCGGCGTGCCCGATCGGCCATCGGACGAGCGCCGAGTCGATCGAAAACGATCAGGGCCCGGCGCGCCTCGTCAGCTGCTTCGGACTTGTCGGCCAAGCCATCACCATCGAGGCCCCGATCGCTGAGGGACACTTCAGCCCAGCGAAGTCGGGCTTTGGCCTCTTGGTAGGGAAAACCAAGTGCCTCCAGACGCTCTGCGGCATCGCGCAAACATGCCAAGGCGCCCGACTGCTGACCGATGGCGGCGCGTGCCGGACCCTCGATCCAGCTGGCACAGGCCATCGGCCAAGCAGCGTTAGGTCCCAGGTCGCGGAGGCGCTCTGCGGTGCGGAGTGCGGCTTCCGGGTCGTTTGCCGCCACCTCAGCTTCGCCCATGACCGTGAAGCCGAGGACAGGAAGCACGTCCGGGACCGCTGTTGCGGCGGCGGCAAAAGTCCGCGCGCGCTCAGCTTGGCCGCTTGCGAGCGCTGCGATAGCGTCACCGATCTCCACGAAGATAAAGATGTGGCGGTCCACCACTGCAGCTTTGCCGCCATACGCTTTGCGCGCCTCGGCCGCAAACCGTCGTGAAGCCTCCAGCTCGCCGCGGTATGCGTGGACAAGCGCTTGCACAGCCAGCGAGACGGCCAGGCCACGCGGGGAGCCAATCCGGTTGCTCAGCGCCAGCAGCCCGTTGCTCGCGGCAAGGCACTCTTCCCAGGCATCCGTAATCAGATCGATGCTTAGGAGCATGCACCGGGCTCCCACCTCGAGCGTCGGCGAACCGGTGCGAGCCACGAAGGCAAGGTCGGAGGCAAGATGCTCGCGGGCCAGCTGGATGTCACCCGTGTTGATTGCAGTCATGGCCAGGTGCCGGTGTGCCCGGACAGCCGGCGCGATGAGACTCGCCTTCTCGGCCGCCTGTTGCGCTCGGAGGACCAGGTCCCGGGCTTCGGCGAACCGACCGTGTAGGAAGGCGGCTTCTCCGCGAATCAAGTCAACAGCAGCCGCTACCTGAGGCGTTCCTCTCACCTCCACAAACGCTGCAAATACCTCCTCGAGCCCGGCGACATCGGCTTGTCGGGCTCGAAGCTGCAACTGGATGTGGCGGAGTTCGACCAGCTCCGCATTGGCAGCATGGCGCTTAGCTATGGCCAGCCCGGCTGCAAGCTGCTCCTCGGCTTCCTCGAACCGCCCGCGCTCCCACTCTCCCATCGTGAGCAGGCCGTGCAGGCGAGTGACGGCCGACCAATCGCCAGAACTCTTCCGCTGCCCAAGGGCCTCCAGCCATGCGGCAACCGCAGGATCGAGCTGGCCAGCTCGCATTCGGGCCTCACCAAGCCGCTCCAGAAGCTCACTGACTAAACCAGAGCGATGCACTCGAGCCAATTCAAGGGCGGCGACGAAATGGCCCGCAGCCTCTGCGTCGGCATGCACTTTCTCCGCCGCTGCTCCTGCAGCAATGAGCACCTCCAGCGCCCGGTTCGAGTCCGCTTCCCAGGCCGCACCGCGATAGTGATGTGCCAAGCGCTGCGGATCCTCCACCCCGACAGCTTCCAAGGCGGCAGCGACTTCGCTATGGAGGCGGCGTCGCCGAGCCTCCGCCAGTTCTGCGTACGCCACCTCGGCAATGAGGGGATGGGCCGTGCGATAGAGAACGTCACGCCCGGCGGACTCCTCCACGAGCAGTCCCATCTCACCGAGGCGACGTACCACGGCTTCGAGATTTTCCGACGGGACTCCGCCGACCCGCATGAGTACAGCCGGCGAAGCGGCATCGCCCGCAACAGCCAGCAACTCCACGAAGGAGCGTGCGCTGGCGTCGAGCCGCTCCAATCTGCCTAGCACCAGGTCGTATACGGCCGGCGGCACCGCGGACAGCGAATCGCTGCCCACTGTCCAGGCGCCGCCACTGCGGAACAATTCACCGCTTTCCTGCAGACCGCGGATGAACGCGCTGACGTAAAGCGGCGTACCTGCTGCGCGATCTTGCAAGAAGCTCAGCGGCGCCTCTGGCGGCTGGTCTTCGAGCACCGCTGCGGCGAGCTTCTCGACGGCGTGTGCTGGAAGCCGGACGAGTGTCATCTCCTGCGCGAGCCCGAGCCGCTGCAGCGACCGCACCAGCGAGCGCAGCCGCGGATGGGTTCGGGCCTCGTGCAGCCGGTACGTGCCGAGCAACAAGACCCGCTGATCCCCCAGTCCCCGAGCCATGTAATGCAGCAGATCCAAAGATGCGTTATCGGCCCAATGCAGGTCGTCGATCCAGATCACAAGTGGGCGCTCGGCCGCGATCCGCTCCACGAGGCGGGCGACCGCCTCGAAGAACCGCGTACGCTCCAAAGCCGGATCTCCCAATGGCGCTGGCGTCCCAAGCGGCAGGTTGCTGAACAGTCGGCCTAGGTCGGGCAGCCCTCGCACCAGTTGCGCCAGCCGACCGGGGGCTAGGCCAGCGAGGAACGGGCCGATTGCCTCCAACACTGGCGCGTAAGCGAGATCAGTGTGCAGCGCGTACGCCGTACCACTAAGCGTCAAAAACCCGCCCTGGTGCGCGACAGCCAGCGCCTCCGCCGCCAGCCGGGACTTGCCGATCCCCTCCTCCCCCGCCAGCAACAGTGTGTTACCGGCCCCAGCGGCGGCGCGCTCAAGCGCGGCGCGCACACGGTCGAGCTCCCTTGACCGGCCGACGAGCGGGATGGCTGCGGAATCGGCCACGAGTCAATCTTGACCCTGAAGCGGCCGCAGTGGACCACGAGCGCAGCGTTTCGCTCGGTCTTACTCCTTGTACGCCATCGCAGTTCAGTCGACCGGATCGATCGTTTCAAGCTCAACGAGGCGCGCGTACCCGGTTCCACCACAGCGAGAGTCCGACGGCGACCCCAACGAGCAATCCTCCGACGCCGGCGAACCATGATGCGATGTCGACGTGCTTCCTCACCACCGTCACCTGGCTGGGCAAATCAACCAGTGCCCCCTGCAGCTGGTCGGCACTCTCGGCCTTGTAGTACTGGCCGCCGGTGATCTCGGCGACGGCCTGCAGGGTGGCCTCGTCGATGACCCGCGGATTGCGGCCCGCGCCCCCACCAAAACCGCCGCGCGGACCTCAGGCCCATCCGCTGGCCTGCCGGCCGGTGCAGGCCATCCCTGAGGGGGTGGTCGTGCCGAATCCGATCGTGAACACCCTTAAGCCCCGGACGGCCGCCGACTCGGCGGCTGTCGCCGGCTCGACGCCCTGGGTGTTCGCGCCATCGGTCAGCACGACGATTACGTCCGCCGCGTGTCCCGATCGCTGAGCTGACTCAGCATCGACTCCGGTGGGGGCCACGGTCGGGTTGATCGCAGCGATGCTGTCGATCGAGGTGAGGATTGCCGAACCGATCGCCGTACCGCGGGCCGTGGTGAAGTTGTTAATCGCCTCGATCAACGCATCCTTGTTGGTGGTCGGTGGCACCTGCAGACCCGCCACGCCCGCGAAGGCGACGAGACCGATCTTGGTCTCGCCGTCCTGGGACTCGATGAAGGAGACGGCCGCGTCCTGGGCAACGGTGAGCCGGTTGGGTTCGACATCGGTGGAGCACATGGATCCGGAGACGTCCATCGCCAGCATGATCGTCGTGGAATTGGACGGCACCGGCACGGTCGCCTGCGGCCGCGCCGCCCCGACACCGAGCGTGGCGAAGCCGAGGAGGAGCAACAGGGTCGGAATGAGCCGGGTCCACCTCCTACGGGGCGGCAGCGCGGACCGTACCAGGGCGATCGAGGTCACCCGCACCGCCGCGCGCCGCCGGCGTCGCCGCACCAACCAGACGATTCCCGCCAGGATCGGGATGATCAGAAGCGACAACAGCGCCCACGGCCAGCTGAACGACATCAGACGAGCCTCCCCGTCCGAACACCGGTCAGCAGCGCGCCCACGGCCAGCAGCGCCAGCGCCACGGCGATGATCCCGCCGGCCAGTGGCACGTCCTGCTTGGCCACCGTCAGCTGGAGGTCGATGGTGGAGGCGACATCGTCAAGCAGCCGTATGCAACTGATAGCCGTCGATCTCGAGGGTCGCTCCGTCTGCGGTGCCAACGCCGACGGCTTCGATGTGCACACCTGCGTTCTGGGCAATCGTTGCTGCAGCCGTCACCGCGTCGCTACCGCCGGAGCCGCCCTGGTCCTCGCCGTCGGAGAACAGCACGATAGTCGCCGAGCTCCAGTAACCGATGTCGGGCAGATCGCCGTCCTCGCCGATTCTGACCGGCCTGCCGGTGATTGCGCTCAGCGAACCGAGAATCGCCGAGGCCAGCGAGGTTCCGCCGGCGGTCCGCATGTTCTGCACCGCCGCCTTCGACGCGGCGCGATCCGCATTCGGCGGTGACGTGGTCAGCGCACCTTGGTCGAACCCAACCACGCCGATGTCGACGCTGTCAGGCTGGGTGTCGATGAACGACAGTGCCGCCTGCTGCGCGGCTGCTAACCGGCTCGGCGTGACGTCGTCGGCACTCATGCTGTTGGACACGTCCATCGCCAAGATGACCGTGCCGGCACTTCGGCCGACCGGCAGCGCAGCGGCCGGCCCGGCCACGGCAACCGCCAGCAGCACGACCCCGCCGACGGAGAGCCACAGCCCGAGCTGGTTGTTACGCCGACCGCTCACCGAGACCCCCGCTGCGGCAAGGGCAGCGGACCGGCGCCGGCCCACGAGCACGGCGCCGACGATCAGCACCGCGGCAACCAGTAGGCCGAGGACGAGCAGCAGCGGCTGGGACAGGCTCATCCGCGTCTCCGACGGGTCTCGGCGATGATGTCCAGCAGCGTCTCGACGAGATCGCTTCCGGTGTCGACCCGGTGCAGCGGCACCCCGGCCCGGCGCATGCCGGACCGAAGTTGCGCGTCCCGTTCGTCGACCCCATTGCGGAACCGGGCGCGGAACCACGGGTCGGCGGAGTCGACGAGAATCTGCTCGCCAGTCTCGGCGTCCTCGACCACGATCAGGCCGGCCTCGGGTAGGGCGTCGTCCGCGCCGTCGACGATCCGCAGCGCGACGACCTCGTTCCGATGCGCGAGCCGGAAGAGTGGGCGCTGCCACTCTCCCGTGCCGATGAAGTCGGAGATCACCACGACCAGACAGCGACGGGCCAGTGACGCGACCGTGTCGAGCATGGCGGCCAAGTCGGTGGTTGCCGCCGCCCGGGAGTCCGGACCGCGGTCGAGTTCTCGTCCGATCCGCAGCGCATGACCGCGCCCGGTGCCGGGCGGGACGATACGTGTCGTGCCGGTGTCGTAGAGGATGGCACCGACCCGGTTGCGGCTGCGGCCGAGCATTCTGGCGAGGATGAGCGCGAGTTCGGCAAGCACGTCATGTTTCACGCGGCCCGGGCCACCGACCACCATGGATGCCGATCGGTCGAGGACGAGCCATGTGGTCAACTCACGATCCTCGTTGAATTCGCGTACCTGCGGTTCATCGAGCCGGGCAGTCACGTTCTAGTCGATGTGCCGGGCGTCGTCGCCTTCGACGTACGGCCGCAGCCCGGCGAGGTCAAAACCAGTTCCTCGCCGCGGGGTGCGATACCCGCCCTGGACGCGCCCGTCGAGTCGCCGCACGACCCGCCACTCCAGCCGGAGCAGCAGACGGTCCGGCGCTGAGATCATGGCTGTAGCACCACGTCCGGCACGGGCACAGCGCGCAGCACCCGAATCAGGATGCTGTCGGCATCGAGGTCGTCAGCCAGCGCTTCGTACGACAGCACGATCCGGTGGCGCAATACGTCGAGGGCCACTTCGTCGACGTCGTTGGGGAGCACGTAGTCCCGGCCGCGCAGGAACGCGAGCGCCTGGCCGCCCAGGACGAGCGCGATCGTGGCCCGCGGGCTGGCCCCGTAGGTCACGTACCTCTCCAGGTCGCCTTGGCCGACCCCTCCCGGCGATCGGGTGGCGGCGACGAGCCGGACGGCGTAGTCGACGACGGCGGGGTCGACGTAGACCTGCGCAACGCTGTCCCGCATCCGGATCAGGTCTTCCGGGGTCAGCATCACCTGCGGCGGACCCGGGGGCAGCAGTGCCCGCCCGACGATCGCGTGCTCCTCCGGCGAGGTCGGATAACTCACGAGCACCTTCATCATGAATCGGTCGACCTGCGCCTCGGGCAGCGGATAGGTGCCGTCGGACTCGATCGGGTTCTGGGTCGCCATCACCAGGAAC
>JBKOUS010000237.1:0-12224 GCA_046723505.1 Actinomycetota bacterium
CTGGGCGGCAAGCCGGCCAGGCCGGTGGAGCCTGATGGGATCGCCCCAGCCCGCCTGCTGCGCATCAAGCCATGCCTGGCGCGCATCGGTGAGCATTGGCTCGCCCGACGAACTGTCCAAGAAGACCTGAGAAACGGGATGTGCCACGCCTCGAAACTAGCGCGCGGGCGGGGGTGTCGCGCGCGGCCGTGCTGCAAAGTGAACCGCCAAAAACGCAGCCCATTCACCGGTGATGACAGCGTCGTCCTAGGTTAGGGTGAACACCAAAGAAAGGGTGGCCGTCGCGTCCCTGGGCGGGCACGATTCCTCGGTGTGTACCGATCCGACGAAAGGCGCAACGTGGGTGGCAGGACTCAACGGTCCGCTGTGGATGACATGACAGTGGTCGCGCCCCGCAGCCAGTCAGGCAGCCGTGTTCGTCCCGGCTTGCTGGCCCTGTCCTTGTTCGGGCTGTCGTTCCTCACCGGGTGCTCAGCAGAGTTGGTTGATCAGATGAAGCGCCTGGGCTTCCCGCCGCCTGCCAGCGACCGGGGTGGACCCATTCTCAATCTATGGATCGGTACCTGGATCGCAGCGTTCGCGGTCGGGTTTCTGGTGTGGGGCCTCATCTTGTGGGCCTCGAACCGCTACAAGACCAAGCATGCCAAGATGCCACGGCAGAACCGCTACAACCTGCCGATGGAGATCTTCTACACGATCGCGCCATTCATCATCATTGCCGTGCTCTTCTACTACACGGTCTTGGCCCAGAATGCGGTCCAAGCCAAGGAACCGAACCCTGAGGTCACCATCGACGTCGTGGGCCAGAAATGGTCTTGGACCTTCAACTACAAGGCTGCCGATAACCCAGCCGTCGGGTCAGACGTGTGGGAGGCCGGCACGATCAACAAGACACCAGATCTCTATATACCTGTCGGCAAGTTGGTGCAGTTCAACCTCTCCTCGCCGGACGTGATCCACTCGTTCTGGGTTCCCTCGTTCTACGAGAAGTTGGACGTAATCCCTGGTCGCCATAACAGCCTCCAGATGAGACCGACAACCGAGGGTGTGTTTCCCGGGAGGTGTGCCGAATTGTGTGGCACCTATCACTCGGCGATGCTTTTCAATCTGCACGTCGTGAGCGAGAGTGACTACAACGCATACTTGAATTCGCTCGAGGCGAAAGGCCAGACCGGCGAAGCCAAGGGTCCGGCCCAGGCCAACAGTCCCGCGAAGTCAGGTTCTGAGGAGGGTACGCGATGACGACGCTACAGCGTACGGCCACCGCCGCCGAGATTGCGGTTCCGGAGCGTCAGCTCGGAACAATCGCATGGAAGTGGATGGTCACCACTGACCATAAAGTGATCGGCAATCTCTACTTCGTCACATCGATGGCCTTCTTCCTGTTCGGTGGCATTCTTGCCATGGCGATGCGGGCCGAGCTGGCATTCCCAGGTATGCAGTATCTCTCGTACGAAACCTTCAACCAGTTCTTCACCATGCACGGCACGATCATGTTGCTGCTGTTCGCCACGCCACTGTTCGCCGGCTTCGCCAACGCGATCATGCCGCTGCAGATCGGCGCGCCCGACGTTGCGTTCCCGCGACTCAACATGATGGCCTACTGGTTCTACCTGTTCGGCGGGCTGATCGCCTCTGCCGGCTTCCTGTCCCCGTCCGGCGCCGCAAGCTTCGGCTGGTTCGCGTACGCGCCGTTGAATGACGCTGTCAATTCACCGGGTGTTGGCGGCGACCTATGGATCATGGGCCTCTACATGACGGGTCTGGGCACCATTCTCGGGGCGGTCAACTTCACCACCACGATCCTGACCATGCGGGCGCCAGGAATGACCATGTTCCGGATGCCGATCTTCACCTGGAACATCTTGGTGACCTCGTTCCTGGTTCTGTGCGTCTTCCCGATTCTCGCCGCGGCCCTCTTGGTGCTTGAGGCCGATCGGGCCCTTGGAGCACACATCTTCGACGCGGCCAATGGCGGGCCGCTGTTATGGCAGCACCTTTTCTGGTTCTTCGGGCATCCCGAGGTATACATCATCGCCTTGCCGTTCTTCGGAATCATCACCGAGGTCTTACCGGTCTTCAGCCGGAAGCCGATCTTCGGTTATCTCGGCCTTGTGCTGGCCACCATGCTGATCGGGGCCCTGTCCGTCGCTGTGTGGGCACACCACATGTTCGTGACCGGCGCGGTCAACCTACCGTTCTTCTCCTTCATGACCTTCTTGATTGCTGTGCCTACCGGCGTGAAGTTCTTCAACTGGATCGGCACCATGTGGGGCGGCAATATCGCCATGCGAACGCCCATGCTCTGGGCCGTCGGCTTCCTGACGACCTTCCTGTTCGGTGGCCTCACCGGCATCGTGCTGGCCAGCCCGCCGCTCGATTTCGCGGTCTCTGACTCGTACTTCGTAGTCGCGCACTTCCATTACGTGGTGTTCGGCACGGTGGTCTTTGCGATGTTTGCTGGCTACTACTTCTGGTGGCCAAAGCTAACCGGCAGGATGCTGGACGAGACGCTGGGCAAGATTCACTTCTGGCTGCTGTTCATCGGATTCCACACCACGTTCCTCATCCAGCACTGGCTCGGGGCCGAGGGAATGCCACGCCGTTATGCCGACTATCTGCCCAGCGACGGGTTCACGCTCGGGAACCAAATTTCCTCGGTAGGCGCTTTCCTGCTTGGTGCGTCAACGCTGGTCTTCTTCTGGAACGTGTGGAAGAGCCGGAACAACCCGAAGGTGAATTTGGACGATCCGTGGGGTTGGGGCCGCTCGCTCGAGTGGGCGACCACTTCACCGCCGCCGCGCCACAACTTCACTCAGCTACCCAAGATCCGCTCAGAGTCGCCTGCCTTTGATCTGCATCACCCCGAGGTCGCAATCTTGGAGTACGGCCTCGACGAGGAGGAATTCGACGAGACGACCGTGGACGCCGGTGAAGACACCGGTCGCCTCGCCGAACTCAAGCACCGGGTAGCTGGCGACACCGCTGATCTCGCCGCGCGATGGGAGTACGGGCATCACGGCATGTCACCCGACCCAGAGGAGGATCAGCTGTGAAGGTCGAAGCCTGGACCTTCGGTTCCCTGACCATCTTCATGATCATCGTGACGCCGATCTATTGGTTCATCACGGCGGACGCCAATGGCGTGCCTGAGATCACTGGTACCGTCGCGTTGATCATGACGACCTTGCTGGTGCTCATGATCTGGGTCTACCTGCTGCTCGTGGCCCGCCGGATGGAGCCGAGGCCTGAGGACAGGAAGACCGGCGAGATTGCCGAGGGTGCAGGAGAGCTCGGCTTCTTTCCGCCCCAGAGCAAGTGGCCGCTGTTTCTTTCACTGACGTTCGTGCCCGTCGTGCTGGCTCCCATCTACGGATGGTGGCTCATGATCATTGGTTTCGCGGTCGGCTTCGTCACGTTGACGGGTTTGCTTTACGAGTACTACCGCGGAGATCACGCGCACTGACCTTTCTGATCTGTCTCCTCGCGCATCGGCGCCGGGGAGCTGCTGCCGTCGTCACTCTTCGCGAACGAAAAGCGTGTTCGCTCATCACTCCTCGATCAGCAGCGCGCCGATACCCGACGCTCGGAGACTCACTGTCCCCATCTGAGCTCGGCAGGATTCAAGCGTCTTAGACTCTGGCCTGGCCCGGTCAGCCGCCCTACCGAGCGCCTCTCATGGGCCGCCGCCTCTCGTAACGCACGGCCTGGGCGCCGCTGCGCGACGCGAGGACGGTGGCTGTGGAAGGCGTGCACAATAGAGCGATGTGTCGGAATATCCACCCCTTGCATAACTTTGAGCCGCCGGCGACCAGGGCTGAGGTGCATGACGCGGCTTTGCAATATGTGCGGAAGATAGCGGGGACATCGAAGCCGTCGAAGGCCAATGAGGCAGCATTCAACCGGGCGGTCAACGATATCGCGCATGCCACGCAACACTTGCTGGAGGACCTCGTGTCGACGGCGCCGCCTAAGAACCGCGAGGTGGAGGCGGCCAAGGCGCGGGCGCGATCGGCCAATCGCTTCGCTACCGCGTGACTGCTGAGGTACTGCGCTACGCAGCCTTTACTGTCGATGGTCGAGGTGGGAACCCTGCCGGCCTGGTGTTGGATGCGACAGGCCTCGATGCCACTCGGATGCAAGCCATAGCGGCTGATGTCGGCTATTCCGAGACGGCTTTTCTGGTACCGAGGCCGGCCGAGTCCAACGTGTATGACGTGCGCTACTTCTCGCCGAAGGGGGAAGTGCCGTTCTGTGGGCACGCGACGATCGCTGCAGCGGTTGCGCTCGCCGAGCTCTCACAGGCAGCCGAGCTCATCTTTCACACACCAGCCGGCTTCGTCAGCATCACGACTTTTCAGAACGACAGGTGTGAACTTGTTGCAGAGCTGACGAGTGTCACGCCTGGCGTGTCTGAGCCGGACCCTGATCTCGTACGAGAAGTGCTCCGCGCACTCCGCTGGTCTGCCGAGGATCTCGATCCACATTATCCAGTCCGACTGGCAAATGCGGGTTCGGAGCATCTCGTGCTGGTGACCAAGACCAGGAAGCGGTTGGCCGATCTCGACTACGACTTCGACGTTCTGGCGAGCCTGATGCGTGACCACGGGTTGGTGACCGTGCAACTGGTGTGGCCAGAGTCAAAGAAGCGCTATCACTCCCGGAACCCATTTGCCGGCAGCGGGGTGGTCGAAGATCCTGCCACAGGCGCCAGCGCGGCGGCACTCGGCGGGTACCTACGAGAGCTCGGCATCATCGGCGGGACTGCAAGTTTCACGATCACCCAAGGCATAGACATGGGCCGGCCAAGCGAAATCAATGTGAGCATCATCGAGGACGAACTTGGCGTACGGGTGAGTGGCAACGCCCACCGCATCGACGGCTAAGCTCTCGACGCAGCACTGAGTCGCAGTTGCCCGCAGTACAGGTTCACCAGTTGATGTTGAGTGGACGCCCTTCCTCATAACCAGAGTTGGACTGCACGCCGACTACAGCCAGCTCATGGAACTCCTCGAGATTGGAGGCGCCGGCGTAAGAGCAGCTGCTGCGCAGTCCGGTCACGATGGAATCAATGAGATCCTCGACACTCGGCCGCTCTGGATCCAGATACATGCGGCCCGTCGAGATGCCCTCCTCGAACAACGCGGCACGCGCTCGATCGAAGCCCGAGGAGTGCTTGGTCCGCATCTTCACTGCCCGCGCCGAGGCCATCCCGTAGGACTCCTTGTACATGCGCCCCTCGGCGTCGGTCATCAGATTGCCGGTGCTCTCATACGTTCCCGCGAACCATGAGCCGATCATCACGCTGCCAGCCCCGGCAGCCAGCGCGAGCGCAACGTCACGGGGGTGGCGTACGCCGCCGTCAGCCCAGATCGAACGCCCGGCTGCACGGGCCGCCGCCGCGCACTCCAGGACAGCACTGAACTGCGGCCGGCCAACACCGGTCATCATCCGAGTCGTGCACATGGCGCCCGGACCGACTCCGACCTTGATGACCTCCGCGCCGGCGCCGACCAGATCGTTGACACCATCAGCTGAGACCACATTGCCCGCAACTAACGGAATGCGACGTCCTTGGGTGTCAGCCAGCCGGTCGCGCACCTCCCGTACCGCCTTCAGCGACTCCAGCATCCGCTCCTGGTGACCGTGTGCGGTGTCGACCACCAGAACGTCGATCCCGGCGTCGAGTAGTGCCTCAGCCCGAAGTGCGACATCCCCGTTGATCCCGACCGCCGCGCCGATCATCAGCCGGCCATCTGGATCCAGAGCGGGGCGGTACAAAGTTGAGCGCAGCGCGTGCTTCCGCGTCATGACGCCGAGCAGCTTCCCGTCCTCCACGACAAGCGCCACTTCGAGGTGGCGGTGGGTCAGCTCGTCGAAGACCTCAGTCGGCGATGACTCCGACGTGATCGTCAGCAGCTCGCCGGACATCACCTGGTGCACCTGGGCGAATCGATCGACTCCGGCGGCCTCGACCTCACTTACCGTGCCGAGCGGCTCGCCGTTCTCCACCACGACGGCGAGACCATGCGCCCTCTTGGGGATCAGGGACAGCGCCTCGCCCACGGTGGTGTGCGGTGTCACCGAGACTGCGGTGTCGTAGACCGGATGGGATCGCTTGACCTTGCTGACCACTTCGGCGACGACGTCGGCAGGAATGTCCTGAGGCACGATGGCCATTCCCCCGCGACGCGCCACTGTTTCCGCCATGCGTCGGCCGGAAATCGCGGTCATGTTGGCCACGACCAGAGGCAGCGTGGTACCGATCCCATCGGTGCTCCGTAGGTCGACATCCAGGCGGGAGGCGATCGCTGAGCGGCGCGGCACCAGGAAGACATCGGAGTAGGTCAAGTCGTACTGCGGCAGTTTCTGGAGAAATCGCACCTGCACATTCTCACCGCCGCGGCGGAGTTTGCCTATTCGCCGCTCGCGAAATCACCGATCCCATACGAGCCGGCTCAGTCGCAGGACGCCGGGCTCCTCCAGCACCGAGGAGGACCGGAGCGAGAAGCTGCGGTACGCGGACGGTGACATGCCGTGAATTGTGCTGAACCGGTGAGAGAAGTGAGCGACGTCCGCGTAACCACACTGGCGGGCAATCGCCGCGATGGTCAGATCAGTGCGCATGATCAGGGATTCTGCGCGTGAGCACCTCAGGCGCTCAAGGGCGACTGAGGCGGTGCTGCCGAACGCGGCGCGAAATAGGCGATTCAAGTAGCCACGGGACACGTGTGCAGCGATCGCAAGTTCCGCCACGCCGATGCGTCGCAGCGGCAGCTGCGACCATTCGTCCCGCAGGTACGACACCGCGGCACGCAGCGGACCTGCTAGGTCGGGAGCAGCGTCATTGCTAGGTAATGGTCCGTCCTCAACGAGGGTCAGCATGAATTCGAGGGCTCTGCGTACCGAGACCTGCCAGTCGGCGAGATCGCTTCCACCGAGCCACAACAGGTAGGCACATAGTCCAGCCAGCGGGTCGGAATCCGACATCCGGGTCAGCCGGACGTCCGGTGCAATCGCCCGGCCCAGATCCGCGTCTCCAAAATGGACATAGCCATGTCGGCTTGGCTGCTGGTGATCCCAGCGGAAGCTATGCCGGACGTCTGGTGGCACCAGCAATAGCTCCCCAGGTGTGAGCAATGTCTCCTCGTCGACCACGAAGGTGGCGCGACCTCGAAGCATCCAGACGAATTCAAAATCCCGAATCACCCGCGGCGGAAGGCCGGCGCCAGGGGGATAGTCGGCTACAGCAGGCCGATCCACGGGAGTTCATCGGCAGCAAGTGCGCATTCAGACAACATCTCGTCCTATCCGTGCATTCAGCACTAGCTAGATCTCCACCAGTATGAGCCCATTCCAACAAGATCCCGGGAGCCGTACATGCAATCCGACCAGACCGTCCTCACCTCGCCGCGAGCCCGTCTACGCCGTAGCGCGGCGGTTTCGGATTACGAACGGCAGGGCTATTTGATCATCGCTGACGCCTTGTCATCGACTCTGATCAGCTCCGCCAGAGGCGAAGCCATTGCCATTTGCCGTGGACTTCGCGGCCACATCGATGGTGTCACGCCCGCACACGAACAAGATGACGATGTCGCCATTCTGCGGCGCTATTTGTGCATCCATTTCCCACACAAGATTTCTTCGCTGATGCTTGACATCGCTCGACTGCCCGGAGTTGTCGATGTACTCACGTCGGTGATCGGACCTAACGTCAAGATGATGCAGTCCATGCTATTCATCAAGTCGGAGGGAAAGCCTGGCCAGGCATGGCACCAGGACGAGGCTCATATCCCGAGTCGCGACCGTTCCTTGACTGCGGTCTGGATCGCACTCGACGACGCCACAGTTGAGAACGGTTGTCTCTGGGTGATCCCCGGCTCCCATCGCGCTGGAGTCCTGTACCCGGTTCGAGAGCAAAATGACCCCCGTTTCGATTGCACCCAGGAAGCGTATGGCTTCGGCTACCGCGAGGCAGACGCTGTGCCTGTCGAGCTACCCGCTGGGGCGGCGCTCATCTTCAACGGCTATTTGCTGCACCGATCGCTACCAAACACGGGCGAGCACGGGATGCGGCGTGCCCTGGTCAATCACTACATGAGCGCGGAATCACTCCTGCCGTGGTTTCCACCAACCTCGCACGAGGCGATGGGTACGCTCGACCACCGGGACATCCATCTCGTTGCGGGTCACGACCCCTACGCATGGAAGGGCAGAGTCGACCTCATGCACCCGCATATACGGCCCGACGGCGATGGGGGCTGTGCCCGATAGGTGCAGGCTGCTCAGCGGACAGAGTGATTGCTGCTGGGAGTCGTTTCAGGTTCGGTAGTGGTGGCCTGGGCTTGCGGGGTCGGTACGGTCGTCGTTTCTGTGGGCTCGGAACTCCGAGCTTCGCTGGGTGCCTCGGTAGGCGCCGCCTCACTCGCAGCAGTCGTAGGCTCCTTCGTCGGTTTTTCCGACGGCGACTCTTGCTTGTTCTTGGAGTCCGACTCCGTGCCGGTGTTACCCTCGCGAACCTGCTGAATCGTGGTTCCTTCTCCCCCAGAAAGGGCGTTGCCCGTAACCAGCTCGACGGCAGTCAGCGAGACTGCTGCGATGCCGAAGGCGGCCAGCGCCGCGACGAAGACACGCTTCCAATTCAGCTTCCGGCGGTCCGGCGATGAGTCAATGGATTCCGGTGCCACAAGGTGGCTGCGCTGGCCTGCAACATGACCTTCCCGGTCCTCCAGAATCTCCATCACAGTGGGCTCTTCCACTTCATTGGGCTGCCCGGTCCAGAACACGGTCTTCACCGTGTCACGGGTACGACGGAGGGAGGCCGTGTAGAGCGACCCGGCGACTGCCGCAATGATGCTCGCCAGTGCCGCGCCAACTATCGTGCCTGCCACACTCAGTCGGGACCCCAGCGCGGCCGCCGTCATGGCGGCGAGTGCGCCGCCGACGATCTGGGTAGCGGAGAGATCGAGCGCCTTGGCCTTGGACTGCTTGTTGCCTGCCTCAGCGTTGGTATCGGATTCGGTCGGTTTCGTCAGCTTGTGGTTTGTGCTCATGTCCTCATTGCGTCTACTCAGGCGTCATGACCGCGGGCGGTCTCGTCCAAACGCGTCAACGCCTGTTTGTTCCGGATCGTTGTCAGGTTTTGCGAAGAGTGATCAATGACACAATCTCCGTGTTGGACAGGTGGCGCAAAGCGCCAGCCGACGGGGGTATGCACAAGTCCTTGAGCTGCTCACGTATGCGGACGCTCGCAGCTTTTCACGTTTCCTTGCGCTCCGCACACGATGCAAGGTGTGGGAACGCAGGGAACCAAGGTATACATCCATTTCGGACAGAGCGCGGGGGACCAAGTAATGGAGCATGCCGGTAATAGGACAACACCCCACGACCCTGACAAGGATCGCGGGGTGAGGTGAGAGTCCGACTACTTGGCTAAGTGGTGTTCTTCCTCCTCCTCGGCTTCAATCGCATGATGTTCGCCGTCACCTATGGCCATCGCGTGCATGTGGTGGTGTGCAGCCTCTTCGATCTCAGTGCGAGTAGGCCGCCGCAGCGTATCGATGAAGTAGAAGCGGGTCGCCTTGCGGCGGCGCTGCTCCCGCTTGATCTCTTTGACCGAGAACCCGTCGGTGTCGGTTGCCGGCAGTAGAGCGGGAATGTCCTCGTGCTGGGTGAGCTTGAACGCCTCGCCGTCGCTGATCGGCCGGTGACGTTCGGCGTACTTCCCTGAGGGAGCTCGATCGATGATGCCAGACTCGGCGCCGTGGAGCATCCGATCACGATCGGAGCGCTGCAATCCGATGCAAATCCGCTTGGTCACCAGGAATGCGATCACCGGTCCCACGAACACGGCCACCCGCAGCACGTTCGTCACTGCGTTCAGTGATACGTCGAACTGAGTCGCGACGAGGTCGTTGCCGCCGCCGATCATCAGCAACGCGTAGCCCGTGATCGCTGCTACGCCGAAGGCTGTGCGGGTCGGAGCATTGCGAGGACGATCAAGAATGTGATGCTCGCTCTTGTCGCCAGTGACCCAGGCCTCGACAAACGGGTAGATGGCCATCAAGCCGAAGAACAGACCCATCAGCCCGAGACCCGGTATGGCAACGTTCCATGACCAGGTCGTCGATCCAATGTGCCATTCCCAGTTCGGCATGATCCGAATGCCGCCTTCGACGAATCCCATGTACCAGTCGGGCTGCGAGCCAGCGGTCACCTCGGCGGGGTTGTAAGGCCCGAAGACCCAGACTGGGTTGATCTGCATCGTGGCGCCCATCAAGGTGAGCACACCGAAGACGATGAGGAAGAAGCCACCGGCCTTGGCGGCGTAAACCGGGAAGACCGGGTAACCAATGACGTTGCCCTGGTTCCGGCCAGGGCCGGGGTACTGGGTGTGCTTGTGGTAAAACACCAGGGCTAGATGAGCCGCGACCAGCCCCAAGAGCAGGGCAGGCACCAGCAGGATGTGGACCATGTAGAGCCGGGGGACGATGAGCTCGCCGGGGAACTCGCCGCCGAAGGTGAAGAACTCGGCCCAGGTTCCAACCACCGGGATCGACCGGATCAGACCGTCAACGAACCTCAGGCCAGTGCCCGACAGCAAGTCGTCCGGCAGTGAGTAGCCGGCAAAGCCTTCGATCACGCCGAGGGCAAGCATACCTACGCCGATGAGCCAGTTGATCTCACGCGGCTTGCGGAACGCACCGGTAAAGAAAATGCGGAGACTGTGGGTAAGCATTGCGGCGAGGAAGACTGCGGCCGCCCAGTGGTGCATCTGCCGCAGCAGCAGACCGCCGCGAATGTCAAACGACAAGCTCAGAGTGGACGCGTAAGCCTCCGACATCTGGAGACCGCGCAGCAGCTCGTAGCTGCCCTCGTACTCGACGTCAGCCATCGACGGCTTGAACCATATGGTGAGGAAGATGCCGCTCAGGATCAGGACGATGAATGAATACAGGGCAATCTCGCCGAGCAGGAACGACCAGTGGTCAGGGAAGACCTTGCGGAAGTACGGGCGGACCAGTCCAGCAAGGCCGGTCCGATCGTCGAGCCACTTGGTGGGCGGAGCGGCGAGCTTGAAGACGGGCCCAAGTTCCTTCTTAGGGGTCTGGGGCTGCACTGAGCTGTCGTCAGGAACTGTGGCGGCTGGCTGTGCCATCACTGATCGCCTTCTTCGAAGTCATTACGCGAGTCACGCTCAAAATAGCTCGGTCCGGGCGGGACGAGGAAATCACGCTGAGCGACGATGTAGCCTTCGGCGTCGGTCGTGATCGGCAGCTGCGGCAATGCCCGCTTCGCCGGGCCGAACACCACCACCCCTGAGTTGCCCAAGTCGAAAGTCGACTGGTGACAGGGGCAGAGCAGGTGGTGGGTCTGTTGCTCCCACAGGCTGATCGGGCAACCGACATGGGTGCAGATCTTGGAGTAGCAGAGAATGCCGCCGATCTGCCAGTCCTGGCGCGACGGTGGGATCGTGATGGTATTCGGATTCATCCGGACCACGATGACCGCGGCCTTGGCCTTCTCAGTCTGGAATTCAGCGCCATGGAGCTCTTGGAGGTTCGCTGGCTCGGCGTTGATCAGCTGACCGATCTCGATGTCTTCAGGCTTGATCGGTTCGAAAGTGACGTCCTGCACGACGCGAACGCCCGGCGCCCAGATAGTCCTCTCGATTGTCTCGGCACGCTTCTTTTTCGTGGGCCAGGGGCCGAGGTCGGCGAGGCCGACAATCATGGGGAGCAAGATCGTGGCGAGGGCCGCCAGCAGGGTGCGACCGATGACTTTGCGCCTGTTGAGCTGGGTCTCGTCAACGACCTTGTCCAGCTCGGTCAGCATGTAGTTCTTGGCGCCCTCGCTGGAGTGGGCAGGATGTCGATAATCGATCGTTTCCTGGTCAGACATGATCTTGCGCCCCCACTGCACGGCGCCAACGCCGAGGAAAAGCAGCGCAAGACCGAAGGTCAAGCCAAGCAGGAGGTTTCTCGTGTTGGCTCTCAGCGGGCCGAAGTCGATATATGAGTCTCCAGGCACCGCGAAATAGACCACAACGAACCCGATGCACAGGACTGGCACCAGACCAAAGAATGTCGCCACCTGACGCGTTGCCCGATTGGCAGCCCTCTCGTCAACATCGGCGAGCCGTGGCAGGTGCGGTTCCGGACCTGGGTCGGGAGCTGGATATCGGTCTGGGTTGTCGAATGTCGCGAGCTCGGCGCTGGGCTGGC
>JBKOUS010000125.1:0-10803 GCA_046723505.1 Actinomycetota bacterium
CAGGCCCGCTGGCAACTCCTCGGCGCGCAGGTGGAGCCACTGCACGTTGCCAACTCCGGCCTGTGCCGCCCGCTGCTTTGCCTGTGCCAGCATCTCCCGGTCGGCGTCAAGACCGGTCGCCTGCTCAAACCACGGCGCCAGCAGCAGTGTGAAGTTGCCGGGACCGCACCCGACATCGAGCAGGCGGCCCGAGCCATCAAGCGCCAGCTCGCTCGCTAGAGCGTCCGCGAGTGCGGTCGGGTAACCGACACGGCCCATGGCGTAATATCTGGCACTCCCCGCATAGAGCGATGGATGCCATTGCAGGCCAGGGTCGCCCATGCGATCAGTATTGCCAGAACCATGCCGTGATTGATCAGAGGGGCCGCAGGTGGAGTGGCCAATCGGAAGCACAACTGTCGGAGCATGCACGGGTACTGAGCTCAGTGGAGTTTCGAAAAATGAATGCCTGAAGGATGCTGGCAACCACGATCGAAGTCTCGAGCCCAGATCAGCGCGAGGTGTGGCATGTTTGCCTGGTGTTGTCCGATCATGGGCCGACCATTGCCAGGGCGTATGGTGTCGGACCTCCCGTCCGGGAAATGATCATGGTGGCTCGCGGGGAGCAGGGTCGCGTCTGGCGGCTTGATACCGATAGGGGTTCGTTTGCGATCAAGGAGTTGGTCATCCGTCAGATGCCGGCAGATGCGGTTGCAGATGTCGCCTATCAGGAGGCGGTGCTCGCGGCCGGCGCGGTGCAGATGCCGCGGCCTATTCGCACAGGGGCAGGGCAAGTCCTGGTTGATGTTGCTGGGCATCAGGTTCGGGCGTATGAGTGGGTTGACCTGTTGGCCATGGATAGGGGTCTATACCCGACGATGATCGGCGCGACATTGGCGGCCATCCATAGGGTGCACTATGCGCCCGCGCGCCCGCTCATTGGCTGGTACACCGAGCCGGTCGGGGCGCCGCGGTGGACTCAGCTGCTTGATGAAGCAAAGGCGGCGGACGCTCCGTTTGCAGAAGCTCTCGACGTGGAGATCACCGAGCTGCTGCGGTTGGAAGCCCTGATCGAGCCGCCCACGAACCTGCAGAGCTGCCATCGCGACTTGTGGGCCGACAACATTCTGCCGACGCCGGCCGATGCGGTGTGCGTGATCGATTGGGAGAACTGCGGATTGGCGGACCCGGCGCAGGAGCTGCCAATGGCCATGATCGACTTCGCATTCGGTGATCAGCGCCGGCTCGCCGAGCTGTACTTGTCCTACGTGGAGGCCGGCGGACCAGGTCGAGTCACGGGCTACGGTTCATTCACGATGGTGATCGCGCAATTCAGCCACTTCTGGGAGTCAGCAATCACCGCCTACCTTTCAACGAGCGCCGCCGAGGTCAAGGCGCACAGCCTCGATCGCATCGCTGAATTGTTGAACCCGCCGCTGCGCGTCGAGCATCTCGGGGAGATGCTCGACACCATCGCATCTATTCGATGAGCGAAGCGCACATTGGGCAGCCGTAGTAGGACTCACCGACCTCGAGGCGCCTCCGTCAGCCAATCGGGACGGAGATCCCGATCCCACCCCGGGTGTCGGCGCCATAGCGCGCGATCTCTTTGTCGAGGTCGAGGCGGCGAATCCGCTTGCGGGCCTCCCGGGCAGCGTCGTCCAGCTGATCGGCGGGCACGATCCAGGCGATCTCGAACTCCAAACCGTCCGGGTCCTTGCCGTAGAGACTCTTCGTCGTGCCGTGGTCCGACGAGCCGGCGAGGGCGCCGTTGTCGGTAAGGGACGCCGCCAGCTGCTCCATCTCGGCGAGCGTGTCGATCTCCCAAGCCAGATGGTAGAGCCCGACCGTGGTGCGGCCCGCCCCGGACGGCGCGCTGTTGGCTCCGACCTCGAACAATCCCAAGTCGTGGTCGTTGGTCGAGCCCGGCGCCTGCAGGAACGCCGCACCACGGAATCCCTCAGGCGTCATGTCGATTCGTCTGAAACCCAGTACCTCGGTGTAGAAGGCCACGCTGCGTTCGAGATCGCGGACGAAGAGCACGGCGTGGTTCAAGCGAGTGATGCCCATAAGATCCTTCCTCATCTCGGCCTGCTCGAGAGAACCGGAACGGCGCCGCATTTATTTCTCCGCAAGGCGCGGCGAATAGGATCGCTGCACGGCTAACGGGCTGACAGCGTGTGGGGGTGTTGAGATGGCGGAGACAGTAACGCTTGGCTGCACCGAGGTTCGCGTACCGCGACTCGGGCTAGGTGTCATGGTCTGGGGCGAGGCACGCGGTGCCCAGCGGTTCATGCCGGCGAAGCGGGCGTACGGCGGTACGGACACCGCTGATGAGCAGGCCGCCTTTGACGCCAGCTTGGCGGCAGGGATCAACTTCTTTGATACAGCAGCTATGTATAGCGCCGGTGGCTCAGAGCGCCGGCTGGGCGAGCTGGCGGAGGGCAAGGACGTCGTGATCGCCACGAAGTTCCCGCCTACACCATTCGGACGCGCTGAAGACCTGCCTGTCGCGCTGGACGCGAGCCTGGACAATCTGCGGAGCAGCTCGATTGATCTTTACCAACATCATTATCCGACCCGGCGCGTGGAGATCCCGGCGCTCATGGACTTGATGGCCGACGCAGTCGAGGCGGACAAGATCAAAGCGGTCGGGGTGAGTAATTACTCCGCCGCCCAAATGCGCACGGCGTCTCAGGCCTTGGCTCGGCGTGGAATCACACTGGCGTCCAATCAGGTCCAATACTCCCTGCTGCATCGCCAGCCCGAGACCAACGGGGTGCTGGATGCCTGCCGTGAACTCGGCATGACGTTGATCGCCTACCAGCCGCTCGCAAGCGGCGCGCTCACTGGGAAGTACCTCGATGGCAGCCGACCGGTTGGCCTACGCCGCTTCCGGGAACCATTCCGCGGGCCGAAGTTCCAGGCGCTGGGACCTGTTGTGACATTGCTGCGTTCGATCGGTGATCGTTACGGCAAGACGCCCGGTCAGGTGGCGCTGCGCTGGCTTCTCGAGCAGGACAATGTGGTGCCCATTCCGGGAGCGAAGAATGCAGATCAGGTCGCGCACAATGCCGGCGCGTTGTCGTTCACATTGACACCAGACGAAATCGCATACCTCAACGAGGCAACCAAGGCATGGCGCACCTCTTGACGACTTGGATAGCTTGAGAGCGGCACGGCACGATCCCACATTTGATCATCGCGAGTCACTGTCAGGCATGACTCTGGAACCGGGGGCCGCGCGGGCCAGGGCAGCCAGCGACCATCTGATCGAGTAGACGGCACGCAAGCCGTCCGGCCAAACCCGGGCGTCCAACTCATGGCCAATTTACGACCGACCCCGCGTCGCGTACGGCGTATGGGTCGGCAGCGTCATCCGGGGGGCGCGGCGCGGCCGGCGCCGGCCGACCATGGAGAGCAGCATCTGCACCCGGAACCGGTGCCCGCGATACGGCTCGAGGATTTCGAGGCAGGCCTCATCATCGAGCTCTTCGCCGGTCAACGAATAAGTGATGTCTCGACCGACGTGATAGTCGCCGATGCTCCAAGCGTCCGGATCGCCGTGGGCGCGCTGTCGTACCTCCGCTGAGGTCCATGCCCCAACGCCGGGAAAGCTGCGCAGCGCTCGATCAGCCTGCTCGTACGACCTGGTCACGGTGCGCTCCAAGGCCGCTGCCCGGGTAGCGGTGCGAACGAGGGTGCGGCTGCGACGCTGCTCCACTCCAGCAGCCAGGAACCGCCAGCTCGGCACCCGAGACCAGACCTCTGGCGTGGGTGGCAGATACATCCCGTACGCTGCCGAGCCGGGTTCCCGCGCCGGGCCGGGTGCTGGCTCGCCGAACTCACGTACCAGCAGTCGCCAGGCCCGAAATGCCTCCTTGCCAGTGACGACCTGCTCGATGCAGGCCGGCGCCAGCGCCTCGAACACTGCCTCGGTCCGACCTACTCGGTAATGGCCATACCGTTGCCATGCCTGGACCAGCGGAGCGTGCTCAGGTTGGGGTCGGAACGCCTCTGGATCGTCGGCCTCGCCGAGCAGTCGTGGCAGTTGATCAAGGCTCCACTCCGCACCTTCACCCCACGCCCGGGCGGACACCTGAGCGCCACTCGCAATGATCTTGATCAAAGCTGGCCCGACGGGCGTACGCGTGGCGCGCAGGTGAATGTCGCCGAGCCAGCGGTGCGTCGGGTCGCCGGGGCCGCGGCGCAGCTGAGCGAAGATCGGCCCCATCATCACGGGCTGCTCAAGCCGGATGTGGCGGGTCAGGCCATTCATCAAGCCTCCGGGCGGTTGATCATGAAGACACCATCGGGACGGCGCTGGAATCCGTTACGAAGCAGCACCGCCTGTGAGGCGACATTGCCATCATCGGTCTCGGCAACGACACTATCCGCACCGTCCTGCCACGCCTGCTGCAAGATCAACGCGCAGGCCCGAGTCGCCACGCCGTGCCCGCGCCAGGCGGGGACCACGCTGTAGCCGATCTCGACCGCCCGCTCAGGACTCGGCGGTCCGTGGAATCCGATGTCACCCACCACCAGGCCATCGACGACGATCTGATGGATCCACCATGCAGGCGACTCCTTGACAGCGCCCATCATCGCCCGATGGGCCGCGAAGACCATAGCGATCGCATCGATGCTGTCGAGCATTGGATACTGCGGGTGCCAGCGACTTTCTGAGGCCTGGAGCCCTTCGGCTTGCGCAGGACGCAACCTGCCGGACAGCATCAGCCGAGCCACTCCGACGGGCAGCGGCACGAGCTGCACATCGTAGGAGGCGTGGGCGCGCGGCGGGGTCAATCGGTGGCTTGCGGCCATGGGTTCTTCCGGCAGGGTCCGAGGCCCTTGGTCTGTTGCATCATCACCGGCGCTAGCCTTCCTGGGCCCGGGCAGTCCACATGCCGCTTGCCGAGCGCGTGTCCGAACTCGTGGTTGACCAGATAGCGCCGGTAGTTGGTCAGATCAGAGCCGTACGCGTCGGCGCCGAGTAGCCAACGTTTGGCATTGAGTACTACCCGATTGCCGTTCTGGCAGGAAACTTCCCCGCGGGTCAGGTAGGGCGCGCACAGCCGGTCGGTAGTCTCCGGCGTCACGATGTAGGCGTGCAGGGTGACCGTCTCGCCAACCGGCGCTAGCTCGAAGCGCCAGCGGTGGGTGGCTGGCCAGCTCCGCGGATCGTCGAGCACTTCCTGCATATCCACAGCGGCCTGGTCAGGATTGATGGACAACCCGTCTTCCACCCGTACGTCGTACCGGATCAAGGCGCCGGACGACGACGTCGGCTTCATGCTCTTCCTGGCCGCCTGGTAGGTCCCCGGCCCACTCCCCAGTACCTCGATCTGGCGGAGGCTCTTCGCATCGCGCTTCCCGTGCAACGTGACCGAAGTGAGGCGGTTGCTGGCCGATGTGAATGGCTCGGCCTTCGTTGTCGGGGACGGAGTCGCCGGCGCGGCGCTGCTCGGGGGAGCGGCCATGCCAGTAAGCGAACCAGCAACCTGTATGACGAAATCGTTGTCCGCCAGCACCGCCGGCACCGCGCGTAAGCACAGTCCGACAAGGCCGAGAGCAATGATTCCGGCTACGAGTCCGGCGGCGTTGCGATGGTGTCGTACCGCCCGGCCAGTCCCAGCAGAGGGATCGATTCGGATCTGCCCAGGATGATGTGGGTTAGATTGTGGGCTGAGTCCGCTCCTGTAGGCCCGGCGAGCCATCACGCGGTACCGCTGAGTGCCGTCCTGACTCGCCCTAGGTAGCCGACTCACGGGGACTAAGACTAGGCGGCATCGTGGCTCACTCACACTCCAGCTCAGGACGTCTTTCAGATACCGGTCCGCAGGCGTTGGTGAAACCGGACGCGCTGGGCCGCCACCAACGCGCGCTGCGGATCTTGATTGTGATCCTCATACCGTTGGCGATCTGGACACTGGTCGGATTGATTGCCTTCTGGCCGGGCGATATTTCACGCCAGGTCAATGCCGACGTGACCGGCTACAGCGTTCCCGGCGTCACCTACCCGACGGCGCGGATCACCGACATCAAGGAGATCTCCTGCGAGGGACTCGCAGGATCCACGCCGGGTGTGACCGACGTCCGCTGCGCTGATCTGATATCTCAGCTGCTGGAGGGCGATGACAAAGGCAAAGCCGTCACGGTTCCCGTAACGGCCGCGATCTATTCGTCGGGGGTGAAGGTCGGCCAGCTCATCAAGTTGGTACGTGTCCCACCATCTGGCGACCAGCCGGCTCAGTACCAGTTCTCTGACTTCACGCGGAGTACCCCGCTGCTGCTCGTGGGGTTGATCTTCGCCGCAGTGGTCATCGTGGTCGCTCGCTGGCGTGGCTTTGCTGCGCTGCTCGGATTGGGCTTTGCAGGCTTCATTCTGGCTACGTTCATGTTTCCGGCGCTGATCGCCGGGTCCAATCCGATCATGGTCGGGCTGATCGGCTCTTCGGCGATCATGTTCGTCGCGCTCTACGCTGCCCATGGCTTCAGCGCTCGAACTACGACCGCGCTGGTGGGGACTCTCTTCGGATTGATCTTGATAGCGCTACTTGGCTTCGTAGTGACCAAGTGGTCCCACCTGACCGGTCTTGCCGGGGAGGATGATTATCTGCTGGCGGCTGCGGCGCCGGACCTCCGGCTTACGTCGGTCGTGATTTGCGGGATCATAGTCGCCGGTCTCGGCGTGCTCAATGATGTGACGATCACCCAAGCCTCAGCGGTTTGGGAGCTCGCGGATCAAGGTGCGACACACAAGCGCCTGTTCTCACGGGCGATGCGGATCGGGCGGGATCACATTGCCTCGACCGTATACACCATTGCATTTGCCACGGCTGGCACGTCGCTCGGCGTCTTCCTCCTGATCAAGATCAATAACCGACCACTGCTCGATATAGTGCAGGCCGAGCGGTTCGCGGCCGAGCTGCTCAGCATTCTGGTCGGCTCGATCGGGCTTGTTTTGGCCGTACCGCTGACCACGGCCGTAGGCGTTGCCGTAGTGCGTGCCAGTGGGCCTGGCCGCTTTTCGGTACGCCAGCCCGGCGCGACTCCGGTTCGTACCCGAGGGCCGGCGGTTGTCAAAGAACCGGTGCCGTCGGGGCAGCCCGACCGCCGCCCACTGGAGAGACCGCAGCCGCCGGAGACGACGACCAAGCTGCCACGCACTGGCGGACCGCCCCATCCGGAACACCGTCCGCACGCGACACCACAGCCGCAGGCTGCGACGACCCAACTGCCGCGCGTCAGCGTGCCGCCTCAGCCAGCTCCGTCGAATGGGGGCGTGCCGGCCGAATCGGAGAGTCAGGTCAAGCGTCGCCGCTCACGCCGTCATGCTGACGACGATTTCGGCGACTTCAGCTACCTCCACGAGCCCAGCGACAGCGAGCCACAGACCCCAGGATCCCGCGGCCGGCGCGCACTCTGAGTGCAGCGACCGCCTGAAGGTCGGTTCCCGCTTGAATTCAAGTTGACTTTAAGTTGAACAATGGATCCATGCCTCATGCACTGATCACCGGTGCCTCGCTCGGGTTGGGCCGCGCTGTGGCCTTCGAACTGGCTCGTCGCGGCTGGAACCTGACCATCGACGCCCGGCATGCGGAGCCGCTGGCGAGCACGGCCTGGGCCCTGTCGGAGCTGACGTCGGTGCGCGCTATTCCGGGGGATGTCGCCGATCCAGCGCATCGCGAACAATTGGCGGCCGCTGTGGCGACAGCGGGCAGGCTTGACCTCTTGATCAACAACGCAAGTGATCTTGGTGGATCCCCGCTGCCTCGGCTACGTGATCTTGAACCTGAGGTGTACGAGCAACTGCTGCGTACCAACCTCATCGCTCCACAGCAACTCATTCGGGAGTTGCTGCCACTGCTGCACCCGCAATCCGTGATCATCAACGTCTCCTCCGATGCCGGTGTCGACCACTATGAGACATGGGGCGGCTACGGATCCAGCAAGGCGGCGCTCGATCATCAGACGCTGACCTGGGCGGCGGAGGAACCGGACTTCAGGTGGTACAGCCTCGATCCAGGCGACATGCGGACTGCCATGCACCAGGCGGCGTATCCGGGTGAGGACATCAGCGATCGGCCCGAGCCAGGGACTGTGGCCCCGATCGTCATGGCTCTGATTGCCTCCCACCTGCCCAGTGGCCGCTATCGGGGTGACGAGCTGATCGCCACCCTCGCGGCTAGGGCAGGGTCGCAATGAGCACGGTGTTGACGGCCCGGCCTCTCACCCGCTTCACCTTCACCGAAGACCGTATGGCAACCGAGCCGCCTGAACTGCGGGGTCTGCGGCGGGACGGCGTACGGCTCCTGGTGGGAACGCCCGCTGGTATCCGGCACACCGTCTTCGACCGGCTAGGTGATCAGCTGAGGGCCGGCGATGTGCTGGTGGTGAACACCTCCGCCACTGTGCCCGGCCAACTGGACGGCACGCGGGACGGTTCAGCTGTCGTCGTGCACGTTGCGAATCGGCTCAGCGACGGTACTCGGGTGGCCGAGTTGCGCACAGCGCCAGATGCCAAGGCTCCGGTGCTCGATGGCCGGGTGGGCGAGCGCATCGGCCTCCCCGCGGGCGGCGTCGTGGAGCTGGTCGCGGCCTATCCAGAGCTGCGAGCATTGGGAATCGCGGATCCAAAGGGCGATGCGCGAGCAGCCCAAGAAATAGCATCAGGCTCCTCACCCACCGGCGTCGGGAATCGGCTCTGGCGTAGCCGAGTCACCGTCCCCCAGATGCTCTCTCACTACCTGCGGGAGCGCGGGCGGCCGATCAGCTACGGCTACCTCAGCGGCTCGTTCCCGATCTCGGCCTACCAGACGATCTTCGCGCTCTGCCCGGGCAGCGCGGAAATGCCGAGCGCAGGCCGGCCGTTCAGTGCCGACTTGGTTGCGCGACTGGTGGGACAGGGGGTGATCTTTGCGCCGATCACCCTGCACACCGGGTTGTCCTCCCAAGATGTTGGCGAGGTTCCGCAGCCTGAATGGTTCGAGGTCAGTGAGACGACTGCCCATCTGGTCAACTCCAGCCGGGCGCGTGGCGGCCGGGTGATCGCTGTCGGCACAACCGCCACACGTGCCATCGAATCAGCAGCCAGTCCGGACGGGATCGTGGCCGCCGCGTCCGGATGGACTGACCTGGTGATCTCTCCAGAGCGACCGGTACGTGTCGTCGACGGGTTGATCACCGGATGGCACAACCCTGCGGCATCCCACCTGCTGCTTGTCGAGTCTGTGGCCGGCGCAGAGCTGACCCAGCGGGCGTACGATGCGGCGGTTGCCGAGCACTATCTGTGGCACGAGTTCGGTGACTCCTGCCTGTTTCTTTGAGGCTGCTTGCGCATAGTGTTCCGCCATTTCCCCCTGCAGATCGGCGGCGCGAACATCGCGAATCCGCCTTGTTCGTAGCGGCGTGATACCCGACGCCGCGGTGCGCGATACCCGACGCTCGCAGCCTCGGGAAGACTTAGCGCTCAGGTAACGAGACTGTGAGTAGGCTCCGCCTATGGCGGACGTGCTCTCCAACTACCGGACAGGTGATGCGTTCGACGAGATGATCGACGCGGAGGGCAGCGTCCGGCCCTCGTACCAGGCTGTCTATTCCGCCCTCAGCCGATCAACCGCAGACGATCTCCGCATGATCGCGGAGTCCCTTGCCAATAACTACACTCAAGCCGGCGTGACCTTCGATGTCGGCGGGGTGGAACGGCCCTTCCCGCTCGATCTGGTGCCGCGGGTGATCGCCTCGCCGGAGTGGGAGATTATCGAGGCTGGTGTCGCGCAGCGGGTGAGAGCACTCGAGGCGTTTCTCGCCGACATCTACGCCGATGCTCGGGTGATCTCCGACGGGGTGATTCCCAGTCAGCTGGTTACCTCCTCCACCCATTTCCACCGTGCGGTTTGGGGGATCAAACCGGGCAACGGCGTACGCATTCACGTCGCTGGTGTGGACTTGATCCGCAATCCAGCCGGCGACGTACGCGTGCTCGAGGACAACGTCCGTGTGCCGAGCGGGGTCTCGTACGTGATGACCAACCGCAACGCGATGATCACGGCAATGCCTGAGGCCTTCGCCAACCAACGGATCCGCCCGGTGGCGAGTTACCCAACCCGCCTGCTCACAGCGCTGCGCAAGGCAGCGCCCCCCGGTGTTGATGAACCGACAGTGGTGGTACTCACCCCGGGCGTCTACAACTCGGCCTACTTTGAGCACACCCTGCTGGCGCGCACCATGGGGGTGGAATTGGTTGAGGGCCGTGATCTCGAGTGCCGCCGCGGCAAGGTCTTCATGCGTACCACCGCAGGGCTGCAGCGGGTGGATGTGATCTACCGCCGGATCGATGACGATTTTCTCGATCCGGTGCATTTCCTCAGCGGCTCGATGCTGGGCGTGCCGGGCCTGGTGAACGCTGTACGTACCGGCGGCGTGGCGCTGGCCAATGCGATCGGCAATGGCGTGGCCGACGACAAGCTGATCTATACATACGTGCCGGACTTGATCAAGTACTACCTGCGCGAGGATCCGATCATCGCCAACATCGATACGTGGCGGCTCGAGGACGACGAAGCCCGCGAGGAGGTGCTGGACCGTATTCGGGAATTGGTCGTCAAGCCGGTTGACGGCTCCGGTGGCAAAGGCATCGTGATCGGGCCGCGTGCCACCGAGGCTGAACTTGATGCGCTACGGCGTCGGGTGACCGAGGATCCGCGCGGTTGGATCGCGCAGCCGGTTGTGCAGCTTTCCACCGTGCCAACGCTGATCGAGGACTGCCTACAGCCGCGCCATGTCGATCTTCGACCGTTCGCTGTCAACAATGGTGAGGAC
>JBKOUS010000056.1:0-6650 GCA_046723505.1 Actinomycetota bacterium
CGCTCCGTGAAGATGGCGTCAAAATTCGTCCTCCAGCTGTCAAGAAGTCGTTAAGGCAGGCGTCATCGGCGGTCAGCCGAGATGCACTAGGGCCTGTGGTGGTCACTTCGTTTCTCCTGGGTCGAGGCGGCCAGCGGTGAGCGTTCTCCACGAAGCCCCTAAGCGGCTTTTCCTGGGGCGGCCGATGCGCAGTAGCCAGCTCTCAGAAACCTTGCTGCCGAAGAAGCTGGCGATGCCTGTCTTCTGCAGCGATCCGCTGTCCTCGGTCGCCTATGCCACCGAGGAGATTCTGCTCATCCTGAGCCTGGCTGGGCTCGCATTTCTGCATCTGGCGTGGTATGTCGCGGCCGTCATTGTCGCCCTCCTCGCGGTGGTGATTGTGTCCTACCGTCAGACCTGTCGGGCGTACCCAAACGGCGGCGGCGCCTACACCGTCGCCCGCGCCAACCTCGGAGAGTGGGCCGGGCTGGCGGCCGCCAGCGCACTGTTGGTCGACTACGTGCTCACTGTCGCCGTATCCGTCGTCGCCGGAGTAGCCGCGATCACATCGGCGGTTCCAGAACTATCCCGGCACGCCGTCTCCCTCTCGGTCGGTTTTGTGGTGCTGCTCACCCTCATGAACCTGCGCGGCGTCAAAGAGTCCGGGAAGGCGTTTGCCGTCCCCACCTACGGCTTCCTGCTCGGCATTTACGTCATGTTCGCGGTCGCCGGCTACCGGCTGCTGTCCGGTGAGCAGCTGCTGGCACCCACTGCCGGACTACCCATCTATCCCGAGCACACGTTCGTCGGCATTGGTGTGGTGCTGTTGGCGATGCGGGCATTCGCCTCCGGCTGTACGGCCCTAACCGGCGTCGAAGCGATCAGCAACGGCGTGCCCGCCTTCAAGAAACCCAAAGCGAAGAACGCCGCCGACACCCTAGCCATCATGGGCTTCTTCTCGATCACCATGTTTGTCGGCATCACGGTGCTCGCGCTCACCCTCCAGGTCCATGTGGCCCAAAGCCCCACGGACCTGGGACTGCCCACCGACACACCCACCCAAACCGCACTCGCTCAGATCGCCCAAACAGTCTTCGGGATCGGTCTCCTCTTCTACTACATACAGGCCGCCACAGCAGCCATCTTGATCCTGGCTGCCAACACCGCATTCAACGGCTTCCCGCTGCTGGCCTCCCTGCTCGCCACCGACCGCTTCCTACCCCGCCAACTACGCAACCGCGGCGACCGCCTCGTCTACAGCAACGGCATCATCCTGCTTGCCCTGTTTGCCATCGCCCTGATCGTGGCCTTCAACGCCAACGTCAGCTCAATCATCCAGCTCTACATCATTGGGGTCTTCGTCTCCTTCACCCTCTCCCAGCTCGGAATGGTCCGACACTGGCAGCGCGAACTGCCCAGCGGCACCTCAAATAGCTCCCGAAGCCGCATCCGTCGCTCACAAGCAATCAACGCCGTCGGGGCCACCTTCACCGCCATCGTCTTGATCATCGTTCTGATCACGAAATTCACCCACGGTGCCTGGATTGTCACTATCGCCATGCCGCTGCTCTTCGTCACCATGCAAGGCATCCGACGCCACTACCGCCGCGTCACAGTCGAATTAACCCCAACCGCCGCCGCCGTGAGTCTGCCCAGCCGCATCCACGCGATCGTCCCCGTCAGCCGGCTGCTCCTGCCCACCATGCAGGCCCTCGCCTTCGCCCGCGCCACCCACCCCAGCACCTTGATCGCGCTCACCGTTCAGGTCGACGAGCAAGAAACACAGGCGCTCGCCGACGAATGGCGCGATCGCGAGATTCCCGTCGAGCTGAAAATCATCAATTCCCCCTACCGAGAGATCACCACCCCAATCCTGGACTACATCCGCGACATCCACCGGGACAGCCCCCGAGACGCCATCTGCGTATTCATCCCCGAATACGTCGTCAGCCACTGGTGGGAACACCTGCTGCACAACCAAAGCGCACTACGCCTGAAAGCACGACTCTTCTTCACCCCCGGCGTTATGGTCTGCAACGTCCCCTACCACCTGACCAGCTCACACAACCTCGACACCAACGGTGCAGCATTCTCCATCGACGGCAGCGAGGCGACCCACCACGAGCAGCTCGACGCCGCAAGGTCAAGCGTCACCACCGCTCGCTGATCATGATCGCGGGCTCGTCGGCCGCCCGGCGATGAGAATGGGGCCGCGGCAGATGTCAACAACCGACACGGTGAGATCGCTGCGGGGAGGAGGTGCCATGGGCACCGGGCAACTGCGGGTCTACTTTGGCGCGGCTCCTGGGGTCGGAAAGACCTACAAGATGCTCGAAGAGGGCCACCGCCGCCTCGAGCGTGGCACCGATGTCGTCATCGGCTTTGTCGAAACCCACGGGCGCCAGCCCCTAGTGGAACTCATCGAGGGTCTCGAGGTTGTCCCGCGGGCCACGGGAACCTACCGGGGTACCACGCTGGAGGAGATGGACCTCGCGGCGGTCCTGGGCCGCCGACCCCAGGTTGCACTGGTGGACGAGCTTGCTCACACCAACGTCCCCGGCTCGCCCAACGAAAAGCGATGGCAAGACATCGAGGAGCTGCTTGAGGCTGGGATCACCGTGATCACGACCGTGAATGTGCAGCACCTGGAATCGCTCAACGACGTTGTTTACGAGATCACCGGCGTACGGCAGCGCGAGACCATGCCGGATGCCGTGGTGCGGCAGGCGCAGCAGATTGAGCTGGTTGACATGGCCCCGGAGGCGCTGCGCCGGCGGCTGGCGCATGGCAATGTCTACGCCCCTGAGAAGGTCGATGCTGCCTTAGGCCACTACTTCCGAGTCGGGAATCTCTCAGCCCTCCGCGAGCTGGCGCTCCTCTGGGTCGCCGGCAAGGTCGACGAGCAACTCGACAAGTACCGCGCCGACCACAACATCGGCTCACACTGGGAGACTCGTGAGCGGGTGGTTGTCGCACTGACGGGCGGGCCGGAGGGCGACACTTTGATTCGCCGTGCCGCGCGCATCGCGGCCCGCACCAAGGGCGCCGACCTGCTCGCCGTACACGTTGCACGCAGTGACGGCCTCAGCGGTGGAGATCCCGCACATCTGGCGCGGCAGCGCGTACTGGTCGAAGATCTTGGAGGCACCTACCACCAGGTGGTCGGTACCGATATTCCCGACGCCCTGCTGGACTTCGCGCGCGGTGTGAATGCCACCCAATTAGTGCTCGGTGCCAGCCGCCGGGGGCGCTGGGCTCAATTCTTCTCTCCGGGCGTTGGCGTCACCACAACCGCCGAGTCTGGATCGATTGACGTACACAGGGTCACGCACGAGGCCACCGCACATCGCTGGAGGATCGCCAAAGGACGCAACCGTCCGTGGCGGATTCGGCGAGGTGGGCTAAGTCTTGGCCGCCGCGCTGCGGGTTTCATCTTGACCGTTGGCGCGTTGCCGCTGCTCACCTGGGTGCTGCTCACAATCGACGCCGACGTCTCCCTGTCCACCGACATCTTGGTGTTCCTCCTGCTGGTGGTGGCAGTTGCACTCGTCGGCGGCCTTGTCTCGGCGTTGCTTGCTGCCGTTTGCGGATTCCTTCTGCTGAACTACTTCTTCGCCCCGCCTCTTCGGATGTTCACCGTCGCCGAGCAGGAAAACCTGCTTGCTCTTTTCGCCTTCCTCGTTGTTGCGGTGTCGCTCAGTACGGTCGTCGACGTCGCTGCTCGCCGAACCCGGGAAGCGTCACGGGCCCGAGCCGAGGCGGCCACGCTGTTCACTCTGGCCAGCAGCGTGCTGCGCGGCTCACGGCCGCTGCCGGCGCTCCTGGAGCAGGTCCGTGAGACCTTCGCGCTGAATTCCGTGACTCTCCTCGAGCGCCGCGCCGATGCTCTCGGCGGGCCAGAGCTGGAGCACACCAACGAGGCCTGGACCGTGGTTGCTTGCGTCGGTAGCCCAATCTGCCTCGCGCCAGGCGATGGCGATGCCGAAGTGCACGTCGACGACTCACACACACTGGTGTTGTGCGGGCACCCACTCGCTGCCCAGGACCGGCGGGTCCTGGAAGCCTTCGCCGCGCAGGCAACCGTCGCGCTACGCCAAGAGCGGCTCGAGGAGACCGCCGCTACCGCCGGTTCTCTTGCCGAGGTTGACCGCCTACGCACCGCCCTGCTCAGTGCGGTGAGCCATGACCTTCGCACCCCGCTCGCATCAGCCAAAGCGGCCGTTGGGACGCTTCGAATGTCAGATCTCGCCCTGAGCGAGGAAGACAGAGGCGAGTTGCTCGCTACCGCGGAGGAGTCGTTGGACCGGCTGAGCGGTCTTGTGGAGAACCTACTCGACATGAGCCGTCTCCAAGCTGGTGCTCTGGCGCTGGCCATCCAGCCGATCGACGTCGCCGATGTCATCTCCGCCGCCGTGACCAGCCTGGGACCCGCCGCATCGGGGGTAATCATCCGCGTCCCAGAAGACACACCGGACGTGGCGGCCGACCCCGCGTTGTTGGAACGGGCGATCGCCAATCTGGCGCAGAACGCCCTACATCACAGCCCACCGGGCGCCCCTCCGCAGATTACGGCGAGTGTCTACAACTCGGCCGTCGAGATCCGGGTCGTCGACTGTGGCCCAGGTGTCCCGGAGACCGACTGGAGCCAGATCTTCCTGCCATTCCAGCGGCTCGGTGATCGGGATAACACCACCGGTGTCGGCCTCGGGCTGGCATTGTCACGAGGGCTTGTCGAGGCTATGTCGGGAACTCTGAGCCCGGAAGGAACACCTGGCGGCGGCTTGACCATGACAATCTCGCTGCCCGCTGTGGCTCAACCCAGTCGAGACGGGGACTCCGCACAAACACGATCGATCGCAGGCCAACCCCTTAATGAGCCAGCGGAAACGGCCATCGAGCAACCATGACTCGAGTGCTTGTGGTGGACGATGAGCCGCAGATCCTGCGCGCCTTGCGGATCAATCTGCACGCGCGGCAGTACGACGTGGTCACCGCTGGGACGGGCCGGGGAGCACTCGAGGCAGCTGCCGACGCTCACCCAGACCTGGTCATCCTCGATCTCGGCCTGCCCGACATGGACGGTGTGGACGTCATCCGCTCGCTTCGCATGTGGACCCAAGTGCCAATCGTGATCCTCTCCGGACGTATCAATAGCGCGGCCAAGGTGGATGCCCTTGATGCCGGTGCCGATGACTACGTCACGAAGCCCTTCAGTGTGGAGGAACTCCTCGCACGAATTCGAGCTGTGACCCGACGCACCACCGAGCCGGAACTCATCGAACCCATCCAGCTCGGACGGTGGACTGTTGATCTCAGCGACCACCTGATCTATGAAACCCTCCCGACCAACGTCGACGCTAACAATTCCCAACTCGAAAGAACGCGCATCAAGGCCCCGGCGCGACAGGTGCACCTCACACCGACCGAGTGGCAGCTCCTCCAGGCATTGGTCAGGCATCCCGGACGGCTGGTGAGCCAACGACAGCTGCTCCAGGAGGTCTGGGGACCCACGTATGTGGATCAAACCCACTATTTGCGCCAGTACGTCAAGGCGCTCAGACAAAAACTCGAGGTGGATCCGACTCGGCCCCGCCACCTCATCACCGAGCCCGGAATGGGCTACCGCTTCCAGCCGTGACGACCACCCGCTGACTGGGCCACGCGAGACTCAGTTCAGTCCTCACTGATCCTTACTCTTGCCCGTGGGCGCCGGCCTGCCGGTCTTCGAGGCTCCCGCCTCAAGCGCCAGGGAACCCGCAGCAAGGTGAGCGAGCAGCCCGGCGACCTGGCGTTGCTCGGCCCGTGGACGAGCAACATGGGTGGCCGCGACGACGGCAAAGTAGCCGAGGCGACGATCCTGACGAGGCACCGGGATCGCGATGACGTCATCGGTGGGCAGCCCCTCTCTGTCGACATCCATGACCCGGCCGCCCCGAGTGACGCTGCCATCGTCGTGGAGGACCGTAGCAGGCAACGGCTCATCCAGGACTAGGCGACAGCTGTCCGCGTCCAGCACGGTGCTGACTGTGTCCGAGACGGCCTGAAGCGCTGCTGCATGCGCCTCCGGCGCAATTGGCTCGGCGGCGCGCCGCAGGGAGGTCAAGTAGTCGAGCCGGCGAGCAGCTGTGGCGCGCTGACGGCCCGCCCACCAGCTGAGCTGCTCGATAGCGCCGCCCACCAAGACAAGCAGCATGACCGTCAGGATGTCTTGAGTGTCGAGGATCTGAAAGCTGTAGTACGGCTCGGTCCAGAAATAGTCGTACGCAAGCCCAGTGGTAACAGCGCCAACCAAGCCGGCCGGTCGCAGCCCAGCTGCCGACACCATGGCGACGACTAGGACCAGCAGCAACGTCACATGATTCTCGTGGAGCTGCGGACGGGCCAGGGTCAGCAGACCTGCGACCCCCGGTCCCAAAAACACAGCCGCTAGCCAGACAACCGCGCGGTGCCGGGCCAACCAGTCAGATAACGCCATATGGCACCACATCCCTGCCAATGCCGAAGATGATCAAGACACGGTTCAAGTCTGTATCTGGCGCACACCCCACGACAGGGCCCTTTACGCAGGTTCTACACCTGTCACACCTACGCGGGTCGACCCCTGATGGGCGTCAAAATCGCGTTAAAGAGTCTCCGCTAGCTACCTCCGCCGCGGTTGACTGCTCAGAGGG
>JBKOUS010000152.1:0-8319 GCA_046723505.1 Actinomycetota bacterium
TGAGTTCGTCTCATCAGACAGCGGTGAGTTCCGCTTCGTCTTCGAATCCGACCTGACCGGTGATGGGGCGGTGCAGCAGCGACTCGCGCGCGTCAATGACGAGATTTCCGACGCCATCGCTGAGGTCATCGCCGAGGACACTTCACTGCCTGCACAGCAAGCCAAGCTGCTTGCGGTCTCGCTCGTCGGTATCGCCCAGGTGAGTGCGCGCTATTGGATCTCAGGTGGTACCTCAACGATCACGCTCAACGAAGCCAAACAGCTTGTCAGCAGCCTGGCTTGGCGCGGTATCGGTGGCTTCCCTCTTACTGAACACGACAAGGGGATGCACATTAGCGGTCTGGCCGAACCCTAGGCTGCTGTTTTTCTTGGCTTCGCTCGCCTACGGCGCGCTGCGAGCCGCTCCTTGGTCGTGCATCGGGAACGGGAAGCACGTTTCGCGTCGCTCCTGCAGCCGCGGCCCCGCGGCTCCGACGCTCGCAAAAGCAAATGACAACCCCTCGACCATGGCCGAGGGGTTGCGGTCGTGTAGCGTCGACTGATCAACCTTTCGTCAGTGTCGTGGCCCCAGTCATGATGGCCACGGCCTCGGTCGGCGTATGGGACTTCGGCGTGATCACGCCAGCGCAGCCGCCGAGCCTGGCGATATGGATCCGGTCGGATACCTCGAACACGTTGGGCATGTTGTGACTGATCAAGATCACCGGCAGACCTTTGGCCTTGATCTGCTGGATGAGGTTGAGCACCTGGCCGGTCTCCTTCACCCCGAGCGCCGCGGTGGGCTCATCGAGCACGACGAACTTGGTGGCGAAGGTTGCCGCCCTGGCGACCGCAACGGCTTGCCGCTGACCGCCGGACAATGTCTCAACGGCCTGCCCCATGTTCTGCACTGTCGCGATGCCCAGGTTGGCCATGGACTTGCCAGCGTCGTCCTTCATCCCCTTCTTGTCGAGCATGCGGAGGACAGAACCTAGGGGACCGCTTCGCCGTCGTTCCCGACCGAGGAACATGTTGGCCGCTATGTCCAGCGCAGGTGCAACCGCGAGGGTCTGGTAGACCGTCTCGATGCCGGCACTGCGGGCATCCTGTGGCGTCTTGAAGTGAACCTCGTTGCCATCGAGGTAGACGTGTCCCGAGTCTGGGATCAAGGCTCCGGTGAGAGCCTTGATCAGCGTCGACTTACCGGCTCCATTGTCGCCGATGACCGCGAGAACCTCGCCCGGAAACAGGTCGACGTCGACACCATCGAGGCCTACGACTCTGCCGAAGGTCTTGATCAATCCACGACCCGACAGCACTGTTTCGGACGTGTCGGCGAGCACCGGGGGGTTACCGAGCCCGACCTTGTCTTTCTCTTCCTCGGTCAAGTCACTCGTCGGAGGGATCGTAGTCATGCCTTCACCTTTCTGATCCACTGGTCGATGGACACTGCGAGGATGATCAGTACGCCAATCGCCAGTACACGCAGTTGGTCATCCACGCCGGCCAGGGCCAGCCCGGTGTTGAATGCGTACACGATCAGTGCTCCTAGGATGGTGCCGATAATGCCGCCGCGACCGCCGAACAGGCTGGTGCCGCCGATCACGACCGCTGTAATGGTCTCCAGGTTGGCGCCCACGATCGCGTTTGGGCTTGCGGTGCCGGCGCGGCCGATCAACACCCATGCGGTGAAGCCGTAGATCAGGCCCGCGACGGTGTAGACGCTGAGCAGCACCCTGTCGACCTGGATACCGACCAGCCGGGCGGCCTCGAGGTCGTCGCCGACCGCGTAGAGGTGGCGGCCCCAGCTGGTCTGGCTGAGTATGAATGCGACGACGGCCGCGAGTACGGCGACGACTATCACGCCGAGAGTCAGGCGGAATGGCCCGATCGCGAATCGGGTGCCCATCAGGTTGAGGATGGGGGGCATGGCGTTCCTGCCCACGCTGGCACCCCCGGAGTACAGCAAACCAATCGCGGTGTAGATGCTCAGCGTGCCGAGTGTAACGATGAACGGCGGCAGATTCAGCCTGGTGACTAGTAAGCCATTGAGGAACCCGCAGGCGGTGCCAACACCGATGCCGATGAGCAGGGCAAGGCCTCCCGGAACGCCGTTGTTGGCAGCCAGGTTGGCCATCACAAGCATCGAGAGGATGCAGGTGGCGCCGACCGCCAGGTCAATGCCAGCGGTCAAGATGATCAAGGTTTGACCGATGGCCAGGGCTGCGATCACCGCAGTCTGCTGCAGGATGATGGAGATGGTCGCGGGCTGAGCGAACCGCGGGTTGATGATGGTGAAGGCAATGCATGCCACGATCAGCACCATCAGCGGGCTGAGCGCGGGATGGGCGTGCAGCAGATGCTGGATGCGTTGGAGCGGCGACTGTTGCCGCAACGCAAACTGTTCCGCAGCTGACGCTGGTGCATGTGGTTCCACTGAGGTTGTCACGTGGGCTTCCTTGCCTAGGAGTTACTCGGGTTTCGCGAGGAGGCGACTGTCGCCGCTCCCGTGATGGGCTGGCTCCGCCCGGCTGGCCGAGCCAGCTTTGCGGTACGGGGCGGAGCCAGCCGCCTGATCCTTCAACTGAGGACTTACTTACCCCAGCAGAGCTTCTCGCCTTCGGCGACACTGATGCTCTCGAGACCTTCGACCTTCTTGTCGGTCACGAGGGCCACGCCGGTGTCGTAGAAGTCCAGGCCGGGCGTAACCTGCGGTTTCTCGCCGGTCCTCTTGAACTTGGCGATCGCTTCGACACCGAGCTGGGCCATCTTCACCGGGTACTGCTGCGACGTGGCCCCAATGGTGCCGTCCTTCACCAGCTTTAGTCCTGGATCGCAGCCACCGTCAACCGACACAATGAGGGCTTTCACCCCGGCGGCATTCAAGGCCTCGGCCCCACCACCGCCAGACGGTTCGTTGATGCTGTAGACCAGGTTGATGTTCTTGTTCTTGGCCAGACAGGTCTCCATGGCGGTCTTGCCTCCGTCTTGGGCACCCTGCGTCGGCTCGTTACAGACGATCTCGTAATCTCCGCCCTTGCCTCCCGTGTACTTGCCGGTCTTTGCTTCGTCGCCGTTCTTGGTCTTGTCGGCAGTGGCAATGCCCATACCGGTCAGGAAGCCCTGGTCACGGTTGTAGTCCACAGTTGCGACCTTGTCATTGAATAGGTCGAGCATGGCGATGGTCGCCTTCTGGCCGTTCATCTGGCCGGCGGCCCACTTACCGATCAGCTCGCCAGCCTTGAAGTTGTCAGTGGCGAAGGTGATGTCGACCACGTCCGGAGGGTTCGGCGGCGTGTCAAGCGCGATCACGTACAGGCCGTTGTCCCGAGCCGCCTGGATGGCCGGATTCACTCCGTCCGTCGCCGGGGTGATCAGAATCCCGGCGTCCCCGCGAGCCTGCGCAGCCTCGATGGCCTGAATCTGCGTGGCCTCGTCGCCATCCTCCTTACCCGCAGCAGTAGTGATGGAGACGTTGTTCGCCTTGCCGGCCTCCTCCGCACCCTTCTGCATCGAAATGAAGAACGGGTTCGTGCTGGTCTTGGTAATCAACGTGACGGCTATTTCCTCACCCTCAGCTGGGCTTTCTTGCGAGCCCGCCCCCCCGGTGCCGCCACCACCGCAGGCGGCGAAGGCCAGCGAGGCTGCCGCAGTCAACGCCAGGGCCGCAGCGAGGCGTGAGCCTCTGCGGTTCGGCGGTAAGTACTTCATAGATAATCCTCTCCGTATCCGCACCGCCGATCATGACAACGGTGTCAAAGTCCTTCTTAAGTGGTTCTCAGCTTTGATGTCAACCCCTAGTAGTTTAACGGTTTCATATCTGGGTACGCTACTCCTGGCGAAGGGAGACATCGATGTCAACACCACCTACCGGATCGGCTCCTCGAGTGAGGGCGACCATCCGTGACGTTGCGGCGTTGGCAGGCGTTGGAACCAAGACCGTGTCGCGCGTTATTAACGACGAGGCCAACGTATCGCCCCAGACTCGAGATCGGGTCCAACGCGCCGTATTGGCCCTAAATTTCAAACCCAACCAAGGGGCTGGCGCCTTACGCCGCGGCGATCGCAAGACGCTCACCCTCGGCCTCCTCCTTGATGCCGTAGATAACCCATTCTCAGCCGCAATCAATCGTGCTGTCGAGACCGTAGCCTACGAGAGAGACACAGCAGTCATTGCGGCCAGTTCCGACAACGATGCTCATCGCGAGCGAGCCATGGTCGATGCCTTCACCCGTCGGCGGGTCGATGGACTGATCTTGAGCACGATCAGTGAAGATCAGGGCTACCTTCATGTGGAGCGTGAACAAGGTACGCCGCTGGTGTTCGTCGACAGGCCGCCGACTGGGCTGCTCGCCGATGCCGCCATCACCAATAACTACGAAGCAGCGATCGAGTCGACGCGGCATCTGATCAGTCACGGGCATCGCAAGATCGCTTATCTGGGCAACGAGCCGGCGACCTCGACGGCCCCCGGCCGGCAAGCTGGGTTCGCCGATGCGATGGCCGAAGCAGGGTTGGCCGAGACCTCGCTAGAGGTAGACGACTTGCGCTCTGAGGAGCAGAGCTACACCGCCGTCTATGGCCTTATGCACATGGACAATCCGCCCAGTGCTCTGTTCACCTCACACGAGCTGGTGACCCTGGGCGCGATCCGCGCGCTTCATGATCTCCAGCTGGAGCAGCGAATTGCCCTGATCGGTTTCGGCGACATCGTCATGGCCGACCTGGTGCGTCCCGCGATCACGGTCATGGCGCCAGATCCCGCCCGGCTTGGCACGATCGCGACTGAGCGCATCTTCGCGCGATTGGACGGTGACGTCTCACCTGTGCAAACCGTCGTCGTCGCAGCCAAGCTCATCACTCGTGGTTCTGGCGAGATCCCGCCACCCGATCATTAGGACCGCGCATTAGTGTCGACTGAACCGGGTAGCTGAAAGGTGAGTCGACCATGACGACCTCTGAGATGATCCCGCCCAGTACGCGCGAGGACTGGACGGTTGAACGCGCGGTGGCTGCCGTTTCGGTCAGCCTCAAGGGAGTCCGGCGACTGGGAGTTGCCTTCTCCGGTGGAGTCGATTCGTCGCTCCTACTTGCCCTCGCGGCGCGGGTCCTCGGAGTCGATGGCGTGCTAGCGCTCCTCGGGGTGTCCCCCAGCCTCGCCGCCGAGGAGCGGGGTGCTGCTCACGACGTCGCACGCCAGGTAGGCGTGCGGCTCGTCGAGGTGATGACGTTCGAAGGTCATCGCCCGGAGTATCAGGCGAACGGGCCTGATCGGTGTTTTCACTGCAAAGAGGAGCTCTTCAGCCGGATCGATGAGGGGATCGCCGACCGGTACGGTCTGGACGCCGTTGCGTACGGGGAAAACGCCGACGATGCTGGGCGACCGGATCGACCAGGTGCCCGTGCCGCCATGAACCACAATGTCCTGCGGCCGCTCGCTGACGCTGGCATGACCAAGCTGGCAGTCCGCAGGCTGGCCAGGGCTCTGGGCCTGCAGGTCGCCGACAAACCCGCTGCCCCCTGCCTCGCGTCACGGATTCCGCACTACCACGTGGTCACGCCGACCAAGCTCAGCCAGATCGACCGCGCCGAGTCGGCTTTGCGACAGCTCGGATTCCCGGAACTGAGAGTTCGACACCACGACGACGTTGCGCGGATCGAGCTGCCTGCCCCCGACCTGATTCGAGCGGTCAGTGATCCACTTCGTACCAAGGTGCTGGACGCCGTACGCCGCGCCGGCTTCAGATTTGTCGCCGTGGATGTCGGTGGGATTCAATCCGGGGCCTTCACCCTGCCGCTGGTCAGTCCTGATCATGAGTAAATCCGCAAGCACCGGCGCATCGCTCGAGTCGTTCGCCAACCTCGATCACAACCGGACCACCCGACGCGGCTATCCGGAGGCAATCTACTGCGAAGGAAAGACGCCTGAACAAGTCGGCCTGATCGCCGCCGCTGTTCGTGATCAACCACACGTGACCTTGTTCACTCGGGCTAACAAGCAGCACGCAACAGCCATCCTCGCGGAGCTTCCCGGCGTTTTTCTTGATCAAGAGGCAGCTCTGCTGGCTTGGCCGGCCGATCCGCCGGCCGCGAGTGGCGGGCTCGTTATCGTGCTCGCCGCAGGAACCTCAGATCTGCCCGTGGCCAAGGAGGCGCAGCTCACGGCCTGCTACCTGGGACGGTCCACCGAACTGGTTGTCGATGTCGGTGTCGCGGGTCTCCATCGGGTCCTGGACCGTCTCGACCTGCTACGGCGGGCACAAGTGGTGGTCGTCGCAGCTGGGATGGATGGCGCACTTCCGAGTGTTGTTGCGGGCCTGATCGAAGCGCCCGTGGTGGCGTTGCCCACCTCAGTGGGATACGGCGCGGCCTTCGAAGGACTGGCCGCTCTCTTAGCGATGCTCAACGCGTGCGCTCCCGGCGTGGCGGTGGTGAACATCGACAACGGCTATGGCGCCGGTCACCTGGCGGCACAAATCGCCGCGCCATGAGCAGCTCGCGCCACGCCTGGATCGATGCCTCCGCCGGGGTCGCGGGCGACATGCTGCTGGGTGCGCTGATCGATGCCGGTGCGAACTTGCCGGACGTGCAGCAGGCGGTCGATGCCGTGATCACTGACTCTGTGAGGCTGGCAGCGACACCGGTGACCCGAGCCGGACAGCACGCCAGCCAGATTTCGATAGAGGTAAGGGCCCAAGAAATTCCGGTGCGGGAATGGAGAGCGGTCCAAGACCTCATTGCCACGGCAGATCTTCCAGTGCCGATCCGCGAGCGTGCGCTGGCAACCTTTGGCCGACTTGCCGAGGCCGAGGGTCGAATCCACCACCAACCCGCAGCGGAAGTGCACTTTCACGAGGTCGGGGCACTCGACTCCATTGCCGACATCGTAGGAGTCGCAGCCGCCCTGCACTCCCTCGAGATCGACAGCATCAGCGCGAGTGCCGTAGCGGTCGGATCCGGACGGAGCCGGGGCGCCCATGGTGATATGGCGGTTCCGGTGCCGGCAGTGGTGGAGCTGGCTGCAGGATGGAAGCTCTTCTCCGGCGGCTCAGGCGAACTTACGACTCCAACCGGCATGGCATTGGTATCGGCCCTAGCCGAGTGCTGCGAAGACCTGCCGCTGCTCACCCTGCAGGCTTCCGGGGCTGGCGCCGGCAGCCGAGATACGCCAGGCCGGCCCAACCTCACCCGCGTACTGATCGGCGAACGCGTCACGCACCCCGATGATCATCTGTCGGAGGCAGATGTGCTGATCGAGGCGAATGTCGACGATCTGGACCCTCGACTCTGGCCTGGGGTACTCACCAGCTTGATCAGAGCCGGAGCCGCCGACGCATGGCTTGTTCCGATCATCATGAAGAAAGGTCGACCCGCGCATACGGTCAGCGTTCTGGCGCGGCCCGATCAGGCAGCCGATCTTCGCTACCTGCTCTTGACCCTGACGAGCAGCATCGGTGTGCGGGAGACCCGAGTGCGCAAGACGGCGCTGCCGCGGGGATGGGTCGATTTGATTCTCGGTGGCAGCTGCATATCAATCAAGATCGCGCATCGCCACGGGACGATCTGGCAGGTCACGCCAGAGTTCGATGATCTTGAGCGGGCCGCGGATGAGCAGGACCTCTCCCCTATCACCTTGCTCGAGCAGGCCATGGCAGCCGCGCTAGCCGCAGGTCTGGTGGCCGGTGCGCCGATACCGAACGGCCTGCGCAGCATCCGGACCTAAGATCAAGATCTCAGCAGGGTGAGCACAGCCTTGACCCTGCGGTTCGTATCGTGCGAGGGCTCCAGCCCTAGCTTGCGGAAGATCACGGCGGAGGAAGTCTCAACAGTCCGCTCACTGATTCCTAACGCTTCAGCGATCCCCGCATTGGAGCGACCTTCGGCCATCAAGGCGAGGATTTCCCGTTCGCGCGCCGTCAATGTGCTGAGTGGCGAGGCTGGACGCCGGCGCTGCATCAGTTTGGCGACAATCGTCGGATCGAGGACGCATTCGCCCTCGTTTACACGATGCATGGCGTCGATCAAGACGGCGATGTCAGAGACTCGCTCCTTGAGCAAGTACCCGACGTAGCCCGGCTGATGGGTCTGCCACTTCGACGAGGGCCAGCGACGACAACTCCGGAACGGACTCTAGACGTGCACGCACGTGAACTTCTCCCTCGTCTTCCCAAACCCGTATCGCGACTTGGGCCGATGGAAATGCGTGCTGGGCAATCTCAACAACCGTCGCTGTGAACGCGTAGACGGCACGGGCGATTTCGTCTGGCATGCGTCCAATCGAGGTATGGAGCTCCGCCGGCGCATTGGAGTTTGCGACCATTTCCTCCAGCGCAACTTCCA
>JBKOUS010000216.1:0-4370 GCA_046723505.1 Actinomycetota bacterium
CCCAGACGCGACACCATGGGCGATCATGGTCAGCGAATTCATGCTGCAGCAGACCCCGGTGGAGCGGGTACGCCGCCCATGGCAGGCCTGGTTGGAGCGGTGGCCCACGCCTGCATCGCTCGCCGCTTCGGCGCCTGGTGACGCCGTTCGAGCCTGGGGCCGCCTCGGCTACCCACGACGAGCACTGCGGCTGCACCAAGCGGCGCAGATGATCATGAACGACTTCGACGGCCAGGTTCCCGAAGATCGCGAGTCCTTGCTGAGACTGCCCGGGGTTGGCTCGTACACGTCTGCGGCGATCCGGAGCTTCGCGTACGGCCGACGCGAGATGGTCCTCGACACGAATGTCCGCCGCTTGTTGACTAGGTTGGCTCAGGGCGTCGCCTACCCCAGTTCGGCACCGACCAGGCGGGAGCGGACACTGGCCGAGCAGCTGACTCCGCGGAATCCGCAACGCGCGGCGCGTTGGGCCGTTGCCTCGATGGAGCTCGGCGCCGTGGTGTGCCGGGCACGCAATCCCGGCTGTGATGCCTGCCCCGTAGCGAGTCTGTGTGTCTGGCGTCAGGCGGGTTATCCGGCGTGGAATGGGGCACCGCGACGCGGCCCGGCCTATCAGGGGACCGACCGTCAGTGCCGTGGCGCTTTGCTCGCTGTACTCCGATCCAGCGACGAGCCCATCACCGGTCATGAGTTGGCGGAGGCATGGCAAGATTTGGAGCAGCGCGACCGCGCGCTGGATTCGCTCGTCCAAGACGGGCTGGTGGTCGCCATAGGCAACCGATGGTCGTTGCCAGGCTAGGTCCTTGACACCGTTTGATCAGGAGGCAGTTGTCTAATGCCCGAACTTGCTCCGACCCTTCCGCTGCGCAACGGCGCTGATATCCCCGTGCTCGGACTGGGCACATCGCCGCTACAGGGCGCCGACTCATCAACTCAAGTACGGACCGCTCTCGAGGCCGGCTATCGACTGATCGACACGGCCGAGAACTATCGCAACGAGGATGCGGTCGGACAGGCAATCCGGGACTCGGGTATCAATCGGTCCGAGGTCTTCATCACCACAAAGTTCAATCGCCGATGGCATAGCGTTGACGGCGTCCGTGAGGCGTACGAGGCGAGCCTGAAACGGCTGGGCGTCGACTACATCGACCTGTTGTTGGTGCACTGGCCGAACCCGGACCAAGATCGCTACGTCGATGCACTGCGTGGCCTGGATGCACTGCTCTCCGACACGGGACTCCGCGCCATAGGCACATCGAACTTCAAACCTGCCCACCTGCAGCGGGTGCTCGATGAGACCGGCATCACGCCTGAGGTCAACCAAATCCAGCTGAGCCCGTACTCGACGAGGGGTGCCAGCCGGGCCTACCACGCCGCCCACGGCATTGTCACCGAGTCGTATAGCCCGCTTGGTGCGTCCGGCGACGAGCTGAGGAACGATCCGGTGATCACGGGAATAGCGAAAGATCACGGGAAGTCGGCAACGCAGGTCGTGCTCCGATGGCACATCCAACTCGGCCTCGTCGCAATCCCGCGTTCGGGAAATCCTGGGCGCATCGCAGAGAATATCGACATCTTTGACTTCGAGCTAAGCGAGCAGGAAATGGACGCAATCAGCGGACTGGACCGCGGCGAATCAGTGGCGACTGATTCCGATGCAGTCGGGCATTAGCGCTCCGACAACGGCTCCGATAGTGCGGTCAGTCCGGCGCCGGCTGATCCAAAGTCGATGACGTACGCGTCGCGCCGATGCTTGCAATCACGACACAGGCCATGGCGAGCCATTGCAGCAAGCTCAGAAACTCCCCTAGCACGATCATTGCGGCGAACGCGGCCGCGGCAGGCTCCAGACTCATCAAAATGCTGAAGACTCGCGGCGGAATGCGACGTAACGCGATCAGCTCAAAGCTGTAGGGGATGACAGAGCTGAGCAGACCAACCGCGACCCCGAGCGCAAGGACAGTTGGGTCGAGCATCAGACTTCCTGCCTCCAAGATTGCCGGAGGCGCCAGCGCAATCGCACCGACCACGCTGGCAATGGCAATGCCGCTGATCCCCGGCCAGCGACGGCCGGTCTGCGCGCTGAACAGGATGTAACAAGCCCAAGCCACGGCCGCGAGTAGAGCGAAGCTCACCCCGGCAAGTGTCAGCGTGGCCGGAGAAAGGCCTAGGAGGGCAACGCCAGTCCCCGCGAGGGCGACCCAAATCAGATCCACGAGGCGACGGGAACCGATCACAGCAAGAGTGAGGGGACCGAGGAACTCGATGGTCACCGCAATACCCAAGGGGATTCGAGCGAAGGACTGGTAGATCGCCCAGTTCATTGTCAGCAGACTGACGCCGAAGCCAAGGACGATCAACCAATCACGACCTGAATGCCCTGCCCACCGTGGGCGCGCCACCAAGAGCAAGATCACGGCGGAGGTGATGAGCCGAAGCCAAACCATCGCGGTCGGCGGCACCAAATCAAACAGGTCCTTGGCGATTGCTGCCCCAACCTGGACCGAAATGATCCCGGATAACACCAACCAGACAGCGGGAATCCGATCTGGCAGTCGCACTGCGCCACTCTGCCAGATGCTGACCATTCGCGTGAGCGACGATTGGGTCACGGCTCGTGCGCCGGCATACGCCTTCGGGGAGATCGCAGATTCAAGCGGCTGTACCCAGTTTGTCTACGCTCCGTGGAATATTGACTCGGGCGAGAACAGATAAGCGGACGTGAAACCGGCCGCACCCCAATTCGGATGCGGCCGGTTCGTACGCGAGGCGAGAGTCGGTTTGGACTCGAGCTACTCGTTGGCGGCTTCAGAACTTTCGTTGAAGCCCTCGACGATGCCACCGAACTCCACGGGCGGTACGTCTGGAGCTGCCGAACGCGGTGTCCCGGTGAAAGTGAACGGGTGCTCTGATCCGGGATCGGCGACATCGACTACGACGATCTCGCCAGGCTTCAGCTCCGAGAACAAGATCTTCTCGGCGAGCAGATCCTCAACATCGCGCTGAATCGCCCGACGCAGGGGCCGAGCTCCAAGTACCGGATCGAAGCCACGCTTCGCGATCAACGTCTTCGCCGCGGGCGTGAGCTCGATGCCCATGTCCTTGTCCTTCAACCTGATCTCGATCTGCGCAACCATCAGATCGACGATCCGTTCGATGTCGTCTTGGGTCAACTGGCGGAAGACCACGATCTCGTCGACGCGGTTCAAAAATTCCGGACGGAAGTGCTGCTTCAGCTCATCGGTCACCTTGGCTTTCATCTTGTCGTAGCTGCCCTCGGTGTCGGTGCCCTGACTGAACCCAAGCGTCACACTCTTGGCGATGTCGCGGGTGCCCAGGTTGGTGGTCATCACGATCACGGTGTTCTTGAAGTCCACCTGACGACCCTGAGCATCGGTCAGCCGTCCCTCGTCAAGGATCTGCAGCAGTGAGTTGAAGATGTCCGGATGAGCCTTCTCGATCTCATCGAAGAGCACCACGCTGAAGGGCTTGCGGCGTACCTTCTCGGTGAGCTGGCCGCCCTCCTCGTATCCGACATACCCCGGGGGCGAGCCGAAGAGCCGAGAGGCGGTGTGCTTCTCGGAGTACTCACTCATATCCAGCTGGATCAACGCGTCTTCGTCGCCGAACAAGAACTCGGTCAGCGCCTTAGTCAGCTCGGTCTTGCCGACACCGGATGGGCCAGCGAAGATGAACGAGCCGCTGGGCCGCTTCGGGTCCTTCAGGCCCGCCCTGGTACGCCGGATTGATCGGGATAGCGCCTTGACCGCGTCGTGCTGGCCGATATAGCGCTTGCCAATTTCGTCTTCCATCCGCAGCAGCCGGGCCGACTCTTCCTCGGTCAACTTGAACACCGGAATGCCGGTCGCCGTGGACAGCACCTCGGCGATGATCTCCTCGTCCACCTCCGCGACGACGTCAAGATCACCAGACTTCCACTGCGCCTCCCGCTCGGCACGTGCGGTCAGCAGCTTCTTCTCGTCATCGCGGAGACCGGCAGCGCGCTCGAAGTCCTGGGCGTCGATGGCGGCTTCCTTTTCCAGCCGTACGCCGGCGACCTTTTCGTCGAATTCCCGCAGGTCCGGCGGGGCGGTCATCCTCCGGATCCGAAGCCGCGCGCCCGCCTCGTCGATCAAGTCGATCGCCTTGTCAGGCAGGAAGCGATCAGAGATATACCGATCGGCCATTTGAGCCGCGGCTACAAGTGCCTCGTCAGTGATGGTGATCCTGTGGTGCGCCTCGTAGCGGTCGCGAAGCCCACGCAGGATGTCAATGGTGTGCGCGATGGAGGGCTCCGCCACCTGAATCGGCTGGAAGCGCCGCTCCAGCGCGGCGTCCTTCTCCACGTACTTCCGATACTCGTCCAAGGT
>JBKOUS010000172.1:0-9834 GCA_046723505.1 Actinomycetota bacterium
GAGCGGGTGGCTGCTTACAAGTATCCCCGGCATGTTTGGTTCGTCGACGCGTTGCCGATGGGGCCGACCGGAAAGATCCTCAAACGGGAGATCGTCCCGCCGCCCGAGCTGCGTGTGAGCTGACGATGGCCCCCAGCGGAGCGGCGGAGCCTGCGAGGCAGAGCGCTCTTCGGCGGCAACTCAGCGATACCGGCAACGTCAACGACCGGTCCGGCGCGCGCGCCGAGCCGCTCGACGTGCTCCTGGCGGATGCGGCCCTAGGCAGCTACCGGCGGTTCATCCCGGGCATGGCCGGTGTCAAGCTCAGCGTCGGTTTGTTACGCAGACCACGCGTACTGCCGCGCCGTGGCTTGGGACTGGCGGCGGAGCTCGGCAGGATCACCGTGGGCACGTCACAGGTCCAGCCGTCGCCCCGGGATCGACGGTTCGCCGATCCCGCCTGGAAGGAAAACCCGCTATTGCGGCGCCTTGCCCAGTCATATATCGCGGCGAGCACGACCGCCGAGGCGATCGTCGACGATGCGGATCTCGACTGGGCGTCCGCTCAGCGGATCGACTTCATCACCGAGAACCTCATCGACGCCCTGTCGCCATCCAACGTCGCACTGACCAATCCGCAGGCACTCAAGGCTGGGGTGGACACGGCGGGCCTGAACTTCCTGCGCGGTGCTGCGAATTTCATCCGCGACATGTCGGCGCCACCGCGGATACCCAGCATGGTCGACAGTACCCCGTACCGTCTGGGTGAAAACATCGCCACCACACCAGGCGCCGTGGTGCTCCGCACCGAGATGTTCGAGCTCATCCAATACCGGCCGCAGACCCCGACGGTGCTGAGCAAGCCATTGCTCGTCATCCCACCGATGATCAACAAGTTCTACGTCATCGACCTGGCCGCCGGGCGCAGCATGGTCGAGTTCCTCGTACAGCAGGGCATCCACGTCTTCGTGGTCTCCTGGCGCAACCCGGACGCCCGACACCGCGACTGGGGGTTCGACAGCTACGCCCGGGCGATCTTGGACGCGCTGGACGGCGTCCAGCGGGTGACCGGCGCGGAAAACGTTGTGCTGTACGGCGCTTGCTCCGGGGGCGTCGTGTCGGCCATGACCGCCGCCCACCTCGCTGCCATCGGAGAGTCGGACCGGTTGGCCGGGTTGACGCTCGTCGTCACGGTGCTCGATCAGTCGCATGCGGGGCTGGCGGGTGCGGTCGTGGATCGGCGTACGGCGGACGCGGCGGCTGCCGTTTCGGCTCGGAAGGGCTACCTGGACGGCCGCACGCTGGCCGAGGTGTTTGCCTGGCTGCGTCCGGGTGACTTGATCTGGAACTACTGGGTGAACAACTATCTGCTCGGCAAGTCGCCACCGGCGTTCGACATCCTCTTCTGGAATGCGGATGTGACCAGGATGCCCGCGCGTCTGCACCGGGACTTCCTGGAGCTGGCAGTGGAGAACGCGCTGACCAAGCCCGGGCAGGCGCAACTGCTCGGCGGTCCGGTCGACCTCAGCTTGGTGAAAACTGATGCCTACGTGCTCGCTGGTGTCGCCGATCACCTATGCGACTGGGAGTCCTGCTATCGCACGGTTCACCTGCTCGGCGGTGACACTCGGTTCGTGCTGTCGACGAGCGGTCACGTCGCCGCGATTGTCAACCCACCAGGCAACCCCAAGGCGAACTACCAGGTGTCCGAGCAGAATCCGGAGGACCCGGCCGAGTTCGTGAGGACGGCGCAGCGTGCCGACGGCACCTGGTGGACCGACTACGTCGAGTGGCTGCGGGACCGCTGCGGGCCGGAGAGACGCGCACCTACCGAGCTTGGCGGCGGCGGTCTCGAGCCACTGAGTGACGCTCCCGGCACCTACGTCCTGGAGAAGTAGGAGAGGCTGATGGCCACAGACGACATCGGTCGGGCCCGAGCCACCGACTACTTCCTGATCGCCGAGCAGCTCACCGAGTCCGAGCTGGGCTATCTGAGGCGGGCGCAGCAGTTCGTCGACAACGACGTCCTTCCCGTCATCAACGACTACTGGGAGCGCGCGGAGTTCCCGTTCCAGCTCGTGGACAAGCTCGCCAAGCTGGACCTCGTGGGAGACGGGATCGAGGGTTACGGCTGCCCGCCCATGAGCCCGATCGCGGCCGGGCTGGTCAATATGGAGCTCAATCGTGGCGATGGGAGCGTGGGCACCTTCTATGGCGTGCATTGCGGTCTCGCCATGAAATCGATCGCCATGCTGGGCTCGGCGGAGCAGAAGGAGAGGTGGTTGCCGCCGATGGCCCGCCTGGAGAGGATCGGCGCATTTGCGCTCACTGAGCCGGCGCACGGATCGGATTCGATCGCCCTGGAGACCTCGGCCCGTCGTGATGGTGACGAGTGGGTGCTCGACGGCCGCAAGCGCTGGATTGGCAACGGCTCCATCGCCGATGTGGTGGTCGTCTGGGCCCGCGACGTATCTGACGGGCAAGTCAAGGGATTCCTGGTCGAGAAGGGGACACCGGGATTCCAGGCCTCCGTGATCGAAGGCAAGGTATCACTGCGCTCGGTGTGGAACGCGGACATCGAGCTGACCGGCTGCCGGGTGCCTGAGGCCCATCGCCTCGCCGAGGCCCGATCGTTCAAGTACGCCGGCCGAGTGCTCACCGGCACCCGGAACACGGTGGCCTGGGCCTCGCTCGGCCTCGCGGTCGCGGCGTACGAGATCGCCATTACGTACGCGAAGGAGCGGCAGCAGTTCGGCAAACCGCTCGTCAGCTTCCAGATGATCCAGGACAAGCTGGTCGCGATGCTCTGCGAGGTCACCGCAATGCAGCTGTACTGCCTGAGACTGGGCCGACTGATCGAAGAGGGCAGGTTCACCGACACCATCGCGGCGTTGGCCAAGCTGAACAACACGGTGAAGGCCCGCGAGGTGTGCCGCATGGCGCGCGAGATCCTGGGCGGGAACGGCATCCTGCTCGACTACCATGTCGTGCGCCACATGGCGGACATGGAGGCGCTGTACACCTACGAGGGAACAGCGCAGATTCAGACTCTGATCGTCGGACGCGACATCACTGGTGTCAGTGCCTTTGCGTGACGCCGGCAGCAGTCCGGGCGGTGGCATGAACGGCGGGGCGCCGGATATCTCCGGCGTTAGCGCTTTACCTGACAACGAGCCGGACATCCGGTACGTCGACATCGACGGGCTGCGGCTCCGCACCTCGGTCCGGGGGACCGGCTCACCGCTGCTGGTGCTCACCGGCATCGGTGCGAGCCTGGAGCTGTCGGTTCCATTCGAGCGCGCACTCAACCCGCGCGGTGTGCAGACCCTAGCGATGGACGCGCCCGGTACCGGAGAGTCCTCGCGGTACCGGTGGCCACGCCGCATGCCTGGGCTCGCCCGAACGGTGGAACGGACGCTGCAGGCGCTCGGATACGACCGGGTCGACGTGCTCGGGGTGTCATTCGGCGGTGTCCTCGCCCAACAGCTCGCCCACCAGGCGCCCAAGCGCGTGCGCCGGCTCGTTCTCGCGGCCACTGCGGCCGGCGTACCGCTCCTCGGCGGCGTGCCCGGGTCGCCACGCGCCCTGCTCGCCCTCGCCACGCCGCGCCGCTACCAGTCACCGGACTACTACCGCCGAATCGCCGGAGCGCTGTACGGCGGGGAAGCCCGCCGCGACCCCGACTCGCTGCTACACGGCTCGATCGCGCGGTTCTCTGAGGCTCCATCCCTGGGCGGTTACCTCGAGCAGCTCTACGCGATCAGCTTTTGGACCGGCCTGCCATGGCTCTGGCGTCTGCAGCAATACACCCTGGTGCTCGCTGGCGACGACGACCCCATCGTTCCTGTGGTCAATGGCAAGATCCTCACCGGGGTCATCCCGCATGCCCGGCTGGAGATCATCCGCGGTGGAGGCCACCTGTTCCTCCTGGAGCGGCCCACCGAGATTGCGGCCCTTGTCGCCGACTTCCTCAGCGATGCGGAGGGCGACGAGCCCGTGATCGCTGGGTCATGACGACCGTTGTGCCGCACCACCGGTCAGGCGCAGGGTGACGGTGTTCGCATGGCGTTCAGCCTGGCGCGGGGTTCGCCGACGTAAAGTTGGGGCTGCGCGAGGGCGATGGCTACATGACCGAGCACTTGTACCTGATCATGCGACACGTTCACCAACCCTGTACCGCGCAAGAGGGACGGCGGACGCCGATCACGGCTCCTGGCTCGACTCACCGCTGGAGCTCTCGGTCGTCTCCGCATCAACCTCGCCGATCTTCGCGTCGCCTGCGGCGCCAACCTGCGCGATAGACGAATGAGCGACGCCCACCGCTACCCCGCTCACCGGTCGACGGCGATGATCGCCTCGTGGTCGCTGTGGTCGACGTCAACGAGTTGTCGAGCTCAGCCGCAGAAACTCCTTCTTGCTGGTGAAGAACCGCCGGTAGCGCGACTCTTCGCCCAGCCGCTCGAAACTGGCCGCCATAAGCGCCTTGTCCTCGGGATCTCTGGGTCTGGAATCGTGTGGCGGGAGGCCTTTTCACGCTACGACGGGCTGAGGTCGTCGAGCAGTGCAGGATCGAGTGCGGGCACGGCGTCGAGAGCGGCGCGCACCATTGCGGCGGCGAGGTCGTCGGGCCGGAACTCGACGAGGGAGCCCTTGTGGGCCCGGCCGATCGGTGATCGCACGGCGGCGGCAATGACGGCTTCAGGCATGTCGGGTCTCGTATGTCCTCGTAGAAGTAGATGGCGTCCGCGTCGGCGAAGAACCGGGCGACCCCGGTGGGCGAGCACAATGTCGTTACCCTGAGGACTTCGCGGGCGTACCCCAACCGTCTCCCGCATCCGCGCGGGTCGCGAAGGTTTCGCCAGAGCCGAGCGCTCGCCGCCCTGCACTCCCGCGTCCTGCATTGCTGACGCCCGCGAGCACACGGCGATCGAGGCGATGATGTGCTTGCCCTTGATCTCTCAGCTGGGCCCGTCATAGAAGCCGCGTCCGGTCTTGACACCGAGCCGACCCTGCGCGATGTACTCGCGCAACAGGCTCCGCGGCCTCTCCGGAATACCTGGACGTACGGCCGCATAGTGCTCTTCGATGTCCAGCACCACATCCAGCCCGACACGGTCCATTAGCCGGAACGGCGGCACCCCGGCGGCGACGAACAGCCGCCACATGTGGTCCACGTCCTCGGGCGGCGCCACGCCCTCGGCGACGACCATCAGGCACTCCCGCTTGATGGCGGCCCAGACGCGGTTGAGGATGAAGCCGTCGCTCTGCCGGCGCACGTGGAACGGGACGAAGCCGAACTGCGGCAGCTTTGCCAACAGCACCGGGATGATGTTCTCGTCGGTGCTGCCGTCGGACATGAGCTCCACGGCGTTCAGGTCCGGCGGCATCTGGTAGTGCGTGTTCAGTACACGCTCGACGTGTTCCACCTCGTCGACCAGCTCGCTGGTCGCGAACGACGATGAGTTGCTGGCCAGAATCGCGTCGGGGGCGGCGAGCCGGTCGAGGGTGCCGAAGACGTCAATTTTCAGGTCGCGCTTCTCCGGTACCGCTTCGACGACCATAGCTGGCTCGACCACGCCGGTCCCGACATTCGAGGTCTTCAAGGACAAAAGGGGGGTCACATTTCGGCTGCCGTTGACTCCCGGCCGTGAAGGTCCCCGCCTGACGTCGCGGGTACGCCGCCTTCGAGGATCGCGTACCCGCCGCGGCAAGATGGGCGTCTAGTTCGGGTGGGTCGCTCCGGGCGTAGGGTGAAACTACCGAGGGATACTTCTGCTGACACCTGATCGGCGGTCCCTGGCGATCACCAGCCGGCTCCACTCGCGGGCCTGTACGGACTCGACATGAACTTTGACTCTCCCACCCTTGTTGACATCGACGAGGCCGCCGAGGATCTTTGCCCGACCTGCAAGCATCCGTTGGTCGCACATGACGCGATCAGTGCGCGCTGGTGCGCCGCCACCAAGCTCGGGATCGGCCGCCGGGAGTGCGTCTGCTCCGGTGTGTTGGCAAACGAACGCGTCTTCACCCACTACTGACCCGACGAGCTCTGCCCGAGGGGGCTGTCAAATTCCGGTAACCGAGCGCATGGCGCTGACCCGTACGAACTGGCCTGATGTTGATGATGTCGTGGCGCTCAACGCGGATACCGAGGTGATGCGCTATCTCGACGATGGTCGGCCGATGACGCCCGCTCGAGTCCTCGCCGAAGAGATGCCACGACTGATGGCGCACAACGGCCGCGCTGACCGGCTGGGCTCCTGGGTTGCCCGTGACCGCGGGACCGGCAACTTCCTGGGCTGGTTCATGATCACGCCGGTCGATGAGCCGCTTCGGAACGTCGAGTTGGCCTACCGGCTCCGGCGCCGGGGCGTGGGGCGGGGCTACGACATCGAGGGAATGCTCTGCATGATCGAGATAGCCCGCGCCGCCCATGTGTCGACTGTGAGCGCCACCATGATGGCGGTCGACGTTGTCTCGCGCCGACTGATGGAGAAGGCGGGCTTGCATCTCGTCCAGACGTCAGTCAGTGAAACCACAGGACCGACCGCGGCTGTCGCCCGTCGCGAGGTCGACTATGCACTCGACCTGACCATGGGAGCAAAGTTGCCGGCATAGCGTGCCGCGCGAGCAGCGGCATCGGGCTGGCAGCCACCCGGGGACTGGCCGGAGCCGGCTGGAAAGTCATCGCGACCGCTCGCCGTCCGCAAACGGCGGAATCGTTGCGGGAGATCGCCGACGAATTGTCCGGAGTGGAGCTCAGGACCCTCGACGTCACCAGCGATGAGTCGGTCGGCTCGTGCATCGGCTCCATCCTCGCCGACCTGGGGGGTATCGACTTGCTGGTCAACAACGCCGGTGCCGGACATCGCGGAACGTTGGAACAGGTCACCATGGATGAGTTGTCAGACGCGATGGAGCTCAACTTCTTCGGGGTCGCGCGCGTCACCAAAGCGGTCTTGCCTGCCATGCACGCGGCGCGGACCGGCCGGGTCATCACCGTGACGAGTTTGAGTGGTGTCGTGGCTCTGCCGTTCAGCGACGCCTATAACGCCGCTAAGTTCGCCGTCGAGGGCCTGATGGAAAGCCTGGCCACGGTGATGCGCGAGTTCGAGGTATACATCTCTGTGCTGGAACCCGGGCCGGTGCGAACGGCGTTCTCCGCCAATCTTGGTGGCCATGTCGACAACGTCCGCGACGACGATCCGTACGCGGAACTCATCAATCGGTTCAACAGGCGAATGGCTGCGCTCGGCTTGGGTGGTCAGTCCGCCGAATCAGTCGCCGACGTGATTCGCGAGATCGCTGCTGATCCGTCACCGGCGCTGCGTTACCAGTCGTCGGAGGAATCGCGGGCATTCGCTGCACAGAAGCTGGTCAACCCCACTGGAAGGAGCATATTGGCGGGGACCGGGATGCTTCTTCATCCCGCATGAGTCAACTCTGCTACGCGCGGACCCGGCGTCGTGGTCAGCACCTCTTTCTCAAGCCTGGTGAACGCCCTGTTGTCATGGTCAAGTTTCGCGATCAGCGGTCGCCAGCTTGCGTACGACCTGCTCCGGCGTGTGCTTCTTCGTCCTGGCCATGTTGATGTCGAGCCTTCCTGCCCACGACTGGGCCGCAAGACTCTTAAACGACCTGGATCAACTAGCAGGGGTCAGGCCACTGATCTACGTGCCGGCGATTCTGGCCCGTTCGTCTGCGTAGACCCGCGCGTCCAGCGCGTCGAGCACGGCCAGCTGCGCGTCGTAGACCATCCAGACGGCGTAGTCGATGGCGTCGGCTGCATCCTGCTCGGCCCAGTCCGCGTCGTTGGCTGCAGCCTTGGCGTCCAGCTGATCAGCCCGCTTGTCGATCTTGGCCTTCATGTCCTCTCTCCGGGCTGCAGCGTCGGCCTTCATCTGCGCCCACTTGCTCTTGGCTCGATCGGCAGCGTCCGCAGCTTGCTGCTTGGCGTCCTCCATGGCCTGATTCGCCTCGTCTTGTGCCTGATCGACACGCTGCTTGAGTTGGTCGCGGTTCTCGGCGGCTGCCGCCCGCGCGGTCTCCACGGTCTCGTTGACCTTGGCTTGAAGATTTTCGAGCTTTGCGGAAAGTCCATCGGTGCTCCTTCGGGGCGCAGATGCCGATCGGAATGTCGGACGCTTGAGACCACCAAATCGCTTCTTCACCTTTGCGCGCAATCAGACGTTGACCGAGCAGTGCGGCTTCCCGGCCGCGCCGTGGGCACCCGGTTGGCGACCACCAGGCTGCGATGATGACTCTTCACCAATCGTCGGGAGGGCGGGGTCACAGTGAACCCATCGGAAAGCGTTTCTGACCAAGAGTGATCACGTGACGGCCGCCGGATCCGTGCCTGCGGCCCCGAAAGCGGTACCGCTCTCTCGGGCCGAGCGGCGCAAGGCGTGGACACGGCGGATGCTGATCGACGCCGCACGGGCCATGCTCGAGGCCGGGACCGCTACCCAGGCCAGCATAGAGGAGATCACCGATGCTGCCGACGTCGGGTTTGGGCTCCTTCTACCACCACTTCTCCACTAAGTCCGAGCTCTTCGAAGCGGTGGTCGCCGCTGTGCTGGAGGAGCTCGGGGAGTTGTTCGACCGGTTCAGCGTGGACGTCGAGGACGCCGCCACGCCTTCGCCCAGTCGGTCAGGCTGATGCTACGGCTGTGTCGGTGTCGCCCGCAGATTTCCGCGGTGCTCGTCCGGGAGGGGTGCACTACATGAGTCCGAGGGCGGATGGCGCTGCGCCTGCTGCGCGACATTCGGGCGGGCGTGGCATTGGGCCGCTTCCTCAACGGTTGGCCCGAGCCGCCGTCTCCGGTGCGGTGCTGGCCACGCTGCAGATGTCGCTGACGAGTCCCGAACTCGTCGATGACGCGGCCTGTGATCAACTCGTCGAACAGTTGCTGCGCATGGTGGGCGTGCCGTTCGATGCGGCGCGCGAGCTGTCGCAGGCCCCGCTGCCGGTCGCGGGGCTGCCCGAACCCCGCTGATCTGCACGACCCGTCGGCCCACACAGACCCACAGCCCACCTTGGGGCAGCTGCGCCCGCCGCCGAGCTCGCCATTGGACACCTCGCTCCCGCCGATGAGCTTGGGTCAACCCCTCCTCGCGCGGCCGGCGGCGCGAGGAGGAGTGCCCGCGAGATCGCCGGCGGGACGCTGTCCAAGGTGTAGCGCCTCAGCACCATGAGGGTGCTCAACTCGGTCCTGCCTCAGCTGGTGCACCGGCTCGTCGTCCACTCAACCACACGGCGGCCGGTGGACCACGTGCCGCGGCATGGTGGTGGCGAGTTAACACACCGCCGCCGGGCGGACCCTTCGATGCACACGCGACGAACCGCCTCACTCGACGACCGGCCTGGACCTGTTGGGTGATCGTGCAGGATCTGGTCTCCCAGCACACCCACCGTGCAGGCTAGGGCACACCATCAGCATGCCGATCGAGGATGCTCGAGACGCCGACTTGGATCGCAATCGCCCACCGCCCTATCCGTCCAAAGAACGCCAGCTCGAGGGCTTGGGCCGGTGGCGAGGGTCGCTTCCGCGTACGTCACTGCAGTGCGGACAACAGCCGCATCACGTTGTCGACGTACCGCTTGGCACGAGGTCGCCGGGTCCACTCCTCGGCTGTGAGTTCGCGGCAGGCCGCTCGGTACTCGTCGGAGATCCGTTGTAGATCGGCGACGAAACTCGGATCGGTCCCCATCACCGAGATCTCATAGTCCAGACCGAAGGAGCGGTAGTCCATGTTGGACGAGCCGATCACGCCGGCGACGTCGTCGACGGTGAAGAACTTGGCGTGCAGCACCGTGGGCTGGGGGTAGAGGTAGATGCGGACGCCGGCGTTGAG
>JBKOUS010000210.1:0-14180 GCA_046723505.1 Actinomycetota bacterium
CGCACGCGGCGTCAGCCGCGCTCGCGGCGCCCTGGGGCCCAAACGGTTCGCTCGCGGACTGTGCGGTGCTGGCCGTAGACGGCCGCGGTGAGGCCACCTCGATGCTGGCGGGGGAGTATCGGGACCACAAGCTGGACATCTTCCGGGCCCAATCGCTGCCGCATTCGCTCGGCCTGTTGTATGAGGACCTGACCGCACACCTGGGCTTCGAGCGGTCAAGTGACGAATACAAAGTGATGGCGATGGCCTCGTACGGAGAGCCGGTCCACCTTGATCAGTTTCGGCGCCAGGTGTACGCGACTTCCGAGGGCGGCTTCAAGACCGAGCCCGTCGATTGGGCCAGTTTCGCCCCCCAGCGCCGGCCTGGTGAGGGGTTCGATGAGAGCCACGCCCACCTGGCGGCAAGCGTCCAGGCTGTGCTCGAGGAGGTAATGCTGGATCTGTGCGGCTGGCTTTACGGCCGCACCGGGACCAGCCGGCTAGCACTGGCGGGCGGCGTTGCCTTGAACTGCGTGGCCAACACTCGGCTGCTCGACGAGGGGCCCTTCGAAGAGATCTGGGTGCAGCCGGCGGCCGGAGACTCTGGCACCGCCTTGGGCGCCGCGCTCACAGTTGCCGCAGAGGCCGGCGACGAGCTGGCGCCGATGACGACCGCCGCCCTCGGACGTGGGTGGAACGACAATCAGATCGAGCAGTCCTTGAGAACCGCTCGGGTTCCCTACGACCGACCCGCCGACATCGCCGCGACGGCAGCCGAGATCATCGCTGAGAACGGCATTGTCGCGTGGTTCCAGGGTCGGGCTGAATATGGGCCGCGGGCACTCGGACACCGCTCGTTGCTGGCCCACCCCGCCCGCTCGGACAATGTCGAGCGGCTCAACGACATCAAGGGACGGGAGCAGTTCCGCCCGGTTGCGCCGATGGTGCTGACCGACCGCGCAGCCCAGATTTTCACCCGCGGACCGGTTCCCAGCCCGTACATGCTCTTCGTGCACGATGTCGCTCCCGCCTGGCAGGAGCGGCTGCAAGCAATCACGCATGTGGACGGCACAGCGCGCATTCAAACGGTCGAGGCAACTGACGACCCCTTGACCGCCGGGCTGCTTGCGTCATTCGATCAGCACACCGGTATCCCGGTCCTCGTCAATACCAGCCTCAACACCGCCGGCCGGCCGATGGTCGACAGTCCGCGAGACGCCCTCGAGCTCTTCGGCTCAGCGCCGGTCGATGCGCTGGCTATCGGGCCATATCTGGTGCGGCGGTCATGACCAATCTCAGGTATGCCGTTGTCATTCCCACCATCGGACGCCCCGGCCTCGCCGAATTGGTCACGACCGTCGACGGCGATCCAGCGCCGTCGTGCATCGTGATCGCTGACGACCGGCGCGATACTGCTGGGCAGCTCGATCTCCCCGCGACAACAGCGCCACTGCTTGTCGTCCGTACCCATGGACGCGGGCCTGCTGCGGCGCGGAACGCCGGTTGGCACGCCGCAGAAGCTGACTGGATCGCCTTCCTTGATGACGACGTTGCCATTCCCGTCGACTGGTGCCGCCGAGTGGTCAAGGACCTGGATGACTTGCCGGAGAACGTGGCTGCCTCGCAGGCCTTGATCTACGTGCCGGCGCCCGCTGGCCGGCGTCCGACGGACGCCGAGCGGCGGACCATGAATCTCAGCGGAGCCTCGTGGATCACCGCCGACATGGCCTACCGACGGTCTGCTCTGCTGGCCACCGGCGGATTCGATGAGCGTTTCCCGCGGGCATTCCGGGAGGATGCCGACCTGGCTTTGCGTACCGTGCGGCTTGGGTACGCCATTGTGTGGGGCGAGCGGGTCACGACCCACCCGCTCGCCTCTTCGACCAGTTGGCGCAGCAGCCTGAGGGACCAGGCAGGAAATGCCGACAACGCCTTGCTGCGTGCCAAATACGGGCGACGCTGGCGTTCGCTGATTGGGACTTCACCAGGACGAACGGGCCGTCACGTGATGGCCACTGCCGCGGCGGTGACAGCCCTTGCGGCCGCGGCCTCGGGCCGGACTTCAGGGCCTCATTCCGGTGGCCAGTTGGCCCGCCTTGCGGCGGCGGCTGGCACGGTGTGGATGGGGCTGACAGCGGAGTTCGCCGTGGGCCGGATCCGCTCTGGGCCTCGGACTGCACGAGAGATCAGCATCGGGTTGCTGACGAGTGCCTTGATACCGCCCCTCGCGGTCGCGCATCGCCTGCGTGGGGAGTTCCGAGCCAGGCTTGCGGGGCAGGGGGATCGCGGAGCTGCGTCCAGCACACCTCGAGCCGTGCTCTTCGATCGGGACGGGACGCTGATTGAGGATGTTCCTTATCTGGCCGATCCGCAGCGTGTCCGACCTATGCCGGGCGCTCGTCGTACGCTCAACCAGCTGCGTCGCCGGGGCGTCGCGGTTGGAGTGGTGAGCAACCAGTCCGGCGTCGCCCGCGGATTGATCGCCGTAGACGAGCTGGAGCGGGTGAACGCCCGTGTGGATTCACTGCTCGGCCCGTTCGACACCTGGCAGGTCTGCCCACACGCTCCAGACGCTCGGTGCAGCTGCCGCAAGCCGGAGCCGGGATTGGTGACTTCGGCCGCCCGCGAGCTGGGCCTTGCCCCCCACGAGTGCCTCATGATCGGCGACATCGGCAGCGACGTCGACGCCGCGTTGGCAGCTGGTGCCCGAGCGGTGCTGGTGCCCGGACCCAACACCAAGATCGACGAGATCGACCGTGCTCACCTCGTTGCCGCCGTCGCACCCACTCTGCGGTCAGCGGTTCGACGCCACGTCGGGAGATCACGATGAGCCGCCCAAACAGTGGCGGTTCCCGACGCGTTCTGGTCGCCCGCTTGGACAGTCTTGGCGACGTGCTGCTGGCCGGACCGGCAGTCCGCGCCGCGGCCGCCGACGCTCGGGTGACCATGCTGGTCCGCACCGGACTGGATGAGGCGGCTGAGTTGCTGCCGGGTGTCAATGACGTGATCGAGTACGACGCACCGTGGGTACTCTTCGATCCTCCGCCGGTGCGTGCCTACGCCGTGGCCGACCTGCTGAGCGCCGTGGAGGCGAGGCATTTCGACGCAGCACTGGTGCTGACCTCTTATCACCAGTCCCCGCTGCCGCTGGCTTTACTGTTGCGGATGGCCGAAGTCCCGTGGATCGGCGCGATCTGCGAGGACTACCCGGGCTCGCTGCTTGATCTGCGGCACCGGGTACCGCCCGACCTGCCGGAGTCCGAACGTGGCCTCTCGCTGGCCACCGCCGCCGGCTTTCCTGCAGATGAACAAGGTGCCCGGCTCGCCGTACGTGGTCCGCTGCCCGATGTCGCCGGTCGCGTCGGCACGGAACCGTACGTGGTGGTTCACCCCGGCGCGGCCGTGCCGGCCAGGCGTCCCACGGCAGTGCAGAGCCAGGCCATTGTGGCGGCGCTGGCAGCGGCCGGCGGACGAGTGGTCGTCACCGGATCAGCAGACGAGGCCACGTTGACCGGCTTTGTGGCAAGCGGACAGGCATGCGACCTCGGAGGGCAGCTTTCCCTCCGCGAGCTAGCCGCGGTTCTCGGTGGAGCGGATGCGGTGGTCGTGCCGAATACCGGCCCTGCCCATCTCGCCGCGGCCGTGGGCACACCGGTGGTCTCGCTGTTCGCACCGGTGGTGTCCGCTCAGCAGTGGGCCCCGTACGGAGTCCCCCGAGTCGTGCTTGGCGACCAGCAGGCTGCGTGCCGTGACACCCGGATGCGTACGTGCACGGTGTCTGGCCATCCCTGCCTGACTTCGATCCGTCCGTCTGAGGTGGTTGCGGCTGTTGCCGAGCTACGGACGCAGGGTGAAACCGATGCCCGCAGACGAGGCGCCCTTCGACAAGCTCAGGGCGCATGACGAAAGGAGTGCCATGGCTGTGAGCCAGGGCGAGGGGGAGCTGGTCAGCCGGCACCTCGATGCATTGGCCATCGCTGCCCGGGAAGCAGCACTGGCCGCGCCCGTGGTACACGAGTGGGGTCAGCGCCTCGCGGCTGTCTTTGCGGCCGGAGGAAAACTGCTCGCATGTGGCAACGGCGGCAGCGCCGCTGAAGCCCAGCACCTGACCGGCGAGTTGCTGGGTCGCTTCCGTCACGAGCGCCGATCGCTGCCGGCGATCGCACTGAGCGCTGATTCATCCGCCGTCACCGCCATCGTCAACGACTACGGCGCCGAGGAGTTGTTCGCTCGGCAGGTGCGGGCGTACGGCCGACGCGGTGATGTCCTGGTCGCGCTTTCCACCAGCGGCACCAGCCCGAATATCATTGCCGCCGCTAAGGCCGGGCTCGATTTAGGTGTCAACGTCTGGGCACTGACTGGGCCTGCACCCAATCCCCTCGCCGCACTGTCCGACTCCGCAATAGCGGTCGACGCGCCTACCGTGGCCACCGTCCAGGAGATCCACCTCTGCGTGGTACACGCCTTGTGCATCGCCCTCGACGAGGCACTGCAGGTCTCCGCATGACATCGGCAGCGCGCCGCGGTCCTTTGGTCATCGTCGGTGACTCCCTGCTCGACGTCGATATCGAGGGGGAGGCCAGTCGGCTCAGTCCCGAGGCGCCGGTGCCGGTAGTGGATGTCACTCGCCAGCGGCGACGGCCGGGCGGTGCCGGACTTGCGGCCCTGCTGGCCGCCCGTTCGGGTCGGGACGTGATCCTGGTCACCGCGATTGGCGGCGACGACCTCGGCGACTCGTTGCTGAACCTGCTAGTTGATCATGTCGAGGTACGCGCACTGCCACTGGACGGCCGCACGGTCTGCAAGTGCCGGATAGCGGCACGTGAGGTGCCGATGCTTCGGCTCGACTCCGGTGCCGGACGCGCGCGTCATACCGCCCTGCCCGCCGGAGCCGGGCGTGCGCTTACCTCGGCCGGCGCCATCCTGGTCTCCGACTACGGCCGCGGGCTGGCCGAGCTGCCGGCGATCCGGCAGGCTCTGCTCGCCGAGACCAATGCAGTTCCGGTGGTCTGGGATCCTCATCCCCGCGGCTCGGCCCCGGTGCCCGGCTGCACGCTCGTCACACCAAGTGCGGAGGAGGCAGGCTTGTCGAGTGGTGCCGACCACCCTGCGGAGCAAGGTCGGCGGCTCTGTGCAAGTTGGCAGGCACGGGCGGTCGCCGTCACGGTTGGGCGGCGCGGAGCTGTCCTCACCGAGACTGAACCGCTGCGTACCACACGCATGCCCGTGCTGGAACTGCCCAAAAAGGGACACGGCCGCATCGACACGTGCGGAGCGGGTGATCAATTCGCCGTAGCGGCCACAGCGGCGCTGCTCCAGGGAGCTGATACCCCAGCGGCAGTGCGGGCTGCGGTGACCTCGGCAACTCAGTTCGTTCTGGAGGGTGGAGCGGCCGGGGTCTCGACTGTCTCCGGCTTGGAAACAGGCGACCTGTCCTTCCCGATGGCGGACCCGGTGAGTGCCAGAGATGCATTTGAGGTTGCTGATCGGGTACGTCGTGCTGGCGGGCGCCTGGTGGCAACCGGCGGCTGCTTTGACCTGTTGCACCGCGGGCACATTAGCCTGCTCAATCAGGCGCGAGCACTGGGCGATGCGCTCGTGGTGTGCCTCAACTCGGATGCCTCGGTACGCCGAGCAAAGGGTCCTGACCGCCCACTGGTACCGCAGGAAGACCGCGCCCGGGTGCTGAATGCATTGGCCGCCGTTGACGGTGTGGTCATTTTCGACGAAAAGACGCCTGCCTCCCTCCTGGCCCGACTCCGGCCCGATGTCTGGGTCAAAGGCGAAGACTACGCCAACCGCATCTTGCCCGAGGCTGACGTAGTTGAGCGGCATGGCGGCAGCGTCGTGCTCCTGCCTGTGGTGCCTGGCTACTCGACAACCAGCCTGGTCCATTCCGCCCGAACCAACGGGCACTTCGCCGACACTGACATCTCTGAGGAGGTTTCATGACTGCCACCACCACCCAGACAACCTTTAACCGCCGCTACGGCGTCTCGCCCACCACTCTCGGCACCATCTTGATCACCGGTGGTTCTTCCGGCCTCGGCGCTGCGACCGCCGCGGCCGTACAGGCTGCGGGCGGAACTCCACTCGTCCTCGATCGAATGGAACCGACCGAATCCATGACGTATCAGCAGGTCGACCTTGCCGACACGGCTGCTGCCAGCGCTGCCGTGGAGGCCGTCGTGAGAGCGGCGGGGGGACGGCTCGACGGTGTGTTCACCGCTGCCGGCGTCGATGCTTGCGGTCCGCTCGACCAGGTTTCTGCTGAGGACTGGGAGCGCGTCATCCGAGTGAACCTGCTGGGGACCGCCGCAGTTGTGCGGGCGGCGTTGCCTTACCTGCGCCGCAGCCACGGCCGGGTAGTGACGTGTGCATCCACGCTTGGAATCAAGGCAGTCAGCGACGCCACTGCATACTGCGCATCGAAGTTCGGGGTCGTCGGTTTCACCCGAGCCCTGGCCGCCGAAACGGCGGGCGACGTCGGCGTCACCCTGCTGATTCCGGGCGGCATGCATACCCACTTCTTCGACAGCCGGACTGAGCAGTACAAGCCGCCGCCCGATGCGTTACTCAATGCTCCGGAAGATGTCGCCGCGGCGGTCGTCTTTGCCCTCAGCCAGCCGCCCGGCTGCGAGTTGCGTGAGCTCGTCATCTGCAGCTCCACCGAAGGCTCGTGGCCGTAAATGTGCTGATCCTCCGGGCGTTGGGGCTCGGGGATTTCCTGACTGCGGTGCCCGCGTACCGTGGCGTGCGGCAGGCGTTTCGCGAGGCGACGATCACCCTCGCCGCCCCTGCCGCCCTTGAGCCGCTGGCCGCGCTGACCGGAGCGATCGACCGGCTGCTGCCGGTTAACGGGCTCGGTGAACTATCCACGAGTGCGCCGCCGCCGGACCTCGCGGTGAACCTGCATGGCGCAGGCCCTGAGAGCATCGGGGACCTGCTCGCGACCGGCGCGCGGCGCCTGGTGACCCACGCGCATCCGAGGTATCCCAGCATTGTTGGGCCAGATTGGCGTGAAGAGATGCACGAGGTTGAGCGCTGGACTCGGCTGCTCACGTTGGAAGGAATCCCGGCGGATCCGCGCGCACTGCAGCTGGGCAAGCCTGACCAGGCGCCAGCGATTCCTGACGCGGTAGTCGTCCATCCCGGCGCCAAGGCAGAGGCCCGCCGCTGGCCCGTCAACCGTTTCGGCGCTGTCGCCCGAGGTTTGGCCCTCGCCGGGCAGTCAGTGTGCATCACCGGATCTGCCTCGGAACGCCGGCGTTGCCTCGCTGTCGCCCAGTCCGCCGGCCTCAGCCCACAGTGTGTTGTGGCCGGCACTCTCGATCTTGGCGGATTGGCTGCGCTGGTGGCTGGTGCTCGCCTCGTCGTCAGCGGAGATACCGGAATTGCTCACCTGGCCAGCGCGTACGCGACTCCATCGGTCATCTTGTTCGGCCCGACCTCCCCTGAGCGTTGGGGTCCTCCGGCCATGAGCCCAGCAACAGTGATTTGGCGTGGAGTCACCGGAAACCCGCATGGCCGGTCGGCCGACCCAGCCCTGCTCGACATCGGAAGTGATGAGGTGCTGGCGGCGGCCGAGGCCCGTCTGGGGAGCCTGAGCCTCGGCCTGCTCATCGACGAAACTAGTCACAAACGACATCCAATCGCCGGTGATTGATGTCGTTTGTGACCCTTATTGGAGTTGCTCGCGGCGCTGAGAAGCTGACAAGTCGTGACTTCCCGTCACCGGCCGAGGCCGGCCATGTCCACCCGGCGGTGATAGCGCATCCCAGCCAGCCCACCGAGCAGCGCGCCGATAAGGCTTGCGGCAACGACGCCGATTGCTGCAATGAGACCGGCAGTGGTGAGCGCGCCCTCGTTCAGGGGAAGGCGCGGGAAGCTATTCATCTGAGCAAAAACATCGAAGCGTGCGCCAGCCAGCCAACCGGCAGCAGCAATCAGAATCGCCATGATCACGGCCCACAACCACACACCCAAGCCCTGCTTGAGCCCGTTGAACCGGGCCATCCGACCAGCAACGTAGCCGCCCGCGAGGTAGGACACAAAGATGATCGCGAGCAAGATGATGCCGCCGACGAACCCGATCGACTCGGTCTGCGCGGTTGTTGGGTTGGTGACATCCACGTTCTGGCTCAGCCCCAGCGCTGCGCCGACACCGGTAACCAGCGCCACGAGGAGTACCGCGGTTCCAGAGGCGGTGAGCCATCCGAAGAAGCAGCTGCCAAACTTGATTCCGCCGAAGGCGTCCTTCTCACGACCCACCACTTCGCGCCGATCCACAGTTGTGGTGTTGTCGGTTACGGCAGGGTCAGTGCGGGTGACCGGGGCATCATCAAAGTTGTTGTTTCGGTCAGCATTGGGAGTATTAACTGCGTTACTCATCAAAACCTCCTTCGGAGGAGGGACTCAACCTCCACCACTAGAAACCCTTACCCAACGCTCGTACGAGCAATCACGCCGGCCTCGTGCAGGGAACCGCTGCAACCGCGGATGATTCCTGACGGTACGCCGCCCCAGCACTGGCGTGGGGCCATTCAGTCAGTTTCCAAAGGAGGTTTCTTCAGCCGTCCCAGGTCGGGGCACTATGCCAATGGCGCATTCAAACCCCCGGCGGCGAGAGCCAGACTCGCGCCAAAGCCTACGGAACGCGGACGGCGATTTCCGACGCTTCTTTGAAAGCCAGATCCCACTCATGCAGGAAGCGCGGCAGGCCATAGCGGTCGAGTGCGGCGCGACGCGCGATCAGACCGCGATGTAGCGCCTCATCGCGGTCGGCCAGCAGGACTCTGGTGGCGCTGACCAGCTCGGTGATGTCGGACGAACGGGCACCGGCTGCCCGCGGCACTGCTCGCGAGGCCTCCGTGGTGTCGAGTACGACGACCGGCAATCCGAGCATCATCGCTTGGATCAGTGACAGGCCGAGTGAGGTCCAGCGGTTCAGGTGGAGATAGACCCGGCGCTCGGCTACGGCGTCGTAGAGCATGTTGGGGCTGAGATTTCCTGCGAAGTTCACTCGCGCGTGAGCGGGACGCAATGCTTCGGGCAGCCTGTCGGCATCGATGCCGAAGGCGTCCACATCAAAGTCGGTGAAGCGGCCCAGCAGATCGGTCCCGGTGACGCGCCAGCGGCGTACCGGCTCGTTCACGACGAATGCCAGTCGGGCCAGGCGACCGGTGTAGCGCAGGCCGGGGTCGGCCACTCCGTGCTCGATGACTCGGGTACGCGTGCCGCCGCAGTCCCAGAAGAGTTCGTTGAAATGGGTCACATGGACCAGGAGCATTTCGGTCGCGTCGGCGAGTGGATGCCGGGTGGAGGGAACGTCGGTCTTGGGAGTGTTGTGCTCCAGGAAGATCGCCGGCAGGTCACGTCCCGGCCGAAGGCCCGTGAGCTCGGCACAGAGTTCGATCTCCTCGAGGCGTTGCAGCAACACGACATCCGGCGGCCGGTCCCGCAGCTCTTCTGCCGTGACCTGGTGGGCGTTGCTGGGTGGTGCGTCGCCGTACCGCGCGAGCCCCCCGCGTCTGGATGAGTCTGGCGGCGGAAACAGATATTCATGCGTACCGGCGACCAAAGAGTCCGCGTAGCCGCCGTGCACGTCCCACATCAGGATGCGCACGGCGGATATCCCCTGTGCGGCTGGCCGCAATTTTCACGGACGTGAAGCCTTATCCCATTTTTGGGGCTGCTCGCGCATCGCGCGTAGATTCCGACGCCGTCGTTGTCTCTCGAACAGGAAAGAACGCCTCGCGCCGTGTCCGTTTCTCGCTCCGCTCGCTGAGGCTGGCGGCCCTGCGCCTGCCGGTTTCCGTGCGCCGGTGCGCGATTCCCGACGCTGGCAGCCCCCGACATGCATCTCGGTTACCCGACCCAGAACCGACGAAACGTTGCTGAATCGGTGAAGCAATCGATCGATTGCCCGCGCTCACATGCACCAAACCCCCTCCCGCGCTTTACTGTCGCAACACCTCCGTTACGGAAGCCGCTCGGGCGCTCCGGGACCATAAGCGGGCGGAGGCCGACTACGTCGCCGCCGTCGAGGCGGTGGGGGCGTCAATGCTTCGGCCAGCCAGGTTGACATCGCGTGGATCGTGAACGCGCCGGCAGCGTAATCTTGCCGCCGGGTTGGGCCGCGTTTCCTGCCGGAGCACGCGGCCCCAACTTCGCTTCAGGGCCTGGCAGCACTTGGGCTGGAAGACGCGGCTACCCGAGCTTGATGTGGCCCCGGTAGAAGAACTCTCCGGTTGTGACTTCGTCCTTGAAGTCGGCTCGGCCGGTGGCACCGTCAAAGCCGCCGGTGCCGCTGCCCTCAACGATTGGGTGCTGGCAACGTCCGTGGACCTCTGAGCCGGTCGACACGTCCGGATCCCACTTGGACTCGAACTTGTACGTTGTGGAGAACGTACCGACCGGCCCGCCATTCAGGCTGCCAACGAAGATCTCTTTACCGCTCTCTATGTACACACCGCTCGGCGCACCGTTGTCTTTGGTCGTCTCGATATTCGTGTACCAGCAGCCGTCCAGACTCCCCGTCATCACCTGAGTGAAGTCAGTGAAGTCCTCATACCCGGCCGGAGGGGGTGGGCAGGCACCTGTCGTGTCAAGGACCGCAACCCCAGAGATCTGGTTGGTGGCTGCGTTCGCTGGAGCCGAAAGTGCGGCCAACAAGCCGCCCACTAACATGACCAATAGCACCAGTCGTTGAATCTTCGTGCGCATGATTTCCCCCAAGCTGTCGCGGCGGGGCGGCGTGCCCCGAGCCGAAAACATCATTGCACCTGCCACGCGGTGTCGAGACCCGAAATGGAGTGAACCGGCCACAAGGAAGGCAGACCACCGCGCGACTCCATCCGAAGCTCCGGGATCACCTGCTGGCAGGCCCCGCCCTGGTGAGAGACCACGCGCGCACCGCAGGACCCGCCGTGCCCGGGCGAGAGCGAAAAGCGGGTCGCGGCATGCCCGCCTGAACCATCACCACGCATCGAGGTTGTGCTCGACGGCCCTGCGTCTGCCAGGCTCCACACCCGCGGGATGCCCTGAGCGGTGATACGCGACCACGCGTCTCGGCGGTGGCTGAGCAGCTCAGCCGGTTAGCGTTGTGAAATCGCAAGTTTGAGCGCCGAGCCGAGAGGGGAAGGCTGTGGGCTGGCGGTCTGACAGGGCCCGTGTTGCTGCTCTCACCCGTTCCCGGCCTGCCGACGACCCGGAGCTGATCGAGGCGCGGCAAGCTTTCAAGAAGGAGCGACTCGCCGAGCAGGTGCGTCGTGCCGTGTCCGAACCGCCTGCGTTGACCGGTGAACAGCTCGCCGAGATCGGCGCGATCCTCGCGGGCGGGTCGCCGTGAGATTTGGGGGCGATGTTAACGTCACTCCGGCTGTCCGACATTCAGGCAGCCCGGGGATCGAATGCCGCACTCGCGAGTTGCTCCTTCTACTCGTCGGCCTGCGCCGCTCCCTACCAACACCGAAGGAAAATCATGGACGTTACATATCTGCGGTCCGGCCCGGGCCTGGACGCGAAGCAGCTCGCGGGGCTTGAGGCTTTGGAGCGGTCGGCATCACTCACCGGCTTCGAGATAGGCGAGGCCCAGTTCTACGCGATGCAGGGCACGCCGGAGCAACGAGAACGCGCGCTCAAGGTCACACAACGGAAGGCGAAGAAATGATCTCCGCAGCAGTCACGGTAAGCAGCACCGCAACCCGTCTCGTCGGCGCCGGAGCCGTCGTTGCCGCCGGGCAGAAGGTGCTCGTGAAGAACACTCACGCCACCGACAAGCTGGTCCTCGCCGGATCTGGCGTGACCGCCGCCAATGGGTTCGGCGTAGACGCGGGACAGACGTTGGACATAGGCAACATCGACGCGGGGGATGTCGTCTGGGCGATCCGCGGCGGATCCGCCGACATCACCGCCCAAATCTTGGTGAAGTGACCATGACGACAAACCTGGCCGACGAGCACCCGCTGGTGAAGGCGGCTGACGCCAAGCTCGCGGATCTGGAGAAGCGGCGCAGCGACTTCGAGACCCGGGTCGCGGTGATCGCCGAGCAGGATCAGGCAGCGCAAGCCGTATACGACACGGCGCTGAACGATCATCTGCTGCGAGGTATCGGCCCGATGCCACCTCCGCTCGTCAGGCAACTCCCTGAACTGGCCGATGTCGAGCAGCGCCACCTGTTCATCCAGGAGGAGCACCGCCTCACCGAGGAACGTCTGCAGGCGGTCGCCGGAGCGTACGGGGATGTTTTGGAGGAGGCCCGCGGCCGGGCGGCGGAACTCCTCGACGCGGCCCGGCCTGCCGTGGAGCAGCTGATGGCGACCATGCGTGAGGTCGGGGAACTGCTCGCCGCGGTAAACACCTGCCGCACCGCCGCCAACGCTGTCAGCCCTGAAGGTCGCCTCGAATTCCACGACTCGCCCCTGACCGTTGAGGCGTTCGTCCGTCTCGTGGCAACCAGCAGCGACCCGATCGGCGTCTTGGACCTGGCAGGCAACCGGGACGCCCGGCCCCGCGGCACCGGCATGCTCTGGGGCGACATCCAGCAGCTCATCGACGACACCGGCGTCCGGACAGTCGGCAGATGAGAGAAATCGATCGGACATGATCTATGAGCGGCAACGGCGACACCTCTGCGCGTCGTGTGGCGGAGGTTCTATCTGCTGACAGACCCCCTTGGGAGCGCCAAGCAGGCGAAGGCGAACGCGCCTACGCAGCCTTCAAAGAGTGGCTGGACTCCGACAAGCGCAAGGTCCGGGACCATGGCGCCTCAGCTCTCAACTGGTCCTCGCAATGGACGTGGTCGATGCGGGCTCACGAGTACGACGTGTAGATGTCGCGGGTCGACCTGGAGGAGCAGGTTCGCTATCGCCGGAAGATGAATGCCCGGCACCGGCAGATCGGCTCGGTGGCGCAGGCGAAGGCGGTGCAGTGGCTCAACGGTCTGGACGCCGAGAAGGTCGCCAGGATGAGCACGGCCGACGCGACCCGGTTGTTGGACGTGGCGGTGCGGATCGAGCGGATGGCCACCAGCGCTGTCGACGCGGAAGACCTGCCGGAGCTGCCGGACCGCGAGCCGAAGGGCGCAATGTCGCTGCATCAGCGGCTGATCGAGGCGGATCTGAACGTGGAGCTGTCCGACATCGCGGATCTCCTCCACGAAAGACTGGGTCCGGCGGTGTCTGAGCCCTTCTCTGCACCGCGGCAAGCCCAGACCCCTGCTCCGCCGCAGGACTCCACGCCGCAGACCGACGACGAAACGCCGCCCCAGACGACCTTGGGAAAACGATGGAACCCCGACGCCGGTCCGTATGGCGGGCCGCGTTGAGTGTCTCTGAGCCCCCGCGGCATTACATCGCTGGAATTCCAGCCGTGCCATTCCAGACGGCTCACCGCTGACCGTCGCTATACGCCTCCCTGACGAACTGACCACCCCCGAGCCATACTCACCAGCCGGGAGAGGGTCCGACGCCTCAGATCGGCTCACTGCGGCTGACGACGAGGAGCGCGCCAAATGGTTCAGGCTGCCCCTTGAGGATCGAATCCTGGAGGTGCGGCGTCGGCTGGCCAGGCTGCAGGCGAGGCTCCGTGACCAGTGCCCCGGGGAGCATCGCTATGTGCAGCACCGTGACAGAAACCGCCCTGGTGCGACGCATGCGGGTACACGGACACCGGCCTGCACAGAAGCGAAGTGGATCGCCGTGGAAGCGCAAGAGAAGAAGGCTGACTGTGGACGACCGGCCGGTGTAGACGACGCGCCTACACGGGCCAACTAGCAGCTGGATCCCTGGGCGGATCAGCCCTCGGCCTCGCGCCCTCAGGGCCTCCTACCTCCGAGCGGCGGGAGCAGAACATGGTAGGCAAGGAGCAGTTAACTCGTGCTAGCATCGCGGGCTCTGAATGCACCCGTTGCAGCTTCCAGTGTCAGCGGCAACCCAAGCCTCAGAAGGGAGAGTGATGCTAGAAAGGCTCAAAACTTCCTTGAACAAGCGGGCTCGGAAAAGCACGCCCGGCATCTTGGTGGTACCCGCTGCTGCGGACAGTGACATCGCTGTTCGCGGACTAGTGGCGCGTTAAGTAATTAACTTTACGTATCCGTGGGATACTGAGGTGTGACTGGAGCGACCGCTGAACCGTTGCTGCTACGGCAGATCGATCGGGATGAGCTGGTCGGGCTGACCCGGTCGAGCTCGGTGGGTGCG
>JBKOUS010000168.1:0-5010 GCA_046723505.1 Actinomycetota bacterium
TTTGCCCCGCACGCCTCGAACCGCCTGCCGTTCGCGAACCTGGCCCCTGCAGGGCCGAGCCAATTGATCTAGGTCTCGACCAAGCATCCGTCCGGGTGCACGCCGGCTCTCGCGGAGCCTCGCAGGCCGTTGGCTGCTCACCGTCGTCGCTCGCCGTGCCGACATTGCTGACCGAGAAGGACGGGCGCCAAGCTTGGTCAGTGATCGGACGCCGGGCCGGAGCGGCCGTTATGAGCCCGTCAGTAGCCCGCGTTCTAGAGGGCCTTGTCACTGCGGCGGTTCGCCACCAGCTGAACATCTGATGTGGCACCTAGCATGTACAGCCTCCGCTCGGTGCGGTCGTTCCGGGGCAGTCCGGGGATTGCTCCGCCGACTCCTCCGAAAGCCCAATCCATCCCTGGGGCCGCGAGTTCATACCCTGGCCCGCTCCGTGCGCGACGTCGTGATGGACTGACATGCTGCGAGGTCGGAGGCACGTGGCTACGTGGGGTTCGGTTCGGTTCGGCCCTGAAGGCTCGGCACCATCGGACCAAGGGGCCTGCCCCAGCAGCTATACGTTGGTCGAGCACCGGCATACCGGTTGACGCTCCCGTTATTACTCAATCCGGCGCCCATGGGCGGGTGGTCTTGTGATCCTGTCTTTCTGTGCGCTCAGGTGTGAGTTGTCAGGCTCTGGCGCTTCAGCACTAATCACCGATCAGCGGCGCCGCGGCGGACTAGCCCGGTCTCATAGGCGAATACGACAGCTTGTACCCGGTCGCGTAGGCCAAGTTTGGTGAGGATGTGGGTGACGTGGGTCTTCACCGTCCCCGGTCCGATGAACAGCACCCTTCCGATTTCCTCGTTGGTGCGGCCGTGCGCCAACTCGAGGAGCACTTCCTGCTCTCGGGAGGTGAGCTCGTCCAGGCGCGACGCCGATTGCATACCGGCTGGCGGTTCAGACAGGTATCGCTCGATCAGCAAGCGTGTTGTCTCCGCGCCGAGCAACGCATCACCGGCGGCGACCACATGCACCGCCTCGCACAGCCGCGCCGGCGGTTCCGTCTTGAGCATGAATCCGGCCGCGCCGGCGCGCAGCGCGGCGTAGACATATTCGTCGAGCCCGTATGTGGTCAGCATGAGCACTTTGGCCCGCGTACCGGTCGACGCCGCCTTCTGGCTGGCTACCTGCCTCGAAGCGGCCGCCGAAGACTGTCACGCGTTCCCGGAGCCCGGGGAGTCCGTGCCGGCCGCCGCTTCCACGTTGTGCTGCGCGGCCGTCGTCGACGATCTCGATCTCGAGATTGCTGGGCCGATAGTGAAGCACGACGTTGACCTGGGCATGCCCGGCGTGTTTCAAGGCATTGGTCAGTCCCTCTTGTGTTCTGCCTAGTCAGGAGCGCTTTAGCGGGGGTGGGCGATACTGGGTTCGAACCAGTGACCTCTTCGGTGTGAACGAAGCGCGCTACCACTGCGCCAATCGCCCGCTCGAGCGACGCCCACCATATCTCAAGACCGCCTGCAGCTCACAGGCCAATCCACCCACTCGTCCGGACCGGTCGGGCAAACCCGTCGAGCGTTTCCAGGTGCCAGGTCTAGGCTTACCCGGGGTCTCGGGTAGAGCGAGCGCACAGGAAGGGAACCAGTCGTGTCCAGCATGTCCATCACCATCGCAGCAGGTGGCGTCAGCCAGCAGCGAGTGACGGACACGACTACTACAGGACTCGATCTCTTCGGTAAGGACCGCACAATCGTTGCCGCCAGGGTCAACGGCGAATTGTGGGATCTGCATCGCACGCTGCCGAAAGGGGCGGTTGTCGAGCCTGTCGCGATGGACAGCACAGATGGGCTCAATATCCTGCGGCATTCCACGGCTCATGTTGCCGCTCAAGCCGTCCAGTCTTTGCACCCCGACGCCAAGCTGGGGATCGGCCCGCCTATCACCGACGGGTTCTACTACGACTTCGACGTGGCGTCTCCATTCACCCCTGATGATCTTCGCGAACTCGAAAAGGCGATGACCAAGATCGTTAAGGAGCGCCAGCGCTTCCGACGCCGGCAAGTCTCAGACGAGGAGGCGCGCGCCGAGCTCGGCTCGGAGCCGTACAAGCTCGAACTTATTGCCGACAAAGCTACTGCCGGCGCCGAAGCATCGGTACAGACGGACGGGTCGGGTGATGCGGCTGGCGTGGAGGTAAGCGCCGGCGAACTCACCATCTACGACAACCTCCGCCGCGACGACTCAGTTGCGTGGAAGGACTTGTGCCGTGGTCCCCACGTGCCCCATACCGGCTACATTCCCGCCTTCGCCCTGACGAGGAACTCCGCCGCTTACTGGCGCGGCGACCAGCGCAAGGCCCAGCTGCAGCGTCTCTACGGCACCGCCTGGCCAAGCCGCGAGGCGCTGAAGGCCCACCAGACCCGGCTCGAAGAAGCCGCCAAGCGGGACCACCGCAAGCTGGGCGCGGAATTCGACCTGTTCTCGTTTCCGGACGAGATCGGCTCCGGCCTCGCGGTCTTCCACCCGAAGGGCGGGCTCTTGCGGAAGATCATGGAGGACTACTCGCGGCAGCGCCACATCGAAGCCGGCTACGAGTTTGTGAACACTCCCCACATCAGCAAAGCCGAGCTATTCAAAATCTCCGGGCACCTCGGCTTCTACAGCGACTTGATGTACCCACCGATGCACATCGACGAGGAGCGGCACGCGGATGGCAGCCTGAAGCGGCTGGGCCAGGACTACTACCTGAAGCCGATGAACTGCCCGATGCATTGCCTGATCTTCAGGTCCCGGGGGCGGTCGTATCGGGAGCTGCCGCTGCGATTATTCGAGTTCGGCAGCGTCTACCGGTATGAGTTGTCAGGCGTGGTGCATGGCCTGACTCGGGTCCGAGGCATGACCCAGGACGACGCCCACATCTACTGCACGACCGACCAGATGCAGGCTGAGCTGATCTCTCTTTTGCAGTTCGTGCTCGATCTGCTCACCGACTACGGGTTGACCGACTTCTACCTCGAGCTGTCTACCCGGGACCCCGAGAAGTCGATCGGCTCCGATGAGGACTGGGATAGGGCGACTGACGCGCTGCGCCAGGCGGCGGAGACCTCAGGTCTGGACCTGGTCCTGGACCCGGGGGGCGCTGCCTTCTACGCACCAAAGATCTCGGTTCAAGCCCACGACGCCATCGGTCGTACCTGGCAGATGTCGACCATCCAAGTTGACCTGATGTTGCCGGACCGGTTCGACCTCGAGATCACTGCCGCGGACGGCAGTCGACAGCGGCCAGTCATGATCCACCGCGCCCTATTCGGCTCGGTGGAACGGTTCATCGGTGTGTTGGTCGAGCACTACGCAGGGGCCTTCCCGCCCTGGCTAGCGCCGGTTCAAGTCATCGCGATCCCTGTGGCGAGTGAGCACAACGACTACCTCCTCAGGGTGGCCGAGCTGCTCAGGGCAGTGGGGGTCCGGGTCGAAGTGGACACCTCCGACGACCGGATGCAGAAGAAGATCCGCAACGCAGAGCGGATCAAGGTCCCGTACATCTTGATTGCCGGCGCCGAAGACGCTGCCGTCAACGCCGTATCGTTCCGCTACCGCGACCGACGGCAGAAGAACGGGATCCCCATCGACGCGGCGATCAGCGAGATCACGGGCGACATCGAGGCGCGCCGCCAAGTGTGAACTACCGACTTGTCAGAATCAGGTTGAGCTAGAGGTCAACTCAGTTCTGACAAGTCGGGGGAGAAGGTAGGTAATGGGAGAGCCGGAGGACTCGGCCGCTCATCCAGGCACTCCCGACGGATTCCAGCGGCTGTGGACGCCGCACCGGATGGTCTACATCAAGGGTGAGAACAAACCGGCCAGTCCTGACGAACACGAATGTCCCTTCTGTGCCGTGCAGTCGCGTGAGGACCGGGTAGGACTAGTCGTGCACCGGAGCGATCTCGCCTACGCCGTGCTCAACCTTTATCCCTATTCGCCCGGCCACTTGCTTATCTGCCCATACCGCCACGTTGCCGACCTCACTGAACTAGACCGCGATGAGCTCCTCGCCCTCGGCGCGTTGACCCAGGACGCAATGCGCGTACTGCGGGTCGCGAGCGCGCCGGACGGTTTCAACCTCGGGATCAACCAGGGTGCGGTCGCGGGCGCTGGAATCGCCGCGCACCTGCACCAGCACGTGGTGCCGCGCTGGGCGGGTGATGCGAACTTCCTTCCCGTGGTAGGTCAGACGAAGGCGCTGCCGCAGTTACTGGACCAGACCTGGGAAGTCGTGCGCACCAGTTGGGACTCCTACGCCGCAGGCGACAGCTGATGTTAGAGCGCTTCCGGGGCATGTCGGCGACCGTTCTCGGGCCGATCGCCCGGCTACTGGTCAGGTTAGGAGTCTCACCTGACGTCGTCACGATTGCCGGCACGCTCGGAGTGGTGTTCGGCGCCCTGATCTGCTTTCCCCAAGGCTGGCTGTGGCAAGGCGTACTCGTGGTGACGATCTTCGTCATCTCCGACATGATCGACGGCCTGATGGCCAAGATCACCGGCAAGGCCAGCAACTGGGGGGCCTTCCTGGACTCGACCTCGGACCGGCTGGGCGACGCCGCTGTCTTCGGTGGCATCCTGCTGTACTTCGTGTACCGGCAAGATTCAACGCTGTGGGCCGGCATTGCTCTTGCCGCACTTGTCTTCGGCCAGTGGACCTCGTACGTGAAGGCTCGGGCAGAAAGCCTGGGATTCGTCTGTACCGGCGGACTGGCAGCGCGTGCGGACCGGCTGGTAATTATCCTCGCCGGAGCATTCCTCGCCGGGCTGGGAGTTCCGTACGTGTTGAATGTCGCCGTGGCCGCCCTGGCCGTGACAAGCATGATCACTGTGTTGCAGCGCATCGCCCAGGTTCGCAAGCAGGCCAAGGCAGCGAATGCTCGGTCGGCCTGAGCCGGTGGCCGCATCCGCGCCGCCGCATTGGCGTGACCGGCTGCTACGGGGGATCTACAACTTCGGCTGGCGAGTGGCCGCTCGACTCCCGCGTCGAC
>JBKOUS010000070.1:0-10188 GCA_046723505.1 Actinomycetota bacterium
TCGGCGGCCACCAGGAGCTGCCGGCTGGTTCCGAGCTCGAGGCTGGCGGACGGAAGGCGGACAAGCACGCCGCTCCGAGCAGTTAGCGCGCTGCGCGAGCGACTCTGAAATTGTCGGCTACGCGCCGATCGTCGTACGCAGTCTTTCCAGCATGTTCTGCTCGCCCTCACTGACCTGCGTCGCGCCGGAGCCCATGAAGCCCCCTTCCTTGGCGGCATCAGCAGCGGCCTGCGCGCTCACAATGAGCCATTGCTTGAATGCTGCTGTCTCCTCAGCGGTCGCCTTTGAGCTCACAATGTCAGTCGCCGCCCGCACTTCATCGAGGATCTGTTCAGGTGCCTGCGGCTTGAAATCGCGGAGCGGGTTTTGTCTTTGCTGAGTCATCGACTGGATGTCCAAGGCGATCTCGGCGAGCAGCTGCTCACGGGTGGGCGGATTCGTCGCCGACTTCACTGTCCCCATGGTCTCTTTGGCTAGCTCGATGGGACCGCCAGGGTCGGCCATCGAGATCGCCAGCCCCGCCACGAACGGCGCTCGCCGCACGCGAACCCATTCCTCGTCGGTGAAATCACTCTTGGTCGTCATAAGTTCTCCTCGCCTGAAATCTTGCCGCCACGTTAGCGTGGCATTTGCGGAGCATGCGCGTACCGCTCTTCCGGCGAGTCTCGGCGTTCCTCCGCAGATAGGCTTCGAGAGATGTTTGTCGACCACCTGCAGCTGAGCGATTTTCGGTCGTACGAGTCGGTCGACCTGGCGCTTGAATCAGGCGTGACCACCTTCGTCGGGGCGAACGGGCAGGGTAAAACCAACCTGGTCGAGGCGATCGAGTATCTCTCCACAATGAGTTCGCATCGGGTGGCTTCCGAGGTGCCTTTGGTGCGGTCCGGTGCGGCGCGGGCGGTGGTGCGGGCCAGAGTGCAAGCCGGCCTCGACGATCCGCGCCAACTGACGCTGGAGCTGGAGATCAACCCCGGGAGGGCCAACCGAGCCAAGCTCAACCGTGCTCCGCTGCGCTATGCCCGCGAGATCATCGGGGTAGTTCGCACTGTGGTGTTTTCGCCGGTGGACGTCGCGATCGTCAAGGGGGATCCCAGCGAACGGCGCCGCTTCATCGATGACCTCATCGTTGCCCGCTGGCCGCGCCTGGCCGGCGTACGTGCCGACTACGAGCGGGTGCTGCGGCAACGCAACACGCTCCTTAAATCCCTTGGCGGGCGGCATCGAGATGGCCAGCCACTGGGTGACGCGGCTGCCACCCTCGACGTCTGGGACACCCATCTTGCACAGGCGGGCGGTGAGCTCCTCGAGGCGCGGCTGACGACTCTTGCCGACCTGGCACCGCATGTCAGCAAGGCGTACGCCGATATTGCGCCGACCAACAACGACGCCGCTGCTGAGTACCGAGCCTCCGTAGACCTTGATTTCCCGCAGCACGCCGCGGACGGACCGGTGCCTGGCGCCCTCCGATCAAGTCTCAGCGCTGCCCTGGCGGCTGGGATGACTGAGCGGCGGGCCGAGGAGATCCAGCGGGGGGTCTCGCTGGTGGGACCGCATCGCGACGACATCGCGCTTTCCTTGGGATTGCTTCCGGCCAAGGGTTATGCCAGTCATGGTGAGTCATGGTCGTTCGCCCTTGCCATCCGGCTTGGCAGCTTTCATCTGTTGCGGGCCGATGGGGTAGAGCCAGTGTTGGTGCTCGACGACGTGTTCGCGGAGCTGGACTCCATCAGGCGGGAGCGCCTAGCCTCCGGAGTGCGGATGGCTGAGCAGGTCCTGGTTACCGCCGCCGTCAGCGCTGACGTTCCGGAGCTGCTGGCCGGTCGGCGGTTTCGGGTCGGGGACGGGGAGGTATTGGCCGATGCCCGATGAGCGGGATCACCAGAGCTCACACAGTGACCAGGCGGAGCATGATCCGACCGGCCTGGAACTAGCGCAGACCGTCGCCCGCTCGCTCGGTGCTCAGGCGCGGCGACAGCGGCGCCGCAAGCAACCGCGGCCTGTTGGACCTCAGGTGTCCGGGGCTCGAGCCGACGATCGTGATCCGAAGCCGCTCTATGATGCGGTCGAACGACTGGTGGAGAGCAAGGGATGGACAACTGAGATCAATGTGCACACGTTGCTGGCGCGCTGGGGGCTGCTGGTGGGCGCCGCTAACGCAGCACATTCGTCTCCGGAGGGATACGCAGACGCGGTATTGACGGTCCGCGCCGACTCGACCGCATGGGCCGCTCAGCTGCGTTACCTGGCACCCCAGCTTGTGGCCATGTTGAACGAGCAACTGGGAGACGGCACGATTACCCGAATCAAGGTTCTTGGTCCTGACGCTCCGTCCTGGAAGAAGGGTCCCCGGTCGGTCCGTGATGGCCGCGGCCCGCGCGACACTTACGGCTGAGGCGTCCCTGAAAGTCTGACGCTGGTTCGCAGGGGAGCCCCTTTTGGGCGGCGTGTCACGCAAACCAGTTGCAAATTCTGAGGGGCGCCGTCTTCGATGGAGACTGGGGTCCCGATGGGATACAGCGGGGTCGTCTGCACCGGCACAGTGTAAGGAGCTAGGGGCTCACGGCGCTCTTAGCGGGTGAGGGGATGTACCGGGACTCATCGAGTAGTCCGCGTGGCCGCAAATTGGCCACCCAGAGCTTGCCAGGCGCACTTTTGTGCTGGCGGAGGTCCGCTGGAACGCCCTCTTCACCACGGCAGCGCTGTAAACTAGACAGGGTCGCAAAGGCGGGTTGAGCGCCTCGTACGGCCCCTGAGAAAGGGCCATCGAATCCGTCAACGTGACTAACGAGAAACTTCAGAACCTTCAACCTTGGCGTGCCGCCTGCGTCACCTGTTTCACGAGGTGAGGTCCAGGCGGCGCACGTCTGACAGGAGCCCCGAGCCGGTGCCGCATTTCGACCAGCCCGACGATGTCAACCCGACCCAACCCGACGCCAGCACCGTCAACTCCAGGCCCCACCCGGCGGCAAATGTCGTCATCAACAACCACATCGAGCCGGGCGCGTACGACTCGGAGTCGATTACCGTGCTCGAAGGCTTGGAGGCCGTACGGAAGCGGCCGGGCATGTACATCGGCTCGACCGGGGAGCGCGGCCTCCACCACCTGGTCTACGAGGTGGTGGACAACGCGGTCGACGAGGCACTGGCCGGATACTGCGACATGATCCTGGTCCGCATCCTGCCGGAGGGTGGGATCCAGGTGATCGACAACGGTCGCGGCATTCCGGTAAAGGAGCATCCGAAGGAGAAGATCCCGGCCATCACCTTGGCTCTCACGCTGCTGCATGCCGGCGGCAAGTTCGGCGATGGCGGCTACAAGGTCTCGGGCGGGCTGCACGGTGTCGGGGTATCTGTGGTCAACGCGTTGTCAACCCACCTGGTCGCGGAGGTCAAGCGCGACGGATACCGGTGGACGCAGAGCTTCTCCCTTGGAGAGCCGGACGGGCCGCTGGAACGATTGGAGCCGACCGAGGAGACGGGCACCACTGTCACCTTCTACCCCAGTACTGACATCTTCGAGACGACGAACTATTCCTATGACACCCTCGCTGCGCGGTTCCGGGAGATGGCCTTCCTCAACAAGGGCCTGACCATCACCATCGTCGACGAGCGCCCCGAGAACAAGGATGAAGACGGCAACGCGTACGCCGACACCTTCCGCTACGACGAAGGGCTGATCGACTACGTCCGCTACCTGACCGGCAGCAAGGAGCCGGTGCACTCCACGGTGATCGCGTTCGAGGTCGACCGGCACGACCGGGGGATCAGCCTCGAGGTCGCCATGCAGTGGAACAACTCCTACACCGAGTCGGTGCACACCTTTGCCAACACGATCAACACCCATGAGGGCGGAACCCATGAGGAAGGCTTCCGCGCCGCGCTCACCAACACCGCCAACAGGTGGGGTGAGAACTGGGGATTGATCAAGAAGCCAGAGGACCGGCTGTCCGGGGACGACATTCGGGAGGGACTCACCGCGATCGTCTCGGTGAAGCTTGCCGAACCGCAGTTCGAGGGCCAGACCAAGACCAAGCTCGGCAACACCGAGGCGCGGTCGTTCGTCCAGCAGGTGGTGAACTCACAACTCGGCGATTGGTTCGAGCAGAACCCCGGCGAGGGGAAGATGATCATCCGCAAGGGGCAGGCGGCTGCTATCGCGCGCATCGCCGCGAGGAAGGCGCGCGACGCGGCTCGTGATCGTAAAGGATTGCTGGGCCGCAGCGGGCTTCCGGGCAAGCTGGCTGATTGCCAGTCGACCGATCCCGAGGAGTGCGAGGTCTTTGTCGTCGAGGGTGACTCGGCCGGCGGGTCGGCGAAGGGTGGTCGTGATCCGCGGATCCAGGCGATCTTGCCCATCCGTGGCAAGATCCTCAACGTTGAGAAGGCCCGGATTGACCGAATCCTGCAGAACACCGAAGTGCAAGCGATCATTTCAGCGCTCGGCACTGGGGTCCACGAGGACTTCGATATTGCCAAGCTCCGGTACCACAAGATCATCCTCATGGCTGATGCCGACGTGGATGGGGCGCACATCCGTACGCTGCTGCTTACGCTGATGTTCCGCTTCATGCGGCCGTTGATCGAGGCAGGGCATGTCTTTTTGGCCCAACCGCCGCTGTTTCGGATCGGCTGGAGCAATGCCCCGCACGAACTGGCCTACACCGATGCGGAGCGGGACGCGCTTCTCCGTATTGGCGCTGAGGAAGGCAAGCGGCTCCCCAAGGAGAACGCGATCCAGCGCTACAAGGGTCTCGGCGAGATGAACCCTGATCAACTGTGGGACACCACGATGGATCCGAACAACCGCATCTTGCTCCAGGTCACTTTGGACGACGCCGCTCAGGCCGACGAGATGTTTTCGATCTTGATGGGGGAGGACGTCGAGCAACGCCGCTCGTTCATCCAGCGCAACGCGAAGGATGTGCGCTTCCTTGACATCTGACGCTGCTCGGACGGTGGCCCGAGGAGCGCGGCCGGAAACCATCCGCACCTCCGCTGCGCTTCGGTGCTCCCGCCAGGCCCATCCAAACCCGCCACGCTCCTCGGCTCCCCCGACCTCGCGTCAAGCCAGAGCCACAGATCCTTGCGTTGCGCTCAATTCCCTCGCCCGCACTGAAAAGGCTGATGTATGACCGACATCCCTCAGGAGCCGATGACTGATCGGCGGGAGCCGGTGGATCTGCAAGACGAGATCCAGAAGTCCTATCTCGATTACGCCATGAGCGTGATCGTGGGCCGTGCGCTCCCGGATATTCGTGACGGGCTCAAGCCGGTGCACCGGCGGATCCTCTACGGGATGTACGACGGCGGCTACCGGCCGGATCGGGGTTGGAACAAGTGCGCCCGTGTCGTCGGCGAGGTCATGGGCCAGTACCACCCCCATGGCGACACTGCGATCTACGACACCCTGGTCCGGCTCGCGCAGCCGTGGGTCATGCGCTACCCGCTGGTTTCGGGGCAGGGGAACTTCGGCTCGGCGGGAAACGACAAGGCCGCCGCCATGCGCTACACGGAGTGCAAGATGGCGCCGCTGGCCATGGAGATGGTGCGCGACATCACCGAGAACGCGGTGGATTTCAAGCCCAACTACGACGGCAAGGAGTCCGAGCCGGTCGTCCTGCCGAGCCGCTTCCCGAATCTGCTGGTCAACGGGTCAACCGGCATCGCCGTCGGCATGGCAACCAACATTCCCACTCAAAACCTGCGTGAGGTCGCCTCGGCGGTGCAGTGGTCGCTGGAGCATCCAGATGCACGGCCCGACGAGTTGCTGGAGGCGGCGCTCGAGCGCGTCCAGGGCCCCGACTTCCCCAATGGCGCGCTCATCGTCGGTCGCAGAGGCATCGAGGACGCGTACCGGACCGGCCGCGGCTCGGTGATCATGCGCGCGGTCGTCGACATCGAGGAGGACCGGGCCGGACGCACCTCGCTCGTGGTTACCGAACTGCCACACATGGTCAACCCCGACAACTTGGCGCTCAAGGTCGCCGAGCTGGTCACCACGGGCAAGCTGAATGGCATCGCGGACATCCGCGACGACTCCTCGGCGCGTACCGGACAGCGACTGGTGATCGTGCTGAAGCGCGACGCCCAGCCGCGAGTGGTTTTGAACAACCTCTACAAGCACACCCAGCTGCAGGACACCTTCGGCTGCAACATGCTGGCGCTGGTTGACGATGTGCCGCGTACGCTCCGGCTGGATCAGTTCATCAGCTATTGGATCGCCCACCAGATTGAGGTCATCCAACGACGCACGCAGCACCGTCTGGATGATGCGCAGGCGCGCGCACATATCTACCGCGGCTTGGTCATCGCACTGGACGCATTGGATGAGGTGATCGCCCTGATCCGACGCAGCCCGAGCACTGATGATGCCCGGGCGGGCTTGATCACGCTGTTGGAGATCGACGAGCTGCAGGCGAACGCGATCTTGGACATGCAGCTCCGCAGGCTCGCGGCCTTGGAACGGCAGCGGATCATCGATCAACTGGCCGAGTACGAGCGAATCATCGCCGATCTGATCGACATCCTCGCCAAGCCGGAGCGGCAGCGCAAGATCATCAGCGAGGAGCTGGGCGAGATCGTCGAGAAGTACGGCGACGAGCGACGCACCAAGATCATTGCCGCTGACGGTGATCTCTCGAACGAGGACCTGATCCCCGACTCTGAGGTGGTGGTGACGATCACCCGAGGCGGTTACGCCAAACGCACGAGCACCGATCTTTATCGGGTGCAGAAGCGCGGCGGCAAGGGCGTACGCGGTGCAACGTTGCGCGCCGACGATGAGGTCGAGCATCTGTTCGTGACTACCAACCACCACTGGATCTTGTTCTTCACCAACAGGGGCCGGGTGTATCGCGCCAAGGTCTGGCAGCTTCCAGAGGCCGGCCGGGACGCCCGCGGTGGGCATGTCGCGGGCCTGCTGTCTTTTATGCCGGACGAAGAAATCGCGCAGGTGTTGGCAATTCGGGATTACTCTGCGGCGCCGTACCTATTGCTGGCCACCAAGCGCGGCCTGGTGAAGAAGACGGCCCTACCGACGTACGACTCGCCACGGCAAGCCGGAATCATTGCCGTCAACTTCCGCGACGAGGATGACGAGTTGATCGGCGCTGGCCTATGCGGTCCTGATGATGAGGTACTGCTGATCTCGCGGAAGGGTCAGTCGATTCGCTTCCCAGCACACGATTCGGAGTTGCGGCCGATGGGTCGTGCTACCTCCGGTGTGACAGGAATGAAGTTCCGGCCGGGCGATGAGCTGCTCTCGATGTCGATCATCCAAGCCGGGGTTAGCGCTGACGAACGCTATGTGTTCACCGTGACCGATGGCGGCTTCGCGAAGCGGACCCATGTCTTCGAGTACCGCCAGCAGGGTCGGGGCGGCCTGGGCATCAAGGCGATGAAACTCAACGAAGATCGCGGATCTTTGGTCGGAGGGCTCGTTGTGACCGACAATGATGAAGTCATCGCCATCAAGGCAAGTGGTCAGATCACTCGCAGCGCAGTTGCCGAGGTTCCGGTCAAAGGCCGTGACACGATGGGAGTCAGGTTTGTCGGGGTGGGTGAGAACGACTCCGTCGTCGTAATTGCTCTCAACCCTGAGACAACAGCAGAAGCGGCACGACTTGCAGACGAGGCGCAGGCGGGTGATGATTCCAGTTCGACCTCTGGCGTGGTCGAGGAGGAGTCCTCGCTCGAGTCAGGACCGGAAGTGTGGCCCGTGAGCCCGGATCGGGTATCCGAGGGCGCGGGGGGCCAGGAGGATGACAGTGAGTAATGGCAACGCGGAACAGCCCACCGCCCAGACTCCGAGAGGTCACAACTCGCCTAACCGCGTCGAGGTGAGCGAGGAGGTGCGTCAAGGTGCGCCCGCCTCGAATACTCAGGGCCAAGAGAGTTCGAATGGCCAGAGCAGAGAAGCCCGTGAAGAGCAGCTGGCGACCACGCGTGCAGGCCTAGCCGCTCGCGCGAGAGCGGCTGGTGCGAGCAGCGCTGCCCAGCCTCCTGGGTCTGGTGCCGGTCCGCAGCCTGCCCATGGCACAGGATCCCCGAGCACCCCGCCGATCCGCCAGAGACATGAACCTGCGCAGCAGGCCCCGCAGAAACAGGCTCCTCAACAGCCGACCCAACAAAAACAGGCTCCTGCACCGCCGACGCAACAGAAACAGGGTGCATCACCAACAAGTCAGCCGCAGCAAGCGCAGTCGCCGCCGGCTCAGCCGCAGCAAGCGCAGTCGCCGCCGGCTCAGCCACGACCGCAGCCGCAGACCGGCGGGCAGGCTGCGAATACCTCCGCTCAGGCGCAGCTTCGTAATTCGCCGCCTCCAGCGCCTCCCAGTGCCCGGCCTGCTCAGGGTGCCGTGCCCGTATGGGATCCGCCGCCGCCTCCAGCGCCCAAACAGGGCCTCCTGACCCGGCTCGGGTTTGGAAGGAAGGCCGAGCGGCCTGAGAGTGGCGCGGCTGCTGCGCCTGTGCAGCAACCACGGGTGCCTCCCACGCAGCCGCCGCCAACCACACCTGGTGGAGCGAACACATCCATTGCCACGACAGCTCCGACGGCTCCGCCCGGGCAGGAGGTTGCTGCGCCTGTGCAGCCGCGCCCGACGCTTGGGGCGCAGCCTGGAGTCCAACCTGGGGCACAGCATGGCGCTCCAGCTGGTCCCGGCGCTGCCGCGGCTGCAGGTTCGGCAGCCGCAGCCACCACCCAGGTCCGTCGTCCGGAGCCGCCAGGCGGACAGCCTGGCACAACCCAGAGACCCGTCCGCACGGAGGAGCCCACCGGCCGTACGCCCGCTGCCCAGGGCGGCGCGCCTGCTCCACCGGACGCCTCTCCCTCCGGCCCGCAAGCCCGGATGCCTGCTCCACCGGACGCCTCTCCCTCGGGCCCGCAAGCCCGGATGCCTGCTCCACCGGAAGCCTCTCCCTCCGGCCCGCAAGCCCGGATGCCTGCTCCACCGGACGCCTCTCCCTCCGGCCCGCAAGCCCGGATGCCTGCTCCACCGGAAGCCTCTCCCTCCGGCCCGCAAGTCCGCATGCCTGCCGGACCGGCCGCTCCTCCCACGCGGATGCCAGGGCCGCCGATGTGGCCCGCGGCTCCGGGTGCAATCCCGGCAACCGGCCACGATAGGGACACTGTAAGAAACGAGCGAGTCGGCACAGGTCCGGAAGTCATCGCACCTGACGCCCACCATTTGGCGAAGCCCAAGGTGGGAGTAGCTCGTCGGACGCGGAAGGCGAGACTGCGGCTGTCGCGGCTCGATCCATGGTCAGTAATGAAGACGTCCTTCCTCTTCTCGATTGCCGCCGGCATCATGCTCGTCGCCGCCGTCTACTCGCTCTGGACGGTGCTGAGCACATCCCAGCTCTTCGACTCCATCAACCAGATCGTCGCCAGTGTTGTCTCGACGCCCGGCGACACCACGCCGTTCCGGATCGAGGAGTACATCAACACCCAGAAGGTGATGGGCGTGACGGCCCTGGTCGCGTGCGTCGACGTGGTCATCTTCACTGCGCTGGCGACGCTCGGCTCGTTCCTCTACAACCTGGCGGCCACCATGCTCGGTGGCCTTGAGATCACCCTCGCCGAGGACTGACGGCTGCCCATGGGATCCTGACGCGATACACATGTTGCAGCCTGCGGCGAGCGAGTAGAAGGTGTGCGGAGCAGGGCATTGATGCCCTTGATCGCGTACGCCGGAACAGATTTGGGGCCGTTGCTGGAGATCAGCTAGCCTTGCGGTTTGTGCCCATATGGGGTATCCCCGGAGCATGCGGGCCTATAGCTCAGTCGGTTAGAGCGCTGCCCTGATAAGGCAGAGGTCAGTGGTTCAAGTCCACTTAGGCCCACCCTCGCAAGATGCCTCTGACTAGCCTAAATGCTTCTTCGGAGTGCTCCGGTTGGTCTGGCCCAGCCGTAAGAATCGGCTCCGGGACTCTTTCGGGACTCACCTCAGTTTCCGGGTGTCCAGCTGAAGCAGGTTGTCTGAGTCCTTTGAGCCGCCTCCCAGCAGCGCGTCGAGCCGGTCTACAGCCGCCTCCGAACCGTCCTCAAAGAGGCCTCCGTATCGGGTCAGGGTGAACGCGACGCTGTTGTGGCCGGCCCATTCCGAGACCTCCCGGACGTTGCAGCCAGCGGCCACCAGGATCGCCACAAAGCTGTGCCGCAGGCCGTGGAAGGTGATGCTGGGGATC
>JBKOUS010000032.1:0-5304 GCA_046723505.1 Actinomycetota bacterium
GCTGAGCGAGTCGGAAGAGGGTCTCATTCCGGGTTAGGCGGCTCTTGCGATTGCCGACGCTCGCGGATCTATGCGGGCCAGCCTGCGCGAGGGACTGAAACTTCAGTCGTGAGAATCTGACCCGTACGCGAGCCGGGCGTCATTGCGTCGGGCCAGGCGGCTGCTGTCACGAAGAGAGTCGTTCCGTCCGGGCCGCCCAGCGTGCAGGCGAAGCAGCCGAGGTCGGAGCTGATGGTTTGCGATATCTCGCCGCCCTCACGTACTCGAACGCAACGGTGCCCAGGCACCTCCGCGAACCAGACCGCGCCCTCGGCGTCTATGCAGATGCCGTCCGGAGCTGCGCCATCGAGCTCAGCCCACACTCGAGGCTTCGAAAGATCGCCGTCAGGGGCAATGTCGTAGGCAGTGAGCACGCCACCATAGGACTCAGCCACGATCAACGTCGAGTTGTCGGGAGTGATTGCCATCCCATTCGGGAAGGCTAAACCCTCGGCAACTTGGCGAACTGTCCCATCTGGGCTGACGAGAGCGATGAGGCCAGGTGCGAACTCGCCGTCGGGAAAGTCAAAGCCAATGTTGTTCACGTACGCGTTGCCGCGACCGTCGGACACGATGTCGTTCCATGGTTTCGTCGAGAGCGCTCCCAATTCGGCGTAGGTGCGCAGTGTTCCGTCAGCCCCACGGACCAACAGCTGGTCGCCGGCGACAACGAGCAGCCGTCCATCGGGCAGCCGATCCAGACAGAACGGAATCGCATCGATATGGGTGATCACTTCGGGCGCTCCGTCGAGGCCAACGGCCAGCACCTTGCCGGTGCCCCAATCGGAGAAGACCAGCCGGTCGTCGTGCCACCGTGGCGATTCGACCAGAACGAGGTCACTGAGCAGAGTCGTTAACTGGGTCATGTCATGCAGACCTTTTGCGCGCATCGAACTCATCGGTGTTCGCGGTGTGCGCGAGCAGCTCTATATCAATCGCGCGCGGTCTCACCCGGTAGGTCGAGCATCCGCTGGAGCGCGGCCTTCGCGTAGCGCTCGGTCTCGGGGTCGACAGTGATCTGGTTCACGACATGCCCCTGAGCCAAGTTCTCCAAGGCCCAGACCAGGTGCGGCAGGTCGATCCGGTTCATGGTGGCGCAGTAACAGACGTGCTGCTCGAGGAAGACGATCTCAAGATCGGGATGATCATGAGCGAGGCGCTTGACCAGGTTCAGCTCGGTACCGATTGCCCACTTCGACCCAGGCTTGGCCTGCTGGATGGTCTTGATGATGAATTCCGTGGAGCCGATGAAGTCCGCTTTGAGCACGACCTCGTGTTGACACTCCGGATGCACCAACACATTGACATTCGGGATACGTGCGCGTACGTCGTCGACAGCTTGCTCGGTGAACCGCCCATGCACCGAGCAGTGACCTTTCCACAAGATCATCGTGGCGGCCTGCAGTTCATCGACGGTGAGGCCGCCGTCGTACTGATGCGGGTCATAGACCACGCAGTCGTCCAAGCTCATTCCCATCTGCAGTACCGCCGTGTTTCGGCCAAGGTGTTGATCAGGCAGGAAGAGCACCTTCTCGCCGCGGCCGAGCGCCCACTCGAGCACTGACTTGGCGTTGGAGGAGGTGCAGACCACGCCGTCATGCTTGCCACAGAAGGCCTTGATGTCGGCCGAGGAGTTCATATACGTCACCGGCACGGTGAGGTGCGCAACGCCTGCATCTGCCAATACATCCCAGGCGTCCTCGACCTGGGCGAGCCGAGCCATGTCGGCCATCGAGCACCCCGCGGCCAAGTCAGGCAAGATCACTTTCTGTTCTGGAGCTGTCAAGATGTCGGCCGACTCGGCCATGAAGTGCACACCACAGAACACGATGAATTTTGCGTTCGGTCGCGCCGCGGCATCACGGGCGAGCTTGAAGGAGTCGCCAGTAACGTCAGCGAACTGGATGACCTCATCGCGCTGGTAGTGGTGACCGAGCACGAATAACCGGTCGCCCAGGGCAGCCTTTGCGCGCTTGGCCCGCTCCACAAGAGCAGGGTCGGAGGCTGGCGGCAGATCGCCTGGGCACTCGACGCCACGCTCGGATCGCGGGTCGGACTCCCGCCCGAGAACGAAAAGGGACAGCGGTGTCCCGGACTTGAGCGGCGTGGACGTAGGGGTGCTTGTCACGGCTCCAAATGTACTCATCCTGGGCGACGCCTCCGATTTCTCGCCACAGCGTGCGAACCCGTTGACGGTATCGAAGGCTTTGTCGGCGGTGATGGGCCCAAGGGGACTCGATCATGGCTTTCATACGATGGCCGGTGCCACCGACAATCTTCAGACCCGGGACGGGAAGCCCGAGAAGGGACAAAATCGAGGAGTGCGGGTCGTGGTAGCAACCGATTCCATCGGCGCGCTGTCCTCGCGGCAGGCCGGTGAGGTCATTGCCTCGGGCTGGTCACCGGTTGCTGAGGGGTCGGTGCTTCCAATCGGTGAGGCCGGAGCGGGCTTCGCCGCGGCGTACGCCGAACTGACTGGCCTCACAACTTCGTCTCGGGTGGCTGACGGCGTCATCGTGACGACCGGGCACGGACCAGACACAGGCGTTGTCCAAGTCCGTGGACCGAAAGCCGGGCCTGGGATTCCGTGCGAGCAGTCGTCCCGAGCCATCGGCGACGCCATCGCGGATGTCCTGCGCAGGAGGCCGCTGCGCCGACTCATAGTCGATCTGGCCGGCATGTGGGTCCATGACGCCGGCGCGGGCTTGCTCGCGGCGCTCGGCGCTACTGCAGATCGGCCTCTCGATCGAGGTGTCTCCGGCCTCGAGGGGCTCTGCGAGCTCGACCTTGGGCCTGCCCGGGCGCTGCTGGGTGAGGCCGAGCTGGTCGGCGTCGTGCCCGCCTCACAGCTCAGCCAACCGTTGCTAGGTTTACGCGGCATCACATCTCGTGTCGGCCGGGAAGCGAGCGTGGTCCCAGACCTGATGCTTCGAACCGACGCAAGCCTGGAAGCCTTCGCCCGGCACGCCTCGCCAGCACATGTTGAATCGCCAGGGGCAGGTGCCTGCGGCGGCCTGGGGTTCGCGGTGCTCGCGCTGGGCGGCGAGCTGAGCACTGGTCCGGCTCTCACGCTTGCCTCGGTCGCCGGTCAGGAGGCGCTACGCGGCGTTGACCTTGTCGTAACGGGATGCTCGATCTTCGACTTTGCTAGCCGCGGTGGCGGCGTCGTCGCCGCGATGGCCGAGACGGCGGCAGCCGCTCTCAGCCCCTGCATCGTGATCGCCGGCGAGGTACTCATCGGGTCACGGGAAATGCGCACCATGGGCATCGAGGCGGGGTACGCAGTGCATGAATCGCTGAGCGACCGCCCGCAGGGGGAGATCAGCGAAAAGGAGCTTGCAACGACAGCTCGACGGGTGGCCCGGTCCTGGAGTTGGTGACGCGGCACACGTCACTTCAGCTTTGACGGGTCAGTGAGCGCCCTTAGAATGGCAGTCATGACGGCAACCGAACAGACCTTCGACAGCCCCACCGTAGCAACAGACGGCATCATCTTGACCGACGAGGCGGCAGCCAAGGTCAAGGCCCTCCTGGAAGGTGAAGGTCGCGAGGATCTTGCGCTGCGCGTCGCCGTCCAGCCCGGGGGCTGCTCTGGACTGCGCTACCAGCTGTTCTTCGACGAGCGCAGCTTCGACGGCGATATAGTCAAGGTTTTTGGGGGAGTGGACGTAGTCACCGACCGGATGAGCGCGCCGTACCTCATGGGCGCGACCATTGACTTCGTCGACACGATCGAGAAGCAAGGCTTCACCATCGATAATCCCAACGCCACTGGATCGTGCGCCTGCGGCGACAGCTTCCACTGAATCTAAACTACGAACTCCCTGCCCGCGGGCAGGGAGTTCGCCACTTGTCAGGCCTCACGCCGCACGATGAAACGCGGAGGATCTGAGGCGACGAGGGTTTGTCCACGCATCCGGCACCAGGCGGCCAGGTCGGGACCAGCGGCTGGGTCATCCGCCAGTAGCTCCAGGGCTGCCCCCACGCTGACCTCACCAATCCGGCGCGCCACCTCGATGATTGGTCGCGGGCATTTCATGCCGCGACAGTCGAGCGACAGCCCTTCAAACGATGACGCATTCACGACGCCTCCACAGTCGTGCGGATCCCTGCCACGATCGGCGGTAGGACGGCCAGAAACCGACTGATCTCCGCCGCCGTCGTGGTCCAGGTGAGCCCAATGCGTACGTTGCCGTGGGTCAGGGCTCCCATGGCGGCCAGTACATGCGAGGGATGTTCGCTGCTGGCGCTACAGGCGGACCCGCTCGCGACCGCAAAACCGGCTTTGTCCAACTCCAGAGTCAGCGTCTCACCGTCCACATAAAGTGCCGAGAATGTCAGGAGGTGCGGCACCCGCCGTACCGGATCGCCGGCCACGTCGACATCGGGCACCTGTTGCGCGATTCCCGCGCGCAGCTGATCGACCATGTCGTGCTGGCGGTCCCGAACCGTCCGGCCGTCCCGCAGCCAGCAGTCCAGAGCGACAGCTGCCGCATAGATGGCGGGCACATCGGGCACACCCGGCCAGCGGCCCGCCTGGTAGTCGTCGGTGGGGTAGGGGGCTCGCCAACGGGCATTCTTCTTGATCACCAAAATGCCAACCGACGCTGGACCGCCAAAGGCGCCGGCCCAGCCTGTCAGCACTGACCAGCCGCCGGCGTCACTGAGGTCAATACGGCCGAGCGCAGCCGTTGCATCAACTACGAGGGGCACATCCGTTCGCCGGCAAATCTCGGCGGCCTCGACGTACGGCTGCAGCGTGCCGACCTCATGGTTGGCCACCTGCATGCACGCCGCAGCAGCCCCGGCGGAGCCCACCGCGGCACTCCACTGATCTAGGTCGACACGGCCTTCGTGATCGACATCCACCGCGTCGCGCACCCCAGCGGCGGCAGCCGCGGCAAGCACCGAGGAGTGGTCGATTGCTGTTGTGACGATACGGGAACCGACCCTGCGCCTGCCCAATGCCAGGCCAAAGACGGCTGCCTGACTCGCGTGTACTCCGGACGCGGTGAAGATGACCTCATCCGGTCGTGCTCCGACGGCGGCGGCGACCACTTCTCGAGCCTGATCCATGGCCTGGGCGGCAAGCCGGCCCGGCCGGTGGAGCCTGATGGGATCGCCCCAGCCCGCCTTCTGCGCATCAAGCCATGCCTGGCGCGCATCGGTGAGCATTGGCTCGCCCGACGAACTGTCCAAGAAGACCTGAGAAACGGGATGTGCCACGCCTCGAAACTAGCGCGCGGGCGGGGGTGTCGCGCGCGG
>JBKOUS010000146.1:0-6052 GCA_046723505.1 Actinomycetota bacterium
GTGACTCTGCCGGTTGACGGCGGTCAGTCAGCTGGAACGAAGCTTCGCCAGGTCTATCGTCCTGGCCAACCTATGGCTGAGCCGTCAGATGGACCTACGGTGCGCCATCGGGCCGCGACGGACAGCACTCGCTAAGGTCACAGCAAACCTGAGCCTAGGAGCGCCATGAACGGTCATGTGTACGGTCTGTCTGAGATCGTCGGCACCTCTCAGCAGGGAGTTGACGACGCCATCCGCGTCGGAGTGGAGCGCGCGGCACGCACCGTGCGGGGCCTTGACTGGTTCGAGGTCACCGACATCCGCGGGCACCTTGTCGACGGTGAAATCGAGCATTTCCAAGTCACACTCAAGATCGGATTCCGGATGGAGGATCCGAAGCCGGCCTGAACTGTTCCCGTGCGAGCTACGCGGCCACCAGTTTGACGAGCGCGGCACTACCTCAGCGGGCAATCGCGCAAGAAACGGCGCTCCGCTCGCGAACACCGGCCTCATGGCCGGCATCCGCACACGCCAGCGCCAGCGGCATCATCCGGTACAGGTGACCGCACGCGCCGAGCGAGGCGTACATGATCTTTACGCCGCCATGCTGTCAGATCGCGATGAAGCGCTGCCGAGCGAGACTCGACAAGCCGCACAACCAGGCTGCGATCATGAGCCGTGCCCACGTTGCCGCTATCACCAGATGAGTTGCTGACGACCACCCGAACCGTCCGCAAACGCCTGGATCTCACCCGTTCAGTGCCGCTCGATCTCATCCGCGAGTGTCTGGAGGTCGCCCTGCAGGCGCCGTCGGGCTCCAATCGGCAAGGCTGGCATTGGATGGTGATCACCGACGAGAACAGCCGTCGCGTGATCGGCGACTACTATCGCCAGTCCGTCACGTCATACCTCAACTCGTCGGGCTCGGCCGCGGCCCTGTTCCCAGATGATCCGGAGCGCAACGCGGTACAACGTCGGGTGGGGGACAGCGTCGCCTATCTCGGCGAGCACATGGGAGACGTACCCGTACTGGTCATTCCCTGTATCAGTGCGCCACGGCTGAGAGCCGGCAGCCAGGCTGGCCTCTGGGGATCCCTGCTTCCTGCAGCATGGAGCTACATGCTGGCGGCTCGCGCGCGGGGATTGGGTACGGCGTGGACAACACTGCACCTGCGGTACGAGAAGGAGATCTCCGAACTGCTGGGGATGCCGCCCGACATCCGGCACGGCGCCCTCATTCCCACCGCCTACTACACCGGCGACACGTTCCAGCCCGCGCCGCGCCAACCGCTCGACGAGGTTCTCCACATCAATTCGTGGTGATCAAGAGCCGGCGCTCAACCGGTCGGTCTCCTCGGCGTTCGGCGAGGTTGCCGGACCGCGACGGGTGACGGTCAAGGCCGCGACGACGTTGGCGCGCCGGGCCGCAGCTTCCGAGTCGCGCCCGGCGGCTAGCCCGGCAATGAAAGCACCGAGGTGAGCATCACCGGCGCCAGTGGTGTCGGCGATGGTGACTGGTACGCCGGGTACATGAGCGACCGCGGATCCACGTTGTGCCACTAGGCATCCCGACATCCCCAGACGGACCACGACGTTGCCACGCCGCAGTCGAGCCAGAACTCGGCCGCAGCTGCTGCGGGGTCCGCGCGACCCGTGGCCAACGAGGCCTCCCGTTCGTTGCAGCTCCACCAGTCCACTCGCCGGCATACGGTGTCTATGACCTTGTCAGGCAGGGTGTGACCGAGCGGGCCCGGGTCGTAACAGACCGTGGTCTCCGGTGGCAGCCGGGGAAGCCGGTCAAGGATGGCAAGCCGATTCGCGGCGTGTAGCAGGCCATAGCCCGAGATCAAAAGAGCGTCCGTGGGCCGGATCTCCACGTGATCAAGACGTTGTCTCGTCACCCCGGCTTCGGCACCCACTGCCGTCACAAAGGTACGCTCGCCACCCGGTTCCACCAGCACAAGATCGAAGCCGGTGTCTCGTTGCTCGCCTGGAGCATCCGGAAGCAGGAGGGCAATGCCCTCGGCCCGCAAATCCCGACGGGCGAGATCACTAAACGGGCCATGCCCGAGCGCCCCAGCGTACGCGACGTCCAGACCCTGTCTAGCTGCCGCAGCCATGAGGTTGAAGCCGCCACCAACCTCGAGCGCCACGCCTGACGCCAGCACGTCGCCGCTGCGTTCCGGCAATGCCGGCACCTCGGCAACGATGTCGATGATCACGTTCCCGAGGCTGACCAACCGGTTGATCATGAATCGCTGCGTAGTGCCAGCAGCTTCTCGGCGATTATTTCCAGATCCAGCTGGTTGATCTGGCGTATCGTCTGAGCGGCTTCGAGCGGCCAGGCGCCCATGCCATGACAGGCACCTGCGATGGCTCCAGCCATGGCAGCAATCGTGTCGCTGTCGCCACCGAGCGAGGCCGCCGTGAGGCAGGCTTGCCACGGGTCCTGGGGATGCAGCGCGAGTACGGCGAAGGCGGCCGGTACCGATTCCTGCGTCGCCAAGCTGGTCCCCACCAACTCGACGATGTCGCGTACCGAGCGGTCATGATGACGTGCGTCGACCAGGCCAATTGCCCAGGCGATCCGGCGGGCGACTACCGCCCCGGCCACCCACTGGCCTCGCCGTTGACCCAGCTCGGCGGCCCGGATGCCGAGCGTCGTCGCCTCGGCGACGGACGCGCCGCCGATGCCGCCACTGACAGCCGCCGCCACCGCCGCCGCACCAGCAATCGCTACACCGGTGTGGTGGGTCACCCGAGACGCCTCGACGACAAGATCAACAAGCGCATCAAGATCACCGGTGGAGATGATCAATCCGACGGGAGCGATCCGCATTGCCGCCCCATTGGTCGCTCCGAAGCGCCCGACCTCGTCCAGTGGGCCACCCGAAACCAGGGCTGCCACGGCCGCACTGCTCGACGGACCCAGCAGATCCAGCGATCCCCGTTCTCGTGCCCGTTCCGCCCAGTTGAGCAACCGACGAGCGAGATCTTCGCTGTCGATCCGCCCACCGCCGGCGAGCAAAGTGTCGGCCAGCAGCAATGCCAGCTCCGTGTCGTCGGTGATCGAGCCGGCCGGCAGCCCTGCTGCGATCAAGTGGTCGGTAGGCGGCTCGCGAAACCCGTCGAGGACGCCGAAGCAGGTCGCGACATCCTCATGTGACATCAGCTGGGTCGGCATGCCGAGCGCATCACCAATGGCAAGGCCATATAGGGCGCCGCGGGCCCGGTCGACGGGCGTGCTCATCTGGCCAGGGATGCCAGGATGTTATCTACCTGGGCGACGTCGATCATCGGGCTGTAGAGCGCCATTGCGTCGAGGGCCCGCCGGTGGTCCGTCTCGGTGACCCCGGCGCACGCATCGGCAGCAACCGTGACATGGACGCCGGCATCGGCTGCAGCAAGTGCCGTGGACAGCACACAGCAATCGGTGGTGACGCCGGCAAGCACGATGGCGTCAGGGTAGCCGAGCACTTGACCGCTCTCGGCATCCCACTTGCCGAACGTCGTCCTGTCGATGATCGTCGCCGGGATCGAGATGAACTCCTCGCTGAGCTCGTACAGCGGCGCGTTCATAGGGTCGAGAGCAAAAGGCCATTTCTCGTAGTAGGTGATCCAAGCGCCGGACGGCTGATCGGGCGGCAGGAACCGTGTGAGACACACACGGGATTGGAACGCGCCCAGCAGGCGCTGAATCCCAGCAGAGGCCGATGCATAGCCCGGTGTTACCCATTCACTGCTTGTTTCGCCGAAGATCCGCTGCATATCGATGATCATCAGCCAGCGGCCGGCGGCATCTTCGAAAGGTGCTGGCAAGCTCTCGCTCATTAGGCAGCTGCCGCCTCCAGGTCGGCATCAGACAGTGGTTGACCCTCCTGTGCTCGTACGGTTCGGCGCCCCAGCAAGAGCGTGCCGAGGAACCCGATGACCAGCGCCGCGAGTACGCCGAGGTTTGCGTACGCCCAGGAGCCTTCCCGACCGCCCAGGCCCAACGGGCCGAGCAGATATCCCTGCCACGCGAGCCAGCCAGCGAAGGAGTTGGTGACCAGGCCCCAACCCACCACCGCCCCGAGCACCATCAGCACCAGGGATGCGGGGCGCATGCTGCCGTAGCGGCCCCGAGGGTCCAGCAGCTCCGAGCTGGCGTACGGCCGGCGGCGCAGTGCGAAGTCGCCGAGGAAGATGCCGCACCAGGCTGCGATCAAGACGCCCAAGGTGATCAAGAACCCCTGGAATGGGCCGATGAAGTTGTCGGCGATGAACACCAGATAGATGGAGCCGGCGATCATCAAAACGCCGTCGATGGCCGCAGCGACGAATCGAGGCGCCGGCAGCCCCGCGCTCAACAGTGCCAGTCCGGAGGAGTAGATGTCGAGTACAGCCCCGCCGACGAGGCCGAGTACCGCGACGAGTGCGAATGGCACCAGGAACCAGGTCGGAAGCAAGGTGGTCAAGGCACCGATCGGGTCGGTGGCGATGGCTGCACTCAGCTCCTGGGACGAACCCGCGAGCATCAGCCCGAAGATCAACAGTACGACTGGACCGAGCGATGCGCCGAAGGTCGTCCAGCCGACAACTCCCGCGCTCGAGGCACGTCGCGGCAAATAGCGCGAGTAGTCGCCTGCGGCGTTCACCCAGCCAAGTCCGAAACCGGTCAACATGAACACGAAGGCACCGATCAGCTGCGGAATCGGGCCGGCCGGCAGCGAGGCGAGCGTAGCGAAGTTGATGTTGGAGGCTACCAAGATCATATAGACCACTGTCAGCACGGCAGTGATCACAGTGATCCACATCTGCAGCTTCATGATGAACTCGAAACCGAGAATTCCGCCGATCATGATGAGGGCAGCCACCAGGACAAGCGCGGCAAGCTTGGTGAGGATGCCACCGTGCCACCCCAGCCTGGTGAAGACGGTTGCGGTGGCCAACACCGCAAGTGAGGCAAGAACGGTCTCCCAGCCGACCAGAAGTAGCCAGGAAATGGCCGATGGAAGCCGATTGCCGTTGACACCGAAGGCGGCGCGGCTCAAAGTCATCGTCGGCGCATGTCCACGCTTGCCCGACAAAGAGACCAGGCCGCAGAACAGAAATGAGATGACGATGCCGACGACTCCAACCGCGACGGCTTGGGGGAAGGAGATGCCGAAACCGAGAAGAAAGGCTCCGTAGCTGATCCCGAGTACCGATATGTTGGCGGCAAACCAGGGCCAGAACAGCTCCCGCGGCCTGCCGCGGTGCTCGCTTACATGGATCGAGTTAAGGCCATTCTGCTCGATCTCCAGCGCTCGCGGGCCTGCAACGGGCAGATCGATGGGTGATTCGTCTGCTCTGGTCATGGTCGCACCTTTCAGGAGAACCCTCTGGAACCGATCTTCCCGCATCGGCGCCCGCCAAACCTCACCCGCGCCGATGGGTCAGGGTGGGCCGGCGGTCAGCTCGGGATAGTCGGCTGCGGGTCCGTCGAGCAGAGGCGCCGCTGCACCATTCAGGTGCCTGGCGAAGAACGCGAGCAGCAGGTCGCAGGTGACACGCCACATCCGATGCGGCTGGATCTTCATGGCATCGAGTGCAGGCTTGACGATCGACCCATCAGTGACTGGCAGGAACGGCACATCCATGAAGCTGACGTGGCTGGCGCCGCTGACTTGTACGGTGTAGCCGGGCTGGGCCCGCTGCTGGACATTTCGCCAGCCACCGAGGGTGATCGCCTTTTCCGCCTCAAACCATTCGACGTTAGGTGCCGCCCCGGCCTTGACCGCATCCTCGCCCGTCCGAGCGAACTCAGCATGCTCGGCCAGCACTTGCAGGGCCGGCCTGTCGAGCCCGACCCGGCCCACATCAGACCAGAGCGCACCGTCCAGGTTGGCCGCGGCCCGGCAGCGCTCATCCGTCCTGCATAACTCCAAAGCGGCGTTGCCGCCGAAGGAAAGTCCGAGCGCACCTAACCGGGCAAGATCCAGCCGACCGGTGAAACGCTCGGCCGGATCCGCGTTGAGGTTCTCCAGCTGGTCGGCGATTGAAGCGAGGTCGGCTGCCTTGTATTCGCACACGGATGCTCGCTGGCGAAAAA
>JBKOUS010000083.1:0-9372 GCA_046723505.1 Actinomycetota bacterium
GACGAGTTCATTGGCAGCTGGCTCACCGACCGTAATACGAAGGCCATCCCCGTCACCGCCAGAGGCGTACTGCCGCACCGCCACCCCGGAGCGGGCAAAGGCCGCTGCGTACGCCTCAGTGTGCGGGCCACCCGGCAACCAGACGAAGTTGCCCTGGGCATCCGGAATGTCGAAACCGAGGTCCCGCAAGCCGAAGGCCAGCGCGTCGCGCGCCTTGACGAGCTCCGCGACCCGGTCCAGCAACAGTGGCTCGGCGTCCAGGGAGGCAATCACCGCCGCCTGGGCGGCGATGGACACCCCGAACGGGAGCGCCACAGCGCGAACGGCAGCGGCAACCTGGGGATCGGCAACGCAGTAGCCGACGCGAAAGCCTGCAAGCCCGTACGCCTTGGAGAACGTCCGCAGCACCACAACATTGGGCCGTCCCGCCAGCGCGTCCAAGCCCCGAAGTCCCTGCGGGTCGGTGATGAACTCTACGTAGGCTTCGTCGAGAACGATCATGATGTGGTCGGGCACGGAGTCGATGAAGTCGATCACCTCTTGATGTTGCAGTGCCGGGCCGGTGGGATTGTTCGGCGTGCAAAGCATGATCACCTTAGTGTTCTGGGTAACCGCCCGCCTCATCGCTTCAAGATCATGAACGGCTCCCGAAGCCAGCGGTACCGGCACCCCAGTCGCGCCCGTCAGCTGAACGGCGATGGGGTAGGCCTCGAAGCTCCGCCATGCGTACACCACCTCGTCGCCAGCCTCACAAGCCGCCTGAAGCAGATGGTAGAGCACGGCTACTGAGCCGGTGCCGAACGCCAACTGCTCTCCCGGCACATGGAGCCGGCTGCTCAGCGCGCTGGTCATCTGAGTGTTGGCGATGTCGGGGTAACGGTTCATCTCGGCCACGGCCGCGACTGTGGCCTCTATGACGCCGGGAAGCGGCGGGAACGGGTTCTCGTTGCTTGACAACTTGAACGAGTGAGTCCGATCCATCACGGGGGCTGGCTTGCCAGCTGTGTACACCGGCAGTGCCGCGATGGCCGACCGCAACCTGATCAAATCCGTACCTCGCCGCGCGGCGTGCTGAAGATGGCAGCGGCAAGGCCAGTCCGATCCCGCGGGCGACACCAGTCGATGTCGACGTCGGCCAAGATCTCCTTGCTCCGTCCACCCAGCCACTGATCGACGCGCGTCGGATCACCGGCGATCTCGATCTTGAGGAGCTCTACCTCACGCCCACCCAGAGAGGGATGGATCGCATCCCGCGACCACTGAACGAAGAAGGGAAGCTGGGGATCGACCTGAAGATCCTTAACGCCAAGCTGGTGCCAGGTCAGCACTGTCCCGTCCGGCAGGTGACGGTGGCCCTCGATTGCCGGGCGACCTACCCGCTGCTCGATCGGAGCAAGATCATCAACCGCGATCACCCAACCCAGCCAGCCACCACCCTCAGCAGATCGTGCACGGACCGCCTGACCAAACGGCGCCTTGTCGGCGGCAGGGTGATCCAGCACGCCGACCACCTCGAGATACTGCCCATCGGTCAGCGGCAAGATCCAATTGCGGGTTCCGAACCGTGGATGGAATCCGCCGTCAAAAAAGGTCACTCCCAACTGCGCTCCGAGCTGTAGCGCCGTGGCCTCCAGGCCTTCCGGCCCTGCCGCGAACGACAGGTGATCCAAGTGCATGCCCACATTGTTGCTGGGGGTGTTCTGCGCAGGGCAGGGGGTCGGCTGCGCCAACGCTGGATGCGGAGCCTATGATGTCGGGTCGGCAGGATGTCGCATTGCCTGGCCGCGTCGGGATTCAAATGCCTGACACATCTCGACAAGAACCTTATACGCCGCCTTACCCATGAGCGCGACGAGCTCGGCGCGATTCTCGAGGTACACCGGCCGGACTCCCTGATGTGCCTCAGTGTTGGACGAGCAGTACCAATCGAGATCGGCGCCACCGGGACCCCAACCGTCGCGGCCGTACTCGCCGATGGTGATCTCGGTGTAAGTCGTGTCGTCAGTGCGGGTTACCGTACGAAACTGGCGGCGGATCGGCAGCTGCCAGCAGACGTCAGGCTTGGTTTCCAAGAAATCGCGGCCCTGGCTCAGCGCCAGCAGGTGCAGCGCGCAGCCCTGACCTGCTGGAAATCCTGGACGGTTGAGAAAGATGCAGGCGCCGTCGATCACCCTCGTCTTGCGGCCAGGCAGTTCGCCCTCGGCAACATGATCAGGGTGCTCCTCTTCAACCCAGCCCGCAACGCGTGCGTCTCTCTTGTACTGCCACTGGCTGGCCTTCAGCTGCCGGACCGCCTTGCCCACTCGTTTCTCGTCCTCGGCGTCAGCAAAATGGGCGCCCAGGGTGCAGCAGCCGTCGTTCGGTCGGTCGGCGTAGACACCCCGACAGCCATGGCCATAGATGCAGGCCCACCGTGAGTTGAGCCAGGTCAGGTCACAGCGAAACACCTGACCGCTGTTTGCTGGATCTTCGAACTCCACGAATGCGCGAGGGAAGCCGATCAGCACTTCGGGCACGCGCGCCAGTGTATGCCTGGCCCGCGTGTGAGCCGGTAATCGCGCGCCCGCCCTGCTGAGCCAGGCTGGCCCGCGCTGTCCTGGACGAGCCGAGCGAGCAGGCACGTCTTCGCCCCGCGAGCGAGTGAGGAAGGCAGCGGCTCACTAGCGCCAGCGTCAGCGAACGCAGCGAGCAGGGTTCATGGAGCCAACAGACACGCTCTTTCGTCTTGCGAGTGACGACGAAGTAAGCGGGGATTCCACGCGCGATGCACGAACGGCCCTATCGGTACGAGGTCTAGGCTGGGCGCGTGCCCGTAGATGATTCGTCACCGTCAAGGGCGCGGGGAGCGGAGCTGGTGCGGGTGAACTCCGATGGCCAGCTGATCAAGATACCACCCGCCCGAGTCGGACTCTCCACGTCGTCGGTGTATCCGGAGAGCACCTCGAGCGCGTTCGAACTTGCCCGCCGACTGGGTTATGACGGCGTGGAGATCATGGTCGGCATCGACCCCGTGGCGGCAGACATCGATGCAGTGGAGAAGCTCCGCGACTACCACGGGGTGCCGGTATTGGCGATCCACTCGCCTTGTTTGTTGATCACGCAGCGGGTCTGGGGGACCGATCCGTGGGCCAAGCTGGAGAGATCAGTCGAGGCGGCACGCAGGCTTGGCGCCAATGTGGTCGTGGTCCATCCCCCGTTCCGCTGGCAGAGGGACTACGCCAGAGGCTTCGTCGAAGGAGTCCGGCGACTGGCGGAGAGCACAGGCATCCTGTTATCTGTCGAGAACATGTATCCCTGGCGTACCCCAGGCGGCGAGCTGAAGGCATACGTGCCCGGGTGGGACCCCACCGAACTGGACTACGACGATCTGACGCTGGATCTCTCTCACGCCTCGACCGCCAACCAACAGTCGATTGATCTTGTTCGTTCGTGGGGACCGCGGCTACGCCATGTCCATCTCACCGATGGCACAGGATCGGCCAAGGATGAGCATTTGGTGCCCGGCCGGGGCGACCAACAGGCTGGGCGGGTGCTGCAGTACCTGGCCGAGCGGAATTTCTCCGGCCACGTGGTGCTCGAGGTCAATTCACGCAAGAGCGGCACCCGAGCGCAGCGGGAAGCCGACCTGGCTGAGTCGCTGGCCTTCGCACGGCTGCATCTCGCAGCACCGATTCAGCCCTCCTACGCCGTGGACGCGACCGGAATTGCCAGCGCGCTCTGACTCATCACAGCAGGATTCAGGGATTGTCGGGCGAATTGCCCGTCACACAGAACACCATTCCCACCGGGTCACGTAACACGATCCAACCGCGGCCCGGCCCGAGCCACTCGGCCCCCATGCCGACCAGGCGAGTTGCCTCAGCCTCGATATCGTCGGCGCCCAGGTCAATATGAGCCCGCACGGCGGTCGCGGGATCATCGGGACCAAGCCTCTGGAAGAGGAGCTGAACGCTTGAGCCGGCCGGCGGGTACAGCTTGCCGGCGAACTCATCGCCGCTACCTTCACCCCACCGCCAGCCGGTCGCCGTCTGCCAGAACGCCACTTCTTGGTCATGCAGGTTCGGCGGAGAGTCGACGCAAATCTGCACCAGGCGGCTGCGGTGTTCTGCAAAGCGCTGTGCCGGCGGCCGTATCTGTTCATTCCGATCCACCAGGCAAAACGGCAGACCGCCCGGCGAGCTCATCGGGCACCATCCCTCGGCCTGGGCTGTCACTACCGCCCCGAGCTTGACCAGCCGGTCGGCCAAGCCACGATCGGCAACCTCGAGATCGAAATGGATCCGCGGGCCGTGGTCCCCGATCTGCTGGTGGACGTACGGGTCGCCCTCGGCTGGGGTAAAGCTGCGGAATTCCGGGTGCCTCGGCCACGGGTCGCCGAGCGGCCAACCCAACACCGACGACCAAAAGGTCGCCGACCGCTCTGCGACGTCGGGTGCCACGTCGATGAGGACGTGCAGCCATTCTCGGCCAACGAAACCTCCTCTAGCGCGGACTATCGACGCGGTAGCGCAGATGCGTCACGTTCGGAGCGTCGATCACTCGGGTCTTCGTCAGGCGCCAAGGCTGATCGAAGCCGCTGAAAAGGCGGACGCCCTTTCCGAGGATGAGTGGAACGACATGCAGTTGCAGCTCATCGACAAGTCCAGCCACCAGGCACTGTCTGGCAATGTCGGCTCCGCCGCCGATAGTCGCGTACCGGTCGCCAGCTGCCTTCTTCGCGGCATCGATCGCGGCAGCAACGCCATTCGTGACAAAGACGAATTCGACCTTGGGGCTTGGTACCGGGGGCGGGGGATGGTGGGTGATCACGAAGTGCGGCACCCCGTACGGCGTGTCGTCCCAGCCTCCAGCCTCCTCTCCGGTGACGAAGGCCCCCCTGCCCATGACGATGGCGCCGGTGGCCTCGACTAGTTCCCCGATCACAGGTCCGCTGACCTCCGTCGGCTTGAGGTACCAGTCGTACAAGCCCGCATCAGAACCGCCGGGCCCGGCGACGAGCCCATCGAGTGAGACCGCCATGTCCAGGAGGACTTCGGCCATCACTTCCCCCTCTCTCTGGTCGTTGATCGTGGAACGGCAACGATCTCATGATCAGACTGGCGTCCCGCCACGAACTCACCGGCCCGTACTAGGTCAAGCTCGACATGAACTCGATCAATAGGGTCGCGACGACCTGAGGCTGCTGGACCCACCAGCCTGCGCCGGCGTGCGGCACGACACGCAGATTACCGAGTGGCAGCGATCCGGCGAGGGTGGCACTAGGCCCTCGGTTCGCGACGTCCTGCTCGCCGACGACAACCAGCGCGGGGGCTGTTACCCGCTCCACAAGGGATCTAAAGTCTGCTGGCCGGACCCGGTCGAGAAGATTGAGCACATCGGGTGGCCGGGCGCCCAGTTGCTGCACGATTGCGGCGGGCAGCAAGTTGAGGATGCCGTAGTAAAGGGAGCGGACCAAGATCGTCTCCAGGTGCGCGTTGGTACTCAGCATGAGTGCGGCGACCAGCTCCTCATGAGTAGCGCCAACCTGCAGAGCGACCATACTTCCCCAACCATGACCGACGAGCACCGCTCGATCGGCGCCGGCCGTGTCAATGGTTTCCAGCACCCTTAGAGCCGGGTCCTCCAAGATCACTGTCGTGGTAGTGCTGACCGTGATGTCAGGCGTCAGCACCTGCGCAACCTCGTCCAGTGCCGCTTTCAGAGCCGTCGTCTGGGCGCCGCTGTCGTGAACGCCGGGCAACAGCACGACCGTGTGGCCGATGCTCATGAGCCAAGGTTAGAGTCAGGGCAGTTTGCCGATCGTGAATCGCCAGGCCTCCGCGAAGGGAGGAACGAATGCTGCGTCGGCCCCTGCTTCGAGTCTCCCACAGCCAGAAGATCAAAAACGTGGTGACTACCGCACCGGTGACCGCGGGCGTGGTCGAGCGCTTCATCGCAGGGGAGACGTCCCATGAGGTCGTGGCTGTTACCCGCCGGTTGGTCGGCGCCGGGCTGCTGGTCAGCATCGACTATCTCGGCGAGGACACCACCGATCCAGCGCATGCGGACGCAGTGGTGGTCGCTTATCTTGATCTGCTGGGGAAGCTTCGGGAATCTGGCTTCAGCACTCCGGCCGAGGTTTCGCTCAAGCTGACCGCACTGGGCCAGCACCTCCGGGACGGCCCGCAGCTCGCTTTGGAGAATGCGGAGCTGATCTGCCGCGCGGCGCGCATGGCCGATATCGCGGTGACGCTCGACATGGAGGATCACACCACCACGGACTCGACCCTGGAGATCTTGCACACGCTGCGTAAGGAGTACCCCAGCACAGGGGCGGTGCTGCAGGCGTACCTGTACCGGACCGAAAATGACTGCCGAGATCTGGCTGTCGCTGGATCGAGGGTCCGGCTCTGCAAGGGTGCGTACACCGAACCGAAAACCGTCGCATTCCAAGATCGGCAACAGATCGACAAGTCCTACGTGCGCTGCATGAAGATCTTGATGGCGGGCAGTGGCTTCCCGATGTTGGCCACTCACGATCCAACTTTGATCGACATCGGGCTCAAGCTGGCAGCTGATCATGGACGTGGGCCAGGAGACTTTGAGTTCCAGATGCTTTACGGCATCCGGCCGACCGAACAGCAACGGCTCGCCAAACTTGGCCACTCGATGCGCGTCTACGTCCCATATGGCATCGACTGGTATGGCTACCTGGTACGCCGTCTCGCCGAGCGCCCGTCGAACCTGCGGTTCTTCGCGCGAAGCCTGATCACCAAGAACTGATGTAGCGAATCGTCCACGGCCGCAGACTCAAAGCCAGTTGACGTGGGGAGCGACGAGGGCGTACCCCACAAAGGCCGCGATATCCAGCAGCGTGTGGGCAACGATCAGAGGGGCGACGCGCTTCCACCGCAGATAGATCAGGCCGAAAACGACACCCATGATCAGATTGCCGATGAAGCCACCAATGCCTTGGTAGAGGTGGTACGAGCCGCGAATGACCGCACTGAGGGCAATGATTGCGGTGGCGTTCCAGGCGAGCTGGCGCAATCGGGTGAACAGGTATCCAATCACAACGATCTCTTCCAGCAAGGCATTCTGGACAGCTGACAAGATCAACACAGGGACTGTCCACCACTGATCAGTCAGCCCTGAGGCGTGCACGTCGGTGTTGATGCCGAGTGCGCGGGCGACGGCGTACAGGCCAAGCCCGGGTACGCCGATGACGACAGCGATCAAGACTCCGAAGCCGAGGTCGGACCGAGGCTGGCGTAAGTCGAAGCCGATCGTACGGCCAGCCGGGGGATCGGTGAGACTGAGTAGATAGAGCGCCAGTAGCACCGGCATCAGGCCGAAGGCGATACCGACCAGTTGGTAGGTCAGGTCGAGCCAGGGACGGTCTGGGGTTACTGAGGGATTCAGAGTGGAGGTTTGCTGGGCCAGCGGCACTTCGCGCGTCAGCCGCTCAATGATGCGAAGCAATGAATAGACCGCTGACTGGCCCAGCGAAAGACCGAGCACGATCGCGACTTCAAGGCCCAGGCGTGTCCTGTCCACTGCCATCTCAGACGCGGCTGGCTGTGTCACGTGGCCATCCTGCCTTTCTCCGTTAGGTGGCGGGCTCGTTCAGGGTGTCGCCTCTCAGATGATCATCACCTTCGCACGCCGGAGTGCTGGTGAGTCACCCGGTCGCCTTGGACAATCTCGGGGTCTTCGAGCAGCAGGGGGCGCACCAATTGTTCGTGTCAGCGATGGACCCGTCCAGCGACATGGAAGCCTGCGTGATCACCTTCCCCATGTTCCTGCCCTTCCTGATCTTGAGACGTCACACGAACCTACCTGCTCCCGATTTCTGAGAGTGTGGCGCGTCCTCGCCGGCGTCAAGGCCAAGCTGTGCGGGTGGCCTGCGGCCAGTCTTGACTCCGGCTGCGGGCGGCGTAGTCCGGCGGTCGCCGGGAGCAGGTCCGGGGGCCAAGATCAAGAGATCGAGGGAGGTTGGAGGGAGAGGTCAAGTCCGGGGTTGGGTTGAGCGGTCGGGTCTGGATGGGTGAACTTTTTCTTATTTTATTGAAATCTACTTGCTATCGAACGTGTCTTCGAATAAAATTGAGTATGGAACTCGGGGACCAGACAGCAGGCGAGCGCCCAGAACGCTCACCGCTCGGTCTGACCATCGACACCCTCAACAACGCACTCAATGGTTTGATCGACACGATCGAAACTGGCGGCCTTGAACAGCTCACGGCCGCAGAAAAGATCACATTCTGGCAGGATTTCGAAACCTTCCGGAACCGGCTGCCGGCTATCGACCACACTCTGATCGCCGACGCGGAAGCTAGCACCCTGGCTGCTGAATACGGCTTCAACAACCTCGCCCGATTTCTGGTGCGGATGTTTCAGCTATCGCCGGCTGAGGCTGCCTCCCGGGTGCGGGCCGCGGCAGCGGTCGGTCCTCGCAGCTCGATGCTGGGAGAGCGTTTGGAGCCGCTGCTGCCGCGCCTGGCCGCGATGCAGCGTGAGGGCGCGGTGACAACCGAGAAGGTGCAGATTGTGGAGCGGGCCATGCACAAGCTGTCCCGACCCGGTTTGCTTCCAGTCGATGTGGAGACCGCGGAGAAGCTGCTCACCGACTATGCACCGGTGTTGGGGCCGACTGATCTGCGGCGATTCGCCTTACGGGTGGTCGACGCCGCTGATTCGGACGGCCCGGAACCCATCGACGATCAACTGCAACAGGACCGCCGATACCTGGAGCTGAAACAACGCCGTGACGGCATGTGGCATCTGCAAGGCCAACTCAGCTCCACGGTCGGTGCCCAACTGACCGCGATCCTCGACCCGCTGGCCAAGCCGCGCACATCCAGCATCGAAGACCAGGGCGGCAACACCACCCATATCCCAGATGAACGCCCTTTCGGGCAACGCCTCCACGACGCGCTGGACGAAGCCTGCGGCAAGCTGTTGAAGTCCGCGGATCAGCCGGTGGTGGGTGGAGTCCCAGCTTCAGTGATCGTGACTGTGCCCTTGCAGTGTGTGCTGGCCAGGGCTAGGCTCGCCGAAACCAGCGACGGAACGATGTTGACTGCTGAGCAGTGGTTGCGGATTGCTGATGAGGCTGAGCTCTGGCCTACCATCATCGACCGCAACAATGTCCCACTCGCCTTAGGCAGAAGCCAACGGTTGGCTTCCCGCGGGCAAACCATGGCGCTGATCGCCCGGGATGCCGGATGTTCGTTTCCCGGCTGCACTCATTCTGCGAGTTGGTGCGACCGGCACCACATATTGGATTGGATTCTTGGTGGAGCCACTGATCTAGGCAATCTGACGCTCCTGAGGCTGTCGCACGAATCGCGCGTGTCAGCCGGTTCCGGCGGTGTTCTCGCGGGAGAATTT
>JBKOUS010000029.1:0-7769 GCA_046723505.1 Actinomycetota bacterium
GCAGAGTAGTCTCGTGGGCTCGGAGATGTGTATAAGAGACAGGGTACGGCCTCGATCGCTGAGCAGCTCATCGTGGATCGGGAACCCTTCCAAGGCCCCGACTGCACGAACGAAGTCGATAGTCTCCTTCATTGCCGCCCAGGGCCCGTACGCCGGGACGGCAAGGATGTCGATGCCGTCCGGAATCGCGTCGTAAGAATCGCCGGGGTGAAACAGGGTCGGCTGACCAGGTGACCGCAACACAAAGCCGACGTTGCCGATTCGCGGTATGTCGCGATGGATGATTGCATGCTGTCCGCCGACTGCGGTCACCACCACATCACCGACGGTCTTTTGATTGCCTGGTTGCAACCCGACGGCATTTTCACCCAGCGACGGCAAGTCGCCGGAGCTGATCAGATCGAGGAGCGACGGCTCGACCAACACAATGGCAGCGGGGTTCGCCGCAAGTAGGGCGGGCAGGTTTTGGGGATCGAGATGGTCTGGGTGCTGATGCGTCACCAGCACCGCGTCAAGATCAGTTAGAGAGTGCCACGCGTCGGAGAAGCTTCCCGGATCGATCAGAATTCGCACGCCGTCGGTCTCGGCCAGAACAGCCGCATGCCCAAGGTGGGTGATCCGCATTCCCCCACCGTAGGGCAGGCTGTGGCGAGCCGGTGCTGGGGTGCTTCCCCCATTATCCGCTCAGCAGCTTTCCGACAAGTTGACCGGCCCACTCACAATCCTCAACTGTCACATCGAGATGGGTGACCGCCCTGATCATGAAGGGGCCAAGAGCGGATACCTGCACTCCGCGCTCTGCTGCCGCAGCGGCGATCGGCACTGCCGGAGTGGCGCCGCTGTCGATCACCACGACATTCGTCTCGACGGCGTCCAGCTCTACCGCAGTCGGAACAGCCGTCGTTACGGCCTGGGCGAACGCACGTGCTGCTGCATGATCATCGGCGAGTCGCTGCACATGATGATCAAGGGCGTACAGGCACGCGGCGGCGAGCACACCCGCCTGTCGCCAGCCACCGCCAAGGCGCTTCCGCAGCACCCGGGCGCGGGCGATGTTCTCCGCCGTGCTCACCAGCACGGAGCCGACAGGAGCCCCGAGGCCCTTGGAGAAACACACGCTGACGGTGTCGAAGAGCCGTCCGTACACCTCGAGCGCCACTCCGGTAGCGATGTGCGCGTTCCACAGCCGGGCGCCGTCGAGGTGATAGCCGACCCCGTGCTCACGACACAGCTCGCCCACCGCGGTCAGCTCGGCGAGCGGTTGGATCGTCCCACCGCCAAAGTTATGGGTGTTTTCCACGGCCACCGCTGCGGTAGACACCAGGTACGGGCCGGCCGACGGTGCAATGATCTTCGCTACCTCGGCCAGCTGCAGCCGGCCTCGGCTGGAAGGAAACGTGCGCATCGTGAGTCCCCCGACTGCGCCGTGAGCCCCCATCTCAGCGCGAGCGATGTGAGCCTGCACGTCGCAGACCACCTCCTGGCCCGGCTCGACAAGCAGCCGCACACCGAGCATGTTGCACATCGACCCACTGACACAGAACAGTCCTGCCTCGTGTCCGAGCACCCGTGCCACCCGCTGCTCCAGCTCGATCACCGTCGGGTCTTCGGCGTACACATCATCGCCAACCGACGCGGCCAGCATGGCCTCCCGCATGGCTGGCGTCGGCTTGGTGACCGTGTCAGAGCGCAGATCAATCATGCTTATTGCCCACGAGTTTGATGCGCACGCCTCCGATCACCCCCGAGGTGGTCCGGCGCGCGCTCGACGAGGAATGATGAGCGGGTCGCTTTTCGACGTGAGCGCGCTCGTCGCGCTCGTGTGGGACTCGCATGTGCACCACACTGCCATCCGGAGCTGGTTCGCAAGGAACAGCATGCACGAGTGGGCTACCTGCGTCCCAGCGCGGCCTGCGCGAGCAGAAGGACCAACTAAAACGTGAGGGGCACGTATGCCTGGACCGGGTTGGTTCTCTTGATGCCGCCCCTGGTCAGCCGCTCCGCGACCAGGAAGGCGAGCTCCAGCGATTGGTTGCGGTTCAGACGCGGGTCGCAGAGAGTCTCGTACCGACTGACCAGATCCGCTTCAACCAGGTCGTCACCACCACCGACACACTCAGTCACGTCGTCGCCGGTCAATTCCACATGCACACCGCCCGGCCAAGTGCCGAGCTCTTCGTGAACGTCAAAGAAACCGTTGAGCTCAGCCATCACATCGGAGAACGCCCGAGTCTTGTAGCCGTTGCGCGCCTCGAAGGTATTGCCGTGCATAGGATCACAGACCCAGGCCACCTGCCGGCCGCTGGCGGTGACCTTTGCAACGATGTCCGGCAGTACCTCTCGCACTTTGGCTGCGCCCATTCGGGTGATGAAGGTGATCCGTCCCGGTTCATGATCAGGATCGAGGCGATCGGCCAGCTCCAGCGCGTTGTCTGCGGTGGTTTCCGGGCCTAGCTTCACCCCAAGTGGGTTGCGGACATGCCGGAGTAGCTCGACGTGTGCACCGTGCAATTGGCGCGTGCGCTCGCCGATCCACAGGAAGTGCCCCGAGGTCCCGTACGGCTGCCCGGTCCGGGAATCGATCCGGGTCAGCGCGTGCTCGTACTCCAAGATCAGCGCCTCGTGGCTGGAGTAGAAGTCGACGGTTCGGAAGACGTCGTCGTCGATACCGCAGGCCACCATGAAGGCAAGCGCCCGATCGATTTCGTTGGCGAGGTTCTGGTACTGGACGCCGGCTGCTGAGTTCTTGACGAAGTCAGCATTCCAACTGTGCACACTACGGAGATGAGCGAATCCACCTGTGACGAAGGCCCGGGTCAGGTTCAGGGTGGCTGACGACGCGTGGTAAACCTCCAGCAGCCGCTGCGAGTCCGGCTCGCGAGCCCCTGGCGTGAAATCGAAACCATTCACAGCGTCGCCCCGATATGCCGGCAGCGTGACACCCTCCCGGGTTTCTGTGGCGGAGCTCCGTGGCTTGGCGAATTGGCCAGCCATCCGGCCAACCTTGACGATCGGCACCTGGGCTGCGTAGGTCAGCACAACGGCCATGGAAAGCAACGTTCGAAGCTTGCCCTGGATGTTGGCAGCCGTGACGTCGGCGAAGGTCTCGGCACAGTCACCGCCCTGCAGCATGAAGGCCTCACCTGCCGCCACACTGGCCATCTTGGCGCGTAGCTTGTCACACTCGGCGGCGAACACCAGCGGAGGAAGCCTCCGGAGCTTGCCGACGACCTCAGCAAGCTCGTGCGGTGAAGAGTAGGCCGGCTGCTGCGGCGGTTTCAGTGCATGCAGCGCTTTCAGCGTCGGGACCTGGCTCGTCAGAGACACGCTGACACTGTAGACGCTGGCACCCGCACGGGCAGCCGAGTTACCGGCCGCTGGACATCCGCCGCAGAATTGCACGCATGAAGCAACGTAGCTTCGTCCTGGTTCCCGGCGCGGGCGGCAACGCCAGATTTTGGCAACGTGTAGAGCCGCTCCTCCAACGGGCCGGCTGTCACAGCGTTGCAGTGACGTTGCCCAACTGGTCAGGAGCGACTTTCTCCGACCACGCCGACGCCATCGTCGCAGCCGCAGGAGCACCGGACGAAGTCACTCTTGTTGCCCAATCGATGGGTGCCTTTGCCGCACCACTGACCTGTGACCGGCTGCCGGCCTCAGAACTTGTGCTGCTGAACGCCATGATCCCAGCGCCCGGAGAGACCGCGGGCGAATGGTGGAGCAATACCGGTCAGGCCGAGGCTATGCGGAGCAATGATCTGCGGGAGGGTCGCGATCCGGATGCTGGCTTCGACGCGCAGACCCATTTCCTGCATGACCTGCCGCCCGACGTCCTTGCGTTACTGATGTCATCGGGCGAGGAGGAACCAGCGGACTCGCTGTTCGAGACCCGCTTTCCGCTCACCCGCTGGCCGGACGTCCCGACCACGGTATTGGCGGGCCGTGATGACCGGTTCTTTCCTTATGAGTTCCAACATCGGTTAGCAAGAGACCGCCTGGGCTTAGAGGTGGAGCCACTTCCAGGCGGTCACCTGCTTGCGCTCAGCCAGCCGGAAGCGCTAGCTGCACGGCTCCTGCGCGATCTCTGAGGATTCCATCGAGTGTGGTTACGTCGCGGTCGAGGTGTTATGCCTGCGGAGAGACTTCGTCGGCCTCTTGCGCCTTTGCTTCGCGAGCCGCGGCCTCCTTTGCCGCTGGCGCATACAGGTCCACATATTCCTGGCCGGACAGCTCCATGATCGCGTACATGATCTCGTCGGTGATCGAGCGCAGAATGAACCGGTCCTCGCTCATCCCGCTGTAACGAGAGAAATCCAACGGCCGGCCGAACTTCACGGTCGGACTGACGATCTTGGTAAGGACCTTCCCTGGAGGGGCGATGATGTCGGTGCCGGTGATCGCCGATGGAATCACCGGCTCCCCCGACAGCAAAGCAAGTCGAGCGACCCCTGTCCGTCCCTTGTAAAGCCGCCCGTCGTGGCTGCGGGTTCCCTCGGGATAGATACCAAACAATTCACCGCGCTGCAGCACCTTAAGCCCGGCCCGGAGAGCGCTTTCACTCGCCCGTCCGCCACTCCGATCAATCGGCACCTGACCCGTGCCGGCGAAGAAACGCTTCTGCGCCCAGCCCTTGATGCCAGCCCGGGTGAAGTAGTCGGACTTGGCGACGAAGGTGATCCGGCGATCCAGCGCAAGCGGCATGAACAACCAGTCAGCGAATGAGAGGTGGTTACTGGCGACAATCGCGGCACCCTCCTCCGGGACGTTTTCAACGCCCTCATGGATCGGGCGGAAGATTCGGGTGATTGCCGGTCCGAGCAGCACGTTCTTCAACGCCCAATAGATGGCTCGCCCAGCGCCGGAACCGGACTCGATCGTGACGTTCCCGTGGCGATCAACCGAAACCAGGTCATCGCTCACCGCAGGTGGCCGGCGGGTGCTGTTCTCAGACGCGTCCCCACTCGTCTGAGAGTTGGTTTCCCTTCCGGCTGTCAGCGAGTCTTCCGCGCCCTCGCTCACGCGTTCACATCCGAAACCGGCGGTTCCTCGAGGTGCGCTGCACGCGTCGGGATGGGCGGCCTAGGACGACCCGCTCCCGGACGATGACCGGCCCCAGGCGGAAGGGGCCTGCCCGCATCCAGGGCCGCCTTGGCAGATGTGCCATAGACATCCACATACTCCTGGGCGGAGAGCTCCATAACCGCGTTCATGATCTCGTCGGTGATCCACCGCAACACGTCCCGATCCTTGCCGGCCGCGGCGTAGGTGCCGAAGTCCATTGCCTTGCCGATCCGAATCTTCGGTCGTCGCATGGTGGGAATCTTGAAGAACCAAGACGGGACAAGCTGGGTGTCGATCATCGCGACCGGAATTACCGGCACACCGGCCTGCAGGACGAGCCGGGCCACCCCCGTCTTGCCCTTGTAAAGGCGGCCATCTGGAGACCGTGTTCCTTCCGGATAGATGCCCAGCAGGTTCCCCCCGCCCAGTACCCGAAGCACACCTTCCATGCTGGTCGCGCTCGCTCGACCACCGGCGCGGTCCATCGGAAGCTGACCGATGCTCTTGAGGAATCTGGTCAAAACCCAACCGCGGAAGCCTCGACCCTGGAACAGCTCGATCTTGGCCAGAAAGGTGAGCCGACGCTTGATCATGGCAGGTAGTAAGAAGGTGTCGCCTGCGGAGATGTGGTTGCTGACCAAGATTGCCGGACCGGACGCCGGAATGTTGTCAGCTCCCCTGATCGAAGGCCTGAACAGCAGCCGGCACAGAGGGGCAAACGCCACCCATTTGAAGACCCAATAGAGCAACCGAACCTCCGCTTATCGACCCCATCGTAGGGCGGAACACACCCTAGTGGTGGTGGCCGGAGGTAGGGGCGGGAGTCCTTTTGCTGGTGATGGGTCGAGGACACTGCCTTGTCGGGCAATTGGTTTTGGCAATGCGAGCAGACGTGCCACGATTCGCTCGTGACTTCCAGCAGAGGGCCGCTGCTGAGCTCGATTGGTGGGCGGTTGCGGCGTGCCAAGGCCTCTGGTCCACAGGCGGTCTCAGTGCACCCAGATGCGCAGCCGTACGAGGGCGGCAACGGGTCCTCCGGAGTGCTCCTGTGCCATGGGTTCTCAGGTTCGGCGAAGTCCATGATCGGCTGGGCAAGGCATCTCGAAGCCGCAGGGTTCCAGGTCTTGTTACCACGACTGCCTGGCCACGGTACGACCTGGCAAGAATGCAACCAGACGACGTGGGCCGACTGGTACGCCTGTGTGGATCAGGCATTCGGGACATTGCAAGCCCGATGCGAACAGGTCTTCCTCGCCGGACTGTCGATGGGGGCTGCGTTGTGCCTCCGGCTGGCCGAACAGCACGGTTCGGATGTGTCGGGCCTGGCCCTGGTCAATCCGGCGATCAACATCAGTGAACCGCTGCGCTGGGTCTATCTGCTGCGGGCCCTGCCGATCTTGAGGCTCGTCATTCCCTCGCTGGCCGGCCCCAGCAACGACATCGCCATGCCTGATCAGGACGAGTTGGCCTACGACCGATGGCCGCTTCGTGCGATGTATTCACAGACCTTGCTCTGGGCCGAGATCCGCCGAAATCTCGACCGCGTCGAGCAGCCGCTGCTGGTGTATCGGTCGATTCATGATCATCTGGTCGACCCGTCCTCCGTTCGGTTGATCAAGGCCGGCGTCCGATCCAGCGATCAGACCTACATCGAGCTGCAGCGCAGTTACCATGTAGCCACCCTCGACTACGACGCGGAGGATATCTTCGACGGAAGCGTTGCGTTCTTCCGCCGGCTCACGAAGGAGGCCGATGGTACTGCCGAGTGAGGACGACCGGGACGCGATCGACCGTGCGTTTGCCGAGCTGGTCGCGGGATACCATCTGACCGCTGAGTCATCACCCGATTCTGACAGCTCCGAGCCGCCCACTGAGCCGGTAAGTCCGCCATCACTTCCGGAGGCGAACGGTGTAGCAAACTGGGCCACCGATCACCCACTGTTCGGCTTGACGGAGACGCCGACTGACGCTCAGACCTCCTTTGACGAGCCGCTCCAGGATCGCTATGTCCCGGAGCCGCTGCCGCCGTTGCGACGACCCGCTGTGCCGGCCCTCCTCGGCTGGATCGGCATGGGTTACGCGATCCTGATCGTGCTGGCGGCGACCTTTGGCTTGCGCTTCCCCGCTTGGGCCGGCTGGATCGCGGTCGGAAGTTTCGTAGGTGGATTTGGCATCTTGATGACTCGACTGCCCCGTGAGCGACCGCCGGACGCTGGTGACGGAGCGGTTCTCTAAAGATCGCGCAACGCGGACGCGTCGCAGAAGACTCCGCCTAGGACTGCACCCGGGTTCGCAGGGACTCTCGGCGCAGCCGCGCTTTGCTGGCCCTGCGCTTGCGGCGACGCGGCCAGAAGCCGGCGTGCGCCGAGTCAGGTGGCTCGATCATGGCATGTCGTGCCAGGTCCGCGGCACCAATCAGCCCGGCGTCGTTGCGGAAGCGGGCGAGGACCAGCCGGGCCTCCTGCCGGTAGCCCCGACCGGTCAACGTCCGGCTGAACGCCCGCTGTGCGGGCAGCAGGAGCAGATCGCCCGCAGCGCTCACTCCCCCACCGATGACAACCACCTCGGGATCCAAGGCCGCGGCGATGTTGGCGATTCCGCGACCGAGCCAGGTACCGACATCGGCCAACAGCTCGACCGAGGTGGGTTCGCCTTGGATCGCCGCGGCGGTGACATCAGGTCCGGTGATCTTGTCAGTATCGCCGCCC
>JBKOUS010000063.1:0-5165 GCA_046723505.1 Actinomycetota bacterium
GTCTTGCGCGCCGCACTCATGATGTTGGTGTGTCAGTTGATCAAAGTGTGTCGCCATTGAGACGAACTTTGTCGGCACCGCTCACGAACCCGAGACACAATTCACCGTTGATCTTGTGCTCGCTCGGAGTGGTCCTACCACCGCCATCGCTGGTCCACATTGGCGACACACGTTCACGACACCTGCACATCGGAGACGGCATCGGCTGCGAGTACTGGAAAGCAATCAAGAACAGCGACGCCGACTGGTACCCGTCGCAGCGATCTTCGTCCTGATGACCAGGCAGCGGAGGCGTAGCGATTGGCTGCAGCTCGGCGGTGATCCATGGAAAACTCGGTCAATGGACCTCTTTCAAGTCGCACAGCACGTCGATGACCTTCCGCGTGCAAGGGCCTTTTATGAGCGTTTGCTGAACGCGCCACCAGTGGGCGTCTTCGATTCGCCCGGCATGGTGTTCTTTCAAGCGGGTCCCGTGCGGTTGCTGCTCGAATACGGCGCGACGAGCGCCCTGATCTACATCAAGGTTGATGACGTTCATGCGACCGTCGAATCCTTGCGTGCAGATGATGTCAAGATTGTTACCGAGCCGTACGTCATCTTTCGCCACTCCGACGACAGTCTGGGACCGGCCGGCACGGCCGAGTGGCTGTCGTTTGTCAGAGACTCAGAGGGCAACATGCTTGGTCTGGTGAGCCACAAAAGGCTCGAGGGCTCATGACTGACCTGGACAGAATCGGCGGCTGATCCTCGGTTCACATCTGGTCTGCGCCGACCGGATCTCAACTGGGCCACGATGGGCAGTCACAACCCAGCGGCGCGCCGCGACCCCGTTGAATCAGCCTTGGCGTGCTGCCGCTCACCTTGAGCAGTGTCGACACCGCACCGTACGGGGCTGGGCTTGCCACCGTCCTCCACAGCACTGGGCAGGCTTCGCAACCGCACCCTGAACATATTTTGCGGCCGGTGATCCTGCGGGCCATGCGCCAGGCCGCTGATCCGCTGCTGGCGGACTTGGGTCTGGGCCAGTTGGTCTGCTCCCTCCCGACGTGTACCGGCTCGCCGATCGTATCGTCCAGTTCACGGTCCCGGAGTTTGAGTATCCTGCCCAGGCGGCTGAACACGATCGACGTTGATGTTGCGCGAGTTGTTCTCTCGAGCACCCGTACCCGGATCAGTCGGTGCTGTCGACTCGATGGGCAGTCGCGGCGTGGACGGACTTTCGACCTCGTAGGCAAGAGCAGCGACCCATGGGCAGGATGGGTCTATGCGATACGTCGAGTTGCGCCGGCACACAGACAACGACGGCGACAAGCTCAGTGAACAGGGCGTCGCAGACGCTGAGGCCATTGGCCGGACCGGGCTGAATCCACCATACGCGGCGTTTGTATCCACGGGCGCCGAGCGCGCCACCGAGATGCTCCGCATTCTGCGCCGGGCAGCTGGTCAGGACGAGATACCGATCACGACAGAGACCGGGCTGCGGTCGAGTGTCGAGGACCGGTGGCGAGAAGCCGCCAAGGTCGCCGGCAGGGGAGCCTCGATCGAGGACATGCGCGCGGTCGACCCCGATCTTGTCGAGCACGAGACCCAGCTGCTCGGCTCAGCGCTTCGGCGGGTGATGAAAGGCCTGCCCGAGGAGGCTCGGGCATTGGTTGTCGGCCACAGCCCGACAAACGAGGCGGCCGTCTCCGGACTAGTCGGGGAGACGATCGCCGCCATGGGCAAAGGTGAGGGAGTGCTCGTTGTCGAAGACCGCGGTCGCTACGAGGTGCGCCCGCTTTAGTGACCATCAAGTCTTCCCAGGACGCGTGGGGACGGCAGGGGTTCTAACTGACAACATCCTGGCTTTGGCACAAGCCGCCGAATGGAATCAGCAGTAAACACCACACACTGCCACCACCTTCCCAATTAGGTGGTGATGGTTATAACGACTGTCGTAAGCGCCACGCTTTCGTCCCTGAAGGCTCGGCACCATCGGCCCCAGGGACAGTGCTACATCGATAGGTATGTCGAGCACTGGCGTCCCCGGTTGACGGTCCTCTTGTCACCGTGCTGGGGCGGTTCTCGGTGTATTTCGGCCAGTGGCATTTCCCCAGTGGGATTCGAACCCGCCTCCGCCTTGAAGCGCGGAGTGAGGTATCAGCCGCCCCGGGTCTGTTAGGGAAGCGTCACGTACTGACCCAAGCACGCCCGTGCGGACGGCGTGTCAACTCGGATGTCGCGTGGCTGGCTGAGGCACTGTCCTCCGGAGCGGCTCGTTTGCCCAAAGGTAATGCCGGCGATCACGTCCGAGTTGCCAATAACGCTCCGCCCTCCAGAGTCACCGATGCAGATCTGCGAACCTTGGCTCATGCGTAGTCGTAGCCACCCTGATGTATAGCGGTTCGACTTGCGAGACGCTGCTTTCGGCTCGTCGGTGTCCTTGCTTCGCCCGCTTCCGCGGCCAACTTCAGGACTGAATGCTGAGCCGCGGGGTGAAATACAAGGTCATCTGGCCCTCTTCGTCGGACTCCCCGCCCACAAAGCCTTGCTGCCCTGCGGGGTCTTTCCAGACCGATCCTCTCGACCCGCCGATGTGGGTGATCCGGATCTGGGGCACCGCTGTCAGCGCGCGTGCTCCATGGCCCAGGACAGGGCGTCGTCGGCGATCTGCTCCCAGCCCTTCTGGGCGGGCAGCAGGTGGGCGTAGCCGGGGTATTCCTTGACCTCGGTCATGGTGTTGGACTTGTAATGCTTGGCGTTGGAGCGCTGGACGCTGGGCGGCATGAGGTGATCCTCGCCGCCGGAGATGAACAGCAGCGGCGCCCGGTCGTCGTTTTTGTAGTTGACGAATGTGTCCTGGCGGCCGGGTTCGACGGTGGCCAGCGCACTGCCCCACAGCACCCGCACCGACGCCGGGATGTGGTAGCGCTGGTACAGCGCCTTGGACTCCTCCTCGGTGAAGGTGTTGGTGAACGCGTAGCGCCACTGCTCGAGGGTGAACCCGGCAGCCTTCTTGCGCCCGACCGTTCGAAGCACCGGGAAGGTCGACTTGAGCTGCGACAGCGGCACCACGGGCACACCCTCCGTGGGAGCCGAGTTGATCGCCACGCCCACTGCGCCGTAGCCGCGATCCAGCATGAGCTGGGTGAACACCCCGCCGGCGGAGTGGCCCATCAGGATCGGCTGCTGCTCCAGCGCGCCGATCACGTCGGTGAGGTGGTCGATGACGGCCGGCACGCTCAGGTTCTCGATCGGGGTCGGGTCGGCGTTGAGGGCCTCGACCTCGACCTCGAAGCCTGGGTAGGCCGGGGTGAGCACGCGGTAGCCCTGCTGCTCGTAGTGGGCCTTCCAGTGCTCCCAGCTGCGCGGGGTCACCCAGAATCCGTGGATCAGGACGATGGTGTCGGGGTTCATTGGTTCTCTCCGTGCTGCTCGAGTAACGGCGAGCAGGTCGGCGCCGAGCTGCTCCTTGAGTGTGTCGGTGATGCCATGCGGCGCGCTGGCCGCTCTTCCCGGCCCCGCATGTCGACGCGACGGCTCCAGCCGTCCACCGCGGGTTCACAAGGTTACTCGCCGGACCTGGGCGTGGGGGACGGCCTGCATGCTACGGCCGTCGGCTTGCGGGTACCGCCCGATCGGCGCGCGGCACGTCCGGTGCGCGTGCCTGGCCGCAGCGGCCAAGCTGCCGGCCCACGCGGCCTGGGTCCAAACTTGGCCCAACCTAGGTCGTCTTTAGGCCTCCCGTTGATGCTGGGATGCGCATCGGCCGTGCGGAGCACCGCGAATAGTGATTACGTAGTCGCAATCTGACCCACCACATGGCCTGCCTGGTTAGAGGGGCCAGTGCTGATCGGCATGGAGCAGAAATGGCGGACTACCAGGTCCGTGCAATGACCTGGAACATCTGGTGGCGGTTCGGACCCCGCTGGCGTGAGCGGCAACCTGGCATTCTGGCCACCATTGAGCGCTTCACGCCCGATGTTGTCGGCCTGCAGGAGGTCTGGAGCACCGGAGAGAGAACACAAGCGGACGAGCTGGCCGAGGCTCTCGGCTTCTACGCGACGTTTGCCGCGCCATCGTATCCGGCGGCACCGGACCCGCAGGTGGCACCCGACCACGCCGGGGTTGAGCTGGGTGTGGCGCTACTTAGCCGGTGGCCCATCGTGCGGCGGGACGTGATCACGATGCCGGCTCGCCACCGCGCCTGGGACCCGGTGATCCTCAGGGCCTCAGTCGCCCATCCGGCAGGGCCGTTACCTGTGCTGGTGGCGTGTCTCGAGCACGCCACCACCTACAGCGACGATCGTCTGGCCCAGGCGAGCCTGCTTGCTGACCTTGCTACTGATCCGGCCACCGATGGGCCATGTCCATCGCTGGCGATGGGTGATCTGAACGCCGCACCGGACAGCTCCGTTTTGAGACCCTTACGCGATGTCTCGATCGACGCTTGGCGGGTCGGTGGTGGCGCACGCGATGCCGTCACCTTGCCGTCGACACATCCATCGGCTCCGCTTGAGGCCGGTCCGGAGCTCGTCGACCAGCGCATCGACCATGTCTTTTTCCGCCCCGGCCATGAGGATCAGCTGGTCAACGTCGAATCTGTTGTCATCGCGGGGGATGCCGTTGACGGCGTGTTTCCGTCCGACCATCGGGCGGTCGTGGTTGATCTCCGTTGGCACGACCGCTGACACCACGCGACCTGCGGCCGACCACGATGCCTGCACTCTGATCAAGAACCTCGCGGGCATCGGGGACCCTTGTATCCGCACCATCCACGTTGCTGTACCCCGAATTTGACTTACGAGGCGTTCAAGCTGGCGGCTGAACCGGGTCGGCGCTGGAGGCTGCCGGCGGTCGCGAACGTCCCCGGTAGAGGGTCGTCGGCTCACGGACGGTCAGCCTTCTACGGTTGGACGGGTCGTTGGACTCCCGGGAGACTGGCCGAATGCCATCGGGTTGGAAGTTGGTCATCGACAGCACGAGCGCGCGCCCTCGCGGACTTTCTGGGCTGCGGCCTTGGAGTACGAGGTGGAGGACCCCAGCGTGCTCATCTCGCAGCTGCTGGCCGCAGGCCGCACCGGCTTGGAGGCGGTCGTTGAGTACCGCGGCCGCCGAATCTTTCGCGGCTACGCCTAGGTCTGGCCTGCGCGAGGACGAAATCCGTCAGTAGGCCGCCGGCCCCC
>JBKOUS010000128.1:0-18165 GCA_046723505.1 Actinomycetota bacterium
GCGGGAAAGACGATGATGGCCAAGATTGGCAGCAAGCCACCGATGAGAAAAGCGATGGCCGAGGCGTACGCGGCCCGCCACGGGCTCACGAGGTCCTGCCTGTCGATATTCAGTTCAGCATCCAGGTGTGCCGCGAGGGCGTCGTTCGCGGTCAACTCTTCGGCGACCTGGCGTGCGGTTTGCGGCGTCAAACCCTTGTCCTGGTACAGCTGCGTGAGCTCGGCCAGCTCCTCGTGAGGCATCGTGGCCAGCTCGGCCTCTTCCTTGGCGATCAACGCTCGCTCGCTGTCCCGCTGGCTACTCACCGACACGTACTCGCCGAGTGCCATTGAAATTGCGCCGCCGACCAGGCCTGCAACGGATGCAGTGAGAATGGGCTCCAGCTGCGGCGTCGCACCGGCCACGCCAACCGCAATCGCTGCCACCGAGACGATGCCGTCATTTGCACCGAGCACACCCGCCCGCAGCCAGTTGAGCCGATTCGTCAGCCCGCCGGAATGCGGCTCGCCCGCGTGGTTGGCCTGCATCTCCGTCACGCCGCCGAGTCAAGCACGACATCCAGCGATCTGCCAGGCCGTTGATTGCTCGCTCCGGTCGCTGCGGATCGCGCCAGGAGGCCGCCCAGTTCGTCCTCGCTCGTCGACGAAACACGTGTCGGCTCATTCGTCCTCAGCACGGCGGCACGCAAGCCGCGGTCGCCCAATCAGTGCATGCTGATACCAGGAGGTCGGAGGTGACAGTCGGCTACTCGGGAACACCACTGCCGAAGAAGCTTGGCATCAAGCCGGGCATGTCGATGGCGGTGCTGAATGCACCGACAAACCTGGATGCCTTACTCGGTGAGCTGCCCGATCGCGTGGCCACCAGCAGTCGCCTGAGCGGCCACCGCGATCTGGTGTTGATCTTCGTCACTCGCCAGGTGGAGTTCGCCGCCAGCATCTCGGCCTTGACTAGAGCGATCGCGCCGGATGGCATGATCTGGGTGGCCTGGCCAAAACGTGCTAGCAAGGTCGAGACCGACGTGACCGAGGACGTCATCAGGGAGATCGTGCTGCCCAGCACTGGACTTGTTGACGTCAAGGTGTGCGCGATCGACAACGTGTGGTCGGGCTTAAAGCTGGTGATCCGCAAAGAGCTTCGCTGAGAGCGGTCTGGCGCTGCTCACGACGGTGAAGGACACTCAAGATCAGTCTGGGACCTTGAGAGCTGTGATCGTTTGGTTGGAGTCATCGCTCATCAGGAGCGTGGCCTCGCTGTGAGGCATGTCGAAGGCGATTGTGCCGCGAACCCGCTCGCCAGGGTAGAGAGTGCCGGACTCCAGCATCGCATCTCCGGCGCCTTCAATCGCAGTCTCGAAGAGCCGGCCGGTTTGGTCGAAGACCTGGAAGTTGTAAGGGTCGTAATCGACCGCGCCCGCGGTGCAGGTGAGTTCTACCTCGACCCGGAGGTAACTACCCGAGGTTGGTGGCACTTGCCCGCTGCTCAGCCAGAAGTGCCTGAGCAAGATCAGCTGGCCGCTTCCTTCGCTGGTGGTGAACTCAATCCGATCGCCTTGAGCTGTGATCTGAGGGATCGGTTGCTTGCGGCCGACCGGGGCACCAACCTGGGTGTCGGCGAAATGGGCGACCAGGCTGGCCGCGGCCACAACTACCGCTACTAGAAAGATCACAGCTAGCGAGATTACGGTCGGAAGCCTCGAGGTGGGCCTAGCCATCGATCGGGCGCTGCGATCCGGCAGTGGTGGGCCAATGGGCCGCGTGGCACCTGGGGCGGGCGCCCAGGGGACAAAAGACGGGCCACTGGGCGTCGGTCCCATGCCGGTGCTCTCTGAACCGCTGGGCTCGTCCATTTCAGACCACGGTAGCGCAGGATTGCCCCGCTGCCGATACCGTGCCGTTGCGGCCGGTTGTACACAGCCACTGCGCGCCGTCAACCGTTGTCCACAGAATTGCTGATTGCCGACGCATTCGGTTCCTTATCCGCAACCTGACGGCGTGACCGCTTCAAAAAAATCAGCGCGACGGCGTCTTCGCCAAGAGCCGGGAACGCGGCTCAAGGTCGGTCGACCAGACGAGTTGCTGGCCATTATCCCGTACCTGGTGGGCTTCCACCCCGACGAGTCGATCGTCGCGGTGTTCATCAAGTCCGGTCGTATCGTGTTGACGGCCCGGATGGATCTTCCGCCGGAATCCGCAGGCGACGAACTCGCCGGTCAAATCGACTACGTGGCCAAGCGCCAGGGGGCTGACGCGCTAGCGCTGGTCGCGTACGGCGCGGCCTCCTTATATGCTCACCGGCTGCTGACTCTGCTCATGGATCGGCTAGGCAGGCACAAGCTCACCGATGTGCTCTACGTCGGACACGGTCGGTGGTGGTCGCTCACCTGTGTCGAGGACTGCTGCCCGCTCAGCGGTACGCCGTTCGATCTCGGCTCCCACCCGGTGTCCGCCGCGGCCGTCTTTGCTGGACTCGGCACTCTTGCTAACCGGCAGGAGCTGGCGGCGTCCATAAGTGGCCCGCCCGAGGCAGAACTGCAACGTTTGCAGGCGTTGGCTGACAGCCTGTTCGCTGGGCTGGAGGACTTCGACAATCACAGCGCAGCGGCCCGGCTTATGGCCCGGCTAGTGGACTCGGCAACTTCGGACCCCGGCGTCCTCGATGAGAGGACCTGCCTCTTGCTTGGTCTCCTCGTGACTAATGTGCACGTTAGAGATCTCGCCTGGGCCCTGATAACTCCGTCCAACGCCGAGGAACATGTCCGGCTATGGGGCGGCGTCGTCGCCCATGTACCGCCGACGTTGGCCGCTGCACCGCTGTGCCTGCTAGGTATGGCTGCCTGGGTCCAGGGATCTGGCGCCCTACTGAACTGTTGCTGCGAGCGGCTCGCACAGGTCGATCCGAGCTACTCGATGGGGAAATTGCTCTGCGAGATCAGCGTGCAAGCGATTCCGCCATATCTTTGGCGGCAGTTGGGAAAAGAGATGCAGGCTGGACTGCACGCTGAGCTCGCGGCCCTGGCCGGATAGCGCTTCAGATCACTGCATGAGCCAACACCCCGGCACGCCGAAACCACTAGGTTGTGTCCATGACGCGCTTTGTGGTGTGCGGTGAAGCCCTTATAGACCTGGTCCAGGCGGACGTAGCGATTAGCAATTCGTTCAGCTCGACCTGGTTGGCTTTGTCGGCGGGAGGGCCGATGAATTCGGCGGTTGCCCTAGGCAAGCTTGGCGCGGACACCCACTTTCTGGGTCGCCTCTCCAGAGATGCTTTCGGTCGTCAGCTGCGACAGCACATCCTCGAGGCAAACGTAAAGCTTGACCTTGCGACCGAGTCCTCGCAGGCCACCTCTATCGCGGTCGTGAGCTTGGATGAGCAGGGTGTCGCGAGCTACACGTTTCATTTCAACGATACGGCGAATTTTGGCTGGCAGATCGACGACTTGCCGGAGCTGTCCGGCGACGACTGGCTGCACGTTGCATCCTTGTCGTGCATCGTCAGTCCCGGTGCGGAGGTGCTGCTCGATTGGATGCGCGACGTGCAAGCTGGCGTCTCCTACGACATCAACGTGCGGCCTACTGTGATCACCGATCCCGACGTCTATTGGAGCAGGGTGCAGCCCTGGCTGCGGGTGGTTGGTCGACGGCAGGGAATCGTCAAGGCAAGTGATGAGGACATCAAGTTTCTCGCCAAAGCGGAGGCCGGCGGTGGCGGGCAGAGCGGCGGCGATCCAGTCGAGGTGGCCGGCACATGGGTCGAGCAGTACGGGCTGGGACTCGCGGTGATCACGCTCGGGCCGGGTGGTGGAGTGGCCATCGAGCCAGGCGGCAACATCACCCGAGTGCCTGGATTCCCGACGACGGTCGTCGACACAGTCGGTGCGGGCGACACTTTCATGGCCGGCCTTCTGGACGGCTGGGTCAAGCTCCATCTCGGGCTTGGAGGCGCATTGGAACGTGGAGCGGCAGCTGCATCCATCGTGTGCTCCCGGCGTGGTGCACAGCCGCCGACCTCTGCAGAGGTGGACGATCTCATCGCAGAGCGAACCTGACCATCAAGGGTCAAGTCTGAAATTACGTCGTTGCGCTTGGGGAAGCCGGGATTCCCGCCGCCATGGTCAACGCATTGACCGCCTCTTTGGTGCGCGACGGATCGGGTGATGAGCCGTCCGCTTCGGTCACGTAGAAGGTGTCGATTGCCTGTCCAGCGAGCGTGCTGATGTGGGCCGATCGGATCGATAGCCGGATTTCGCTCAGCGAACGGCCGAGGGCGTACAACAAGCCGGCGCGATCACCTGTCCTGACTTCAATCACAGCCGCGGTATCGCTGGCATCACTGAACAGCTCCACATAGGGGTGGGACACAGCACCACTGCCGTGTGCCCGAGCCTCACGGCGTTGAACTGGCGTGAGGATTCCCGTCTCGCCAGCCTCGAGGCGTATCAGCTGCTTCACCAGGTAGGCCGTGTCAGGGAGATCAGTTGGCGCCTGCTTGTCCACCCGCCAGGTGTTGACAGCCACCCCTTCGACGGTGTGCAAGACTGCTGAGCGCACTTGAACCGAATGCGAGGCAAGCAAGCCGGCCGTGTCGCTGAAGAGACCGAGTCGGTCGGTCGCCGCGATGACGAGCTGTAAGCCGCCAGGCTGGCTTTCCACGCGAATCCGGGGCTGCCCATCGAGCTCGACCGACCGAGCCAGACCGAGGTCGACCAGCTGCGTGACGTCCACCCGGCTTCCTTCCTCGACCAGTAACCCTGCGGTGTGGTCGGCAAGGCTGTTGATCAGTTGAGCCCGCCACGGTGACCAGGCAGCCGGACCGACCGCTCGAGCGTCCGCCTCGGTGAGACAGCGCAGCAGCTCAAGGATGTCCGCGCGGCCTTGCACGGCCTCGACCAGAGTGTCCAACGTGGCGGGATCAGCGTGGTCCCGCTTGGTGGCCAGCCCAGCGAGTGTGAGGTGATGCCTTACCAGGCGTTCAACCAGCTCAGCGTCGCTTTGGTTGAGTCCGATCGTCTCGACCGCCTCACGTGCAATCGGCGCGCCGCGCGCGGCGTGGTGGACACCAGCGCGGGGCAGCTTGCCGATGTCGTGGAAAAGGCAGGCTAGCAGCAAGATGTCGGGCCGATCGACACGAGTCAGGTGTGGCTGTGCCTCAGCCACTGTCTGCACCAAGTGCCGGTCCACCGTGTGCCGATGGACTGGATTGTGCTGAGGACGAGCGCGGATCGGCTCCCACGAAGGAATCCATCTGCTTATGCATCCTGCGAGGTCAAGGGCTTCCCAGACCGGCACCACGTTTGGCCCGGTGGCCAGCATGTCCAGTAGCGCATCTCGGCAGACCTCAGGCCACGGCGACGGCAGCGGCAGCCCCTGCTGACCGAGGTTATTGGCCGTCACGGGGGAGAGGACAAGCCCACGCTGTGCGGCCAGCGCTCCGGCTCGGAGGCCAACGAGGGGATCGCTGGCGTTGGTTGCTCGGCCCAGCCCGACCTCGCCGGAGGAGATGATCAACCCATGGTCGGCCGTAACATAGTTGGGTTTGCGTTCCCGTTTGATGAAACTGAGAACGCGATGGGGCGGCAGCGCCTGGCGGGCCGCCCGCACGGTCAGGTCTACAGCGTGCCCGATACGGCGGGCCGCCAGGCTGACATCCCGGCGAAGATCATCAGCCTCGCCATAGCCCAGGCGAGTGGCCACGGCCGGGGTCTCGCTGGAGATCAACCTGTCGAGCGTGCGACCCGAGGCGAGGTGCAATGCGTCTCGAACATCGAGCAGCCGCTGGTACGGCCCGCCGATGCCGACGTGCGGCCGGTCAGTCAGCCAGCTGGCAGCGAGCGCTCGCAGCATCGACACATCGCGGAAGCCTCCGCGCGCCTCTTTGAGGTCGGGCTCGAGCAGATAGGCGGCGTCACCGAAGGTATCGAGGCGCTCGTCGAGGGACGCCAGCAGTTCCGGCAGCCGTTTCCTGGTGTGACCACGCCAGTTGTCAAGAAGTGCCGTACGGGCGCCCTTCACCAGCTCCGCATCGCCTGTGATCACCCGCAGGTCGAGCAGGCCCACACCGGCACTCAGCTCGCGACCTGCGACATCGGCACACTCTGCCGGAGTGCGTACGGCATGATCAACCCGGATCCGCGCGTCCCAAAGTGGATACCACAGGTCATTGGCCAGCGTGTTGATCTTGGCCGAGGATTTGCCGCTATGCAGCAGCACGAGGTCGATGTCGGAGCGCGGACCAAGCTCCCGGCGAGCAAGACTGCCGACGGCGGCAAGGGCGGCCCCGCTTGCAGGGCCGCCCACTCCCGCATAGAGCTCGACGAGCGCCGACTCAACACACTCGCTGAGCAAACGCCGACGATCCGGCCCTGCCGTGGAAGACCACTCAGACCGGATCGCGACGTTGAGACGCTCGTTGGTTAGATCACGCTTCAGAGCGCGTCCAGCCCGCGCTCTCCGGTTCGCACGCGGACGACTTCCTCCACGGGAACCGACCAGACCTTGCCGTCACCGATACGACCGGTCCGAGCGCTCTTAACCAGGACATCGATGATGTCTTTGGCATCACCGTCATCCACGAGCACCTCAAGTCTCACCTTGGGTACCAGGTCGACCGTGTACTCCGCGCCCCGGTATACCTCGGTGTGGCCCCGCTGACGTCCAAAGCCGCTGGCCTCGCTGACAGTCATGCCCTCGACGCCGAACGACTCGAGTGCGGTCTTCACCTCGTCCAACATATGTGGCTTGATGATCGCTGTTACGAGCTTCATGCCGATACCTCCTGACCGTTCTTGCTGTCTGCCTCAACCTCACTTGGCGCCGAGCCGGCGTAGGACAAACCGCGCACCCCTGAGCCGAGCGTGCCGAGATCGTAGCTGGTCTCAGCGTGCTCGGACTCGTCGACGCCCGTGCGCTCTTCCTCTTCGGTGACGCGGAATCCGATGGTCTTATGCAGCAGCAGGCCGATGAGCAGGCTCATGATCAAGCTGTAGAACAACACGGAGAAGGCGCCTACTGCCTGCCGCCACAGCTGGTCGAAACCGCCGCCGTAGAACAGACCATTGACGCCCGCCGGTGCCGCCTCGGTCGCCAGGAAGCCGACCGCGAGGGTGCCCCAGAGACCACCGAACAGGTGGACGCCGACCACGTCGAGCGAGTCGTCGAAGCCGAACTTGTACTTCAGTCCGATGGCCAGCGCACAGATCACGCCCGCCAGCGCGCCGACGATGATCGCGCCAACCGGGGAGACCGATGAACAAGACGGCGTGATGGCGACCAAGCCGGCGACGACACCAGAGGCGGCTCCCAACGAGGTGGCATGACCGTCCCGGATGCGCTCTGTGATCAGCCAGCCCAAGGATGCGGCTGCGGTGGCGACCATGGTGTTCACCCAGACCGTTGCCGCAGTGGTCCCGGCAGCGATCGCGGAGCCGGCGTTGAAACCGAACCAGCCGAACCACAGCAGGCCGGCGCCGATCATGACCAGCGTCAGGTTGTGCGGGCGCATCGGGTCGCGCTTCCAGCCCAGCCGCTTGCCCAAGATGATGGCAAGAGCAAGGCCGGCCGCACCTGCGTTGATGTGAACGGCGGTGCCACCTGCGAAGTCGATGGCCTTCAATGTGTTGGCGATCCAGCCGCCCTCGTGCTCACCGGATGAGAAGTCGAACACCCAGTGAGCGATCGGGAAGTAGACCAGGGTGCCCCAGATTACAGTGAAGATCATCCAGGTGCTGAACTTCGCGCGATCGGCGATGGCGCCGGAGATCAGGGCGACGGTGATGATCGCGAACACGGCCTGGAATGCGACGAACGCCATCACCGGGTAGATACCGGTCTGATCGTCGAACGAGACCTCGGTGGTGGCTCCCATCAGACCCTTGAGACCAAGGTATTGAACGGGATTGCCGATCAGGCCGTAGCCGATGTCGTCTCCGAAGGCGGTGGAGTAGCCCCAGAGAACCCAGACGACAGCTATCGAGGCCAGCGCCCCGAAGCTCATCATCATCATGTTGAGAACGCTCTTCGCACGGACCATGCCGCCGTAGAAGAAGGCAAGACCCGGCGTCATGAGCAGCACCAGTGCTGCTGACGCCATGAGCCACGCAGTGGTTCCAGTGTCAATCTCGAGTGGTGTCATGAGTGCTTCTTTCGGTGACGGGACTGGAAACGGGTGGGAAGCCTCAGGCGGCTGGATCCTGGGACGCCCGAGGTTACGCAAGACTCTGCTAGCTGAGTGTTGCGCCAAACGTGCGTTCGGTTACGTCGGCGTCACAGTTGCCATGAAAATGTGACAGCGGTGTTTCGGCCATCCCGTCCCGAAAGAGGTCAGAAACAGCAAGAAATTCGACCGATTGGTGTTGTCCGTGACCACGTTGGGGTCAATGACGTGCTGGTCGCTGCTTTATGGGGCGACTCAGCGTGACCGCACGGCGGCCTGTCGAGCAGCCCAGGCGGAAGCAACCATCTCATCGACCGTGTGCCGCATTTTCCAGTCCAGGTCGCGTGCGGCGAGGTCACCAGTCGCCACAATCCGCGCAGGGTCACCCGGGCGTCGCGGGTGGATCTGCGGCGTGAACTCGATGCCAGTGACTCGGGCCACGGCATCCATGATCTGGCGCACCGATAGCCCGCTTCCGCTGCCGAGGTTGTAGACAGGCTGCAGGGGCTGGTCTGCCTCAAGAGCCTTGGCAGCGGTGACGTGAGAGATCGCGAGGTCACTGACATGGACGTAGTCACGGACACACGTGCCGTCCGGTGTTGGGTAGTCGTCCCCGTTGATATAGGGCACATCGCCCGCGACCAGACGCTCGAAGACAACCGGGAAAAGGTTGTGCGGGCTGGTGTCTCGCAGATCGTCGTATCCAGAGCCAACAACGTTGAAGTATCGCAGCGAAGTGTGGCGCAGCGGTGCTGGCTCGGACGCGGTGGCGTGGGCCTGGTCGCGCAGCAACCACTCGCCGATCAGCTTGGATTCGCCGTAGGGGGACTCCGGGCGCGTCGGCTCCTCTTCGCTGACCAGGTCGGTGGCAGGTGTGCCGTAGACCGCGGCGCTTGAGGAGAATACGAAGTTGGCCACACCGTTGGCAGCCATCGACTCCAGCAGGGTGACCATGCCGCTCACGTTCTGCGTGTAGGTATGCAGTGGCCGGCTCACCGAGACGCCGGCGTACTTGAAGCCTGCGAGGTGGACCACGCCGCTGATCATGTTTTCGCGGAAGATCTGATCGAGAAGCTTCCGCTGCAAGACGCTGCCCTCGTAAAAGGCAACATCGCCGCGGACAAAGCCACGGTGCCCGCTGGATAGGTCGTCGATTACCACAGCAGGGATGCCGTCAGTGATGAAAGCACGTACCACGTGGGAACCGATGTAGCCGGCGCCGCCGGTCACCAACCACGTCATCTCGTGCATTCCTCTCTCCCGGCGAGCTGCGAGCGCCGGCATTGCGTGAGCAGCTCCCATGAATGCTCTCGAGCTGCGAGCGTTGGCATCGCGCGAGCAGCTCCCATGAACTCCGCTCAGCGTAGCGGGGAGCGGACACGCAAATCGGTGATCGTGAGGTCGAGAACCTGTGCGGTGGCTGCGATTGCGTCGCTGAACAGGTCGTCGGCCAGTACGGGATGTGGATCCAGCATGGTGACCTCGATGTCGGTGCGGCGGCCCTTGGTGATCGTCTTCCAGCTCGCGACGAGTCGTTCGCCGTAGAGCACCACCGGGGTGAACAGCCCGTTCACCTTGGTCCAGACCTTCGGCAGCTGTTGCTCAGTGAGGAAGCGGGTGCGATGCCGCCCGTGGTAGCCGACCAGCAGCCCGTCGTACTCAGGAAGTAGCCGCAATCCCGGATCCGATGTACCGCCGTGGGGAGGGTCGGCAAGGTCGAGATAGTCCTCATCGTTCGGACCACGCAGGTGGATCACCTCGTCGTTGAGGTTGCGCAAGGCGTCGTCCACAGCGCCCAGGCCGGCACCAAGGAAGAATGCGAGATCTTCCCGCAAGGCGGGGCCGTAGGAGCCGAGGTGCACCCGGACGAGTCTCGTCAACGCCTCCGCGAAGTCCCATTCGGGTAGACCCGGCAGCAGGCTGCGCGCCCGGCGATGGTAAGTGTCGGTTCGTTTCTCCCATCGCGTGTCCCGCGGACGCCGGAGCAGCCCGCTGTGACCCCAGATAAGGCTGTCTGAGAGCGGATCTGGGCCGTCCGTGGCGTTACCTGTCGCGCGTTCGGCCAGCCAAGCGCGCGCATGCGCCACGATCTCCGAGCGGGGCCGCCAATCCGTGGAAGCGAACGCTTCAGTCACTGCCGCCAGCTGCTCCGGGGTGACCTGCTGCAGCTTGAGAACATTGCGCAACTGAGCGCCACGCGTCCGGCGTGCTACCGCGTCCAGCCAGGCAAACTGCTCCGGCACGCTGCTGTGGACCGTTCCCCGGATATTGCTGGCCTTGATCAGTTGGTGCGACTCAAATAGCCCGCACACGGTGCCGTAGCTGACCCCCGGCAACCGTGAGGAGATGGTCAGGAAGGGCGCTCGCGGCACCTGGGATTGGATCGGCCCCAGGCGTCGGAACAGCTCAACGACCGCCTCCGGACCACGCTCGGGAATGGTCGGGAACTGCCTGCGCAACGTAGTCCGGCGAAGTTGGTCCTGGCTGAGTCGGCGCACAACTCTGACGCTAACTGCAGGTGGTGACGACGAACCCTGAAAGCGCATCACCCGCGGCCAAACTGACCGGATCTGCCTCGAAGATGTCGCTGGTGCTGCAAAACCAGGGCTACCTTGGGGCGCCGGTGCGCTACCCTGACCGTATGCAACGCGTTGCCCTCCTTGCGTAGCCGCGTAGGAAGCCCCTGCGCGGCAGCCCCTCGTGCCCAACGTGGCGAGGGGTTTTTTCATGTCCAGGTCGCGGGTAGACACAACGCACAGCCAAGGGAGACGAGACGACACGATGACCGAGCAGATCGAGCGGTTCGATACTGCTGAGCGAACCGACACTGTGAGCCGGGAGCCAAATGGATATGACGCCCGCGCCGCCCAACAGCGATGGCAGGCGTTCTGGGAGGCCGACAAGACCTTTGTGCCGGCCGATGACGGTTCTGCCGAGCGCCGCTACGTGCTGGACATGTTCCCTTATCCATCCGGGGACCTGCACATGGGTCACGCCGAGGCGTTCGTCATGGGAGATGTCGTCGCTCGCTACCTGAAGCTGAAGGGCTACGACGTACTCCACCCCATCGGCTGGGATTCCTTCGGACTCAACGCCGAGAATGCTGCGATCGAGCGGAACGCGCACCCGGCCGAGTGGACGTACGCGAACATCGAGACCCAGGCCACCTCATTCCGGCGCTATGGGATGAGCTTCGACTGGTCCCGCCGACTGCACACCTCCGATCCGGAGTATTACCGCTGGACCCAGTGGCTGTTCCTGCGATTCCGTGAGCGCGGACTGGCATACCGCAAGGCGAGCTATGTCAACTGGTGCCCGAAGGACCAGACAGTCCTGGCGAACGAACAGGTGATCGCTGGGCTGTGCGAGCGTTGCGGCTCGGTCGTGACCAAGCGACTGCTGACGCAGTGGTACTTCAAGATTACCGAGTACGCCCAGCGGCTGCTGGACGACATGGATGATCTTGTTGAGGGCTGGCCGGAGCGAGTGCTGACGATGCAGCGCAACTGGATCGGCCGCTCCGAGGGTGCCTGGGTCGATTTCATGATCGAGAATCGGGGGGAGCCGGTGAGGGTGTTCACCACTCGGCCGGACACCCTGTACGGGGCGACGTTTTTCGTGATCGCACCTGATGCGCAGCTGGCCTCCGAGGTTGTCAGCGAGGATCAGCGCGCGGCTTTTGATGAGTACCTGGAGCAGACCAAGCACGAGACCGAGATCGAACGGCAGTCCACTGATCGTCCTAAGACGGGCGTCTTCTTGGGGGTGCACGCCACAAATCCGGTGAACGGTGAGAAGATCCCGGTCTACGCCGCCGACTACGTGCTGGCTGAGTACGGTACCGGGGCGATCATGGCTGTTCCGGCTCATGATCAGCGCGACTTGGACTTTGCCCGCACCTTTGGCCTGCCCGTGCGTGAGGTCGTTGCCACTGGCGGCCCCGACGCGGTCGCCACAGGCATCGCGACGCCAGGTGATGGCACCTACATCAACTCCGAGATCCTGAACGGCCTGACCGACAAGGGGGCAGGAATTCGCGCGATCACCGCCAAGCTGGAGGCTGAGGGCGTTGGCGAAGGCGCTGTGATCTACCGGCTTCGGGACTGGCTGCTGAGTCGTCAGCGCTACTGGGGTTGCCCGATTCCGATCATCCACTGTGAACGGTGTGGCGAGGTCGCAGTGCCCGATGATCAGCTTCCCGTTGAGCTGCCGTACTTGAAGGGCATTGACCTTCTTCCGAAGGGAACCTCGCCGCTGGCCGCGGCTACCGAATGGGTCAATGTCGCTTGTCCGCAGTGTGGCGGACCCGCGAAACGCGACTCCGACACCATGGATACCTTCGTCGACTCCTCGTGGTACTTCTTCCGCTACTGCTCGCCGAGCTACGAGGATGGGCCCTTCAACCCAGAGGACGTGCGCCGCTGGATGCCGGTGACTCAATACATCGGCGGTGTGGAGCATGCCATCTTGCACCTGCTGTACATGCGGTTCTTCACCAAGGTGCTGTACGACATGGGCATGGTCGAGTTCGAGGAGCCGATGCGACGGTTGCTGAACCAGGGCCAGGTGATCAACCAGGGCAAGGCCATGAGCAAGTCGCTGGGTAACGGGGTCGACCTGGGCGTTCAGATCGATGCGTTCGGTGTCGATGCGGTACGGCTGACCGTCGTCTTCGCCGGACCGCCCGAGGAGGACATCGACTGGGCCGATGTCTCGCCTTCTGGGTCGCTGAAGTTCCTGCAACGGGCGTACCGGCTGGCAGGCCAGGTGACCAGCGCTCCAGGCGTGCCACCGAGCGGTGGGAATCTTGAGCTACGCAGGGAGACCCAACGGTTGTTGGCCGACATCGACCAGTCCATCGCGCGGCAACGCTTCAATGTGGCCGTTGCTCGGGTCATGGAACTTGTCAATGCCACCCGCAAGGCGATGGACGGTGCTCCGGGCCCAGCCGATCCTGCCGTGCGCGAGGCCGCCGAGGTAGTCACCATCGCCCTAAGTCTGGTCGCACCGTACGTCGCCGAGGAGATGTGGGAACGGCTGGGCCACGCCCCATCGGTGGCCAACGCCAGTTGGCCAACCGTTGAACAGAGTTTGCTGGTAGCCGAGTCGGTCACCTGCGTGGTTCAGATCCAGGGGAAGGTACGTGGCCGGCTGCAGGTACCGCCGGAGATCAGCGAGGAGCAGTTGCGCTCAGTAGCCCTAGCCGACGAAACGGTGGTACGCGCACTGGCCGGCCGCGCTGTGGCCAAGGTGATCATCCGCGCGCCCAAGCTGGTCAGCATCGTGGTGCGGTAAGGCCACTCAGCGCCGGTCAGGATGGGTGGCCGCCAGCGCCGTACGGCTGCCTACCGGACGCGGGCAAGGTTGGCCAACAGGCCGCGGTGGTCGCTGCCAGAGACTGCGAAGCTGGTCACCGATGTGGCCGTAAGGTCCTCGTTGATCAAGACGTGGTCGATGGGAAGCAGCGGCGGGATGCGACGGTTGGCCGGATAGGTCGGAAGCCAGCCGGCTCCAGCGACATCTGTCGCACTCTTCAATCCGGCGCGCCGCAGCGCCTGCATCGGTCCATGATCATCTACTGCATTGAAGTCGCCGGCGACGACCAGCGGCTGATCGAGGTTGTCGATCACCGCGCGCCGCACCACCCGATGCTCGGCCCTCCAGCGGTCCTCGCCACAGTACGGGTTGCACGGATGCACTGCGATCAGCCGGATGCCACCGACGCGGGGAATGCGCACCGTCGTCGCCCACTGCTGAAACGAGGTAGCGCCGATCGAGTTGCTGCTGCTCAACGGGAAGCGTGAATAGATAGCGGTGTTGGAGAAACCGTCCCTCGGATCGCCCAACGAATACGGGAAGCGCTGGTCCCAGCCGTGTCGTTCCAGGGCAGTAAGAGCATTGGCGTGGCCTCCACCAAGATCACGACATCGGCGTGCGCCGCCCGTTCCGCGACATCGATGGAGTCGGCTTCCCCGCCGTGCATGTTCAGGCTCATCAGCTGGAACTGCTCCGCCGCGGCGGATCGCTGATCATCGACAAAGAGCGGGGCCAGCCACGCCAGATGATAGGCGGACAGCACCGCTACTGCCGCGGTGATCACGGCCGGTATCAGACGGTGTCTGGCCCGTGCCAGGGCGACGAGCATGCAGAGAAACGCGAGCATATAACCGATTAGCCCGTAGGGAATGAAAGCCGCGAGCAAAGCCGTCGCGTCATCCGTCGGAGGCAGTACTCGCATGAGCGTCGCGGCTGCCGCTGGCAGCAGCGCGAGCCCTGCGACGGTGAACAGCAGCTGTTGGAACCGAGGACGCGATGATTGGCTGCCCCAGCTGGCCACCGTTGGACGAAGCCTGGGGTGGCGAGGGGCGCTGATGGTCACCGGACCAGGATTCCTGGCCGTCACAAGCGGTTGGTGATCAGCATTGAATGCCGGCTGGTCGTCAGAGGCTTCTTCGCGGCGGGTGCGGGTTCTTGCGCGTTAGCTGTAGCGACTCCGGATGCGGGGGATGCTCCGAGTTCCGCCGCTCGCCAGTCTCGCTCCAACCGCGGGCGCTGTAGAACGCACGTGCGGCTTGATTGTCGGCCAGCACCCAACAGAAAGCCTCTCGAGCACCGCCGCCGTAGATCTCCATGCAGGCGAACTCAAGGAGTGCGGAGCCGTATCCGCGACGTTGGTGGTCCAACACGACACCGAGGTGACGCACCGTATCCCCGTCGAAAGCGACGTAGCCCACGGGGCTGTGACGTACCTCGAGAAGGTAGGTATGCATCAGTCGATCACTGAGCACATGCCTCCAGCGCCAGGCGACCGCGGTGGTCGGATAGGGATACTGGTTCGGCGGAAAGATATGGAACAGCGCGTCCTCGCTGGCGGCACGTTCCAGTTGGGTGAGCAGCCGGCTCTCGTCAGGACGCGCGCGGCGGATACGCGACCCAGCCTCCTCGTCCTCCATTGGCGGATCATGGAGCTCCACGATGTCGAGCAGTTGGTTCGCAATCCGGTCGGCTCGTGTGAGGCGGCCCCGGCGGCTGGCGAAGTTGGACTTCTGCACACACCATGCCTCGGCCGCAGTGTCCTCCGAGCCGATGAGCAGGCCGTTCTCGCCGGGAGTAATCACGGTGATGTCGTCCCAGTCGAAGCTGTAGCGGCGGAACGGGTTGATGATCTCGACATTCTGGTCAGTGACCAGCAGTCGCGGATGGAGCCCGAACCGCCACGCGTAGAGCAACGCGAGCACCGTCAGTATGACGAACAGTGCAGGGAGCCCGAGCGTACCTCCGTCCCGGTAGATCAAGTACGCGAGAATCGGGATCGCCACACCCGCGGCAAGAGCGAAGGCTGCTACCAGCACCAGTGTCATGGAGCCGGCGCGCCAGACACGTCTGGTCTGATCACTCATCGGTTTACCTTCTACCGACACGAGTTTGCGCCCCTGGAGTCCGCGATCGGTGGTTTGCCAAGTCCTACGCTGAGCAGATGCCTGGCGTCGCAGTGGTGACTGACTCTACGTCCTCGCTCGACCCGGCCGACGCTGCCCGCGCTGACATCTCGATCATTCCACTGCAGGTCGTGATCGGCGAGATCAGCCGTCCGGAATCGGAAGTGCGGCCGTGGGAAGTGGCGCGAGCGTTACGTGAGGGCCGGCAAGTGAGTACGTCGCGACCTGCACCAGAGGTGATCGAGAAGACCTACGCTGAGCTGGCCGAAGCCGGCTATGACGCCATCGTGTCGGTCCACCTCAGCAGCAAGATCTCAGGTACCTGCAACGCGGCGCAGGTCGCCGCGGCCTCCGTCGATATCCCGATCAACGTTGTCGACAGCATGACCTTGGCGATGGCGGAAGGGTACGCAGTGTTGACCGGAGCTGAGTTGGCGCGCTCGGGTGCCGCTCCCGACGAGGTGGTCTCGGCGGTGCGCCGGCGGGCGGCGGCCTCGACGACCTACTTCTACGTCGACAGTTTGGAATATTTGCGGCGCGGCGGTCGGATTGGCACGGCGGCGGCGATGCTCGGTTCCGTGCTGGCGGTGAAGCCGTTACTCACGGTTGCCGATGGGGAGATTCGGCCGTACGAGCGGGTCAGGACCGAGTCCAAGGCGCTGACCCGGCTTGTGGAATTGAGCCTGACCGCGCTCGAGCAGGCCTCCACAGCGCATGGCGTGGTTGACGTCGCCGTACATCATCTCGATAACCCCGACGGCGCCCACCGGCTGCTCGATCGCCTGAGCGGTCGGGTGCAGGTCGGCGACATTGTGATCTCAGAGGTGAGTGCAGTGCTCGGCGTGCACGTCGGTCCCGGCACCCTGGGGATCGTGGTGTCACCCCGAGTCTAAGTCAGGGCAGGGCGGGGACTGATTGCGTGCGCTATCCCCAGCCAAAGGCCTGCCCGAAGTGCTGTCCACAGCTTTCCGAGTTCGCGTACCACCTGGCCTCGCCGTCCTTAGCTTCTCGACATGGCAAGTCGATCAAAAGACGACCTCGAGCTGGCTCGACTGATAAGCGACCGACTAGCGCTCGTCTTGGCTGAGCAGCCGCCCCGTAGAGCGCGCGGGCCGGGGCTTGCGCCCGTCGAGGAGTCGGCGCAGTTCCCCGCAGAGTCGACTTCGGCTGGGGTCGCCGAGGGACGAGAGCCGCCTGGCAGCGTAGTCGTGGAGGAGCTGCCGAGACAACGGTTCAGTCGAACGCACCTTGGGGTCATCAGTGTCTTGTTGGTACTCGGTCTGCTGACGGCCGGATGGCTGCTGCTCCGCGCCCGGCCAGTCGCGGTGGCCAGCCCCAGTGAGGTCGTCACGGTCAGCTCGCCAACGCAGACGGCGGCGTCGGCCACACCCACGACGAGCAGGGCCGTTTCGAAGATCGTTGTCCATGTCCTCGGCGCCGTCCGGCACCCTGGTCTGGTCCGGTTGCCGGAGAACGCACGAGTCCAAGACGCCATCGACGCCGCAGGTGGGCTGACCAATCGAGCTGATCCGGGTGAGCTCAATCTCGCCCAGCCGCTGAGCGACGGCCAACAAGTGGTGATCGGTACCAGGACTGACCCGGCGGGGGAAGTCCGAGATCAGCCCGAGTCGGGTCGCGGCGGCGCTGCAGCGACGGGGACGCTTGATCTGAACCATGCCAGCCAGCCGCAGCTCGAGGAGTTGCCCGGGGTAGGGCCGGTAACCGCCCAGGCCATTCTCGCGTGGCGACAGCAGCACGGGAGGTTCAGTCGAATCGAGGAACTGCAGGAGGTGGACGGCATCGGACCCAAAACGTACGCAGAGATCGCCCCTCACGTCCGGGTGTGAACTCCCGGACACGGCGGCTTGTGGGAGCGGCGCGTGCCGGAATAGACGGGCTCATCAGTCGCCGCCGGAGGCGTCGACAGCCAGCCGATGCACCGGTCGACCCGGCTCGCTCGCCAGATCTGCGAATGGCCCCGCTGGCAATAGCAGCGTGGGGAGCCGCATGGGTCGGGACCGGGGGAGGGCACGCTGGCATAGCAGCGGCCGGGGCGGGCGTGACGGTTGGCCTGGCGGTTGCGGCTCTGCGGCGCTCAGCCCTGCTGCTGGCAGTCGCCCTGGTCACTGTAGTGACTGCTGGCGCCGGCATGGTGGATTTGTATCGGATCCGACATGGACCTGTCGCAATGCTGGCGAGGCATCGGGCAGTGGTTTCGGCGGATCTGGAGATTCGCGCGGATCCCCATCGGATCGCCGAAACAGGTGTAAGGCCAGACGCTGCGGTCATCAAGGCGGCAATCGTACGCATCGAGGGCCGTGGCGGCACCTGGCTGGTCCGAGCTCCTGTCATGTTGGTCGTCAGCGGCCCGCAGCTCGGGCAGTGGTTCGAGATCCCGGTCGGCAGTCATCTGGCCGTGGACGGCCGTCTTGACCGACCCGATCGAGGGTCGGACGTGGCAGGTGTGATGCGGGTGCGTGGCTCACCAGTCGTCGTCGAGGCTCCTTCTCCGGGGCTCCGGCTTGTGGAACGGGTGCGCGAGGGATTGCGGCAGGCTGTCGCCGACCGTCGCCAG
>JBKOUS010000155.1:0-16950 GCA_046723505.1 Actinomycetota bacterium
CGCAATCGACAACTCAGCCGCGGACAGCACTTGAGCGTGAGCGCCACAGATGACCGCGGCGATCTCAGCGGGATCGGTTCCTGATGACGCCGGCGTCAGCAGTGCGTGCCGCTGCAAACGTCGCACGTTGGCTGCGGGCCAAGACACTTCGTGCGTCACGGGACTCCTGAGCTGAGAATCAGAATCGGGTGAGCACAGTAGCCATGACCTTCGGATCGGCAACGTGTCCCTGTCCCGCGATGACTTGGCGCTCCGCATGCGCAAGGCTCGCTGCGACCGCGTCCGCCGCTTGCTCGAAGTAGTCGTTGCTGCCACCGGTGGCCACCAGGGTGGGCTGCGTGATAGTCGTCCAGCGACCGGTAGGTGGCGGGCCGTAGAGGGCCGCGTCGTAGGCCAGCGTGTTGGCGAGATCCTCCAGTCCGGGCCAGTACCTGGGCCGATCCGCCGGCCTCGGAGATGACCGCTGCGATGTCATCGATCTCTCGCTCCACTGCACAGGGCCGGGTGTCTCCGCTTTCGCCCCGACCTCTGCGAGCGAAGTTGTACACGGTGAAATGTTTCGCCAATTCTCGTGCCAGCGGCGCGTTTTCCGAGCCGTCATCGAGGCCACCACCGATCAGGACCACAGCCGGTCCACTGCCATCGCGCTGATAGGCGATCGAGGTGCCGTCTGCAGAGGTCAGGTATGCCATTGGTTGTCTTCTGCTAGAACTGCATGTCCGTGAAGCGCGAGTAGTGACCCTGGAAGGCCACAGTGATCATCTTTGTTGGGCCGTTGCGATGCTTGGCCACATCGAAGTCAGCTTCGCCGGCACGATCGGAGTCCCTGTCATAAAGATCAGGCCGGTTCAGCAAGATCACCACATCGGCGTCCTGCTCCAGGCTCCCGCTCTCGCGAAGATCAGAAAGCATTGGCCGCTTGTCCGTACGCTGCTCTGGGCCGCGATTGAGTTGGGAGAGCGCGACGACCGGCACGTCGAGCTCTTTGGCCAGCAGCTTGAGCTGCCGGGAGAACTCCGAGACTTCGAGTTGGCGGGACTCGACCCTCTTCCCCGAGGTCATCAGCTGGATGTAGTCGATGATCACCAGCTTGAGGTCGTGCCGCTGCTTGAGGCGACGGGCCTTCGCTCGAATCTCCATCATGGTGAGGTTGGGCGAATCGTCGATGAACAGCGGCGCCTCGGAGACCTGGCCCATCTTCGCCGACACCCGATTCCAGTCCTGGTCACTCATCCGACCGCCGCGAATGTGTGACAGCGGGATGCTAGCCTCGGCCGACAGCAGGCGCATGGTGATCTCGATCTGGCTCATCTCCAGACTGAAGATCACCGAGGTGAGTCCGTTCCGGATCGAGGCTGACCGCGCGATGTCCAGGGCGAGGGTTGACTTCCCAACTGCCGGTCTCGCGGCCACGATGACCATCTGTCCGGGATGCAGACCGTTGGTGAGCTCGTCGAGGTCGGCGAAACCGGTTGGCACACCCGAGAGCCCCGCACCGCGAGATTCGATGGCCTCCATCTCGTCGAGGGTGGGTTGCATCAGCTCCGAGAGCGGTTTGTAGTCCTCCGCCGCTCTCCGCTCGCTGACGGAGTACACCTCGGCCTGGGCCCGGTCGACGATGTCATCGACGTCGCCCTCGGCGGCGTATGACATCTGTCCAATGCGTACCGAGGCGTCGACGAGCCGGCGCAGGATCGCCTTCTCGTGCACGATCTGCGCGTAGTAGCCGGCATTCGCGGCAACCGGGACGCTGGCCAGCAGCGTGTGCAGGTACGGCGCGCCGCCGATTCGCAGCAGCTCGCCGCGCTTGCCCAGCTCATCGGCGACGGTGACCGCATCGGCCGGCTCGCCGCGCCCGTAGAGGTCGATGATGGCGTTGTAGACCTGCTCATGCGCTGGGCGGTAGAAGTCGGCGCCGCGCAGCACCTCAACTACGTCGGCGATGGCGTCCTTGCTCATCAGCATGGCGCCCAGCACGCACTGCTCGGCCTCCATGTCCTGGGGCGGCGTACGGTCGGAGAGTCGAGGTGCCGCGTCGCTGTAGGGCGGCATCACCTCGGCAATACTCACCCCTTGCTCCTTACAAATCCGCTGGACGGCCCCCGAGCCCCTCGGACACCCACCTCAGCACCAATCGAATACGTGTTCGGAAGAGTAGTGACATGCACTGACACGGACACGCGAGGCGTGGGACAGGTCAACGCGGGAAACCGTACGCCGCCGGCACCGGCCTGAACAGTCCGTTATTCACAGGGCCTGTGGATAACAAATTCTGCCCTGTGGGGGACACGCTGTGGGCCTGTGTAGACCCTGGGTATCGGTCTGGGGACCGGCATCTGGTCCCGGTAGACAACTGCCTGTTGACTAGGGCTAATGCCTCGATTAGAGGCGTGGATGGAAGTTATTTCCCGCCGTCTCACGACTCGGATGCAGCCATGCCGACGCTACTGGGATTTTCCCGGTCAGAACGTATTACCCACAGGTTCATCCGCAACCTGTTGAAAACAGATTGCAACAATCTGGCGACTTTGATCGCACATCATCACATGTGTTCGGACATGATCGACTTGACCCCTCGGTATACCCTTAGGGGGTACCTGAGAGAGATCAAAGGAAGGGTCGATGTCTGATCACGTCAGCCATCACGGCTACATTGCCAACAAGGACGACTACCTTAAACGACTGCGCCGCATCGAGGGGCAGGCACGTGGCCTGCAGAAGATGATCGAGGAGGAGCAGTACTGCATCGATATCCTGACCCAGGTGTCCGCGATGACGCGCGCGCTTCAGTCCGTGGCTCTCGGCCTCCTCGGAGAACACCTGAGCCACTGTGTGGTACGCGCTGCGGCCGAAGGAGGACCCGAGGCCGACATCAAGATCGAAGAAGCTTCGAGCGCCATTGCACGTTTGGTTCGTTCGTAGTCAGCCTCTTCTCTACCTAGTCAAGGAAACGCCATGTCTGTTACTCGCGAGTACATTGTCTCCGGCATGCACTGCCAGCACTGTGTGGGTTCGGTGACCGAGGAGGTCTCCGCGGTCAGCGGAGTAACCGCTATCAAGGTTGATCTCGACAGCGGCCAATTGGTCGTGATCAGCGACGCTGAGATCCCATTCGAGAAGATCGAGGCCGCGGTGGACGAGGCGGGCTACAGCGTCGCGACAGCCTAGCCGACACGCCACTGTCGATCACTGCCTGCTAATGAATCCACCCGCCAAACTGGTCGCCTTACTCGCGCTACTGGTGGCTGTCTTCGGCGTGTCCTACACCATGGGCACCCAGTCGCAGGCCCTGCTGGCGCCGGCGTCGACGCACAACTCCGAGATGGTTGCACCAGCGAGCACTGTGGTGGGCTACACAGTACGTGCCGTGCAGCCCACGCAGAGGCCGGGGAAAGACGTGTTTGTTGAGCTCGCGGTCACCGCGCCCGGTGGGCAGGTGCTTTCCGAGCTCGATGAGGACGCTGGCGAGCATATGCATCTAATCGCGTTCCGGCGTGATCTCACTGGATACCAGCACGTCACCCCGCAGCAGGGTGAGGGCACGTCGTGGTGGGGAATTCTCAACCTCACGCCAGGCCCATGGCATGTGATCATCCATTTCCAGTCGAAGGCGCTCGGTCGGGAGATCGCCCTGGCCGCCGACTTCACGACCAGCGGTGAGTATCGCCCCGAGCCGCTACCACCGGCTGCTGATCAGGTCCAGATCAAGGACCTGACCGTTACGCGCACCGGCAAGCTCAGCACGAGCGCCGACAGCAGCACCGCGATCACCGTGACCGATCGTGGTGAGCCAGTGACCGATCTGCAGCCGGCGCATGGCGAGATGGGCCATAGCGTGCTGATCCGGCCGGGCGATCTCGGCTACCTGCACATGCATTCGAACTCAACGGGCACTGGGCCACGGTTGGACTTCCTCGGTGCCGTGTCGGATCGGGGTAGTTACCGGCTGTTTGTCGAGTTCTACCGGGGCGACAAGCTCTATCTCGCCCCCTTCACCGTGCAGGTAGCCCGATGACGCAGACCGATGTCGCAGTCCAGACGATCGAGCTTGACGTCCAGGGCATGACCTGCGCGTCATGCGCCACCCGGATCGAGAAGAAGCTCAACCGGCTCGAGGGTGTCAACGCGACCGTCAACTACGCAACGGAGAAGGCCACGGTTCATGCCGGTAAAGGGACCACGGCCCAGACCTTGATCCAGACCATCGAGCAGACCGGCTACCACGCCACGCTGCCCGCTGAGAGCCCGCGCGACCCTGACCTGGAATTGCGCCAACTGCGCCGTCGGCTGATCATCTGCGCCGTGCTGAGCATGCCGGTGATCATGATCGCTATGGTTCCGGCGTGGCAGTTTCCCTGGTGGCAATGGGTGTCGTTCGCGCTTGCGGGCGTAGTGGTCACCTGGGGCGCCTGGCCGTTCCACCGGGCCACCTTGCTGAACCTGCAGCACGGCAACGCGACCATGGACACGTTGATCTCCATCGGTACGCTGGCGGCTTTCGGTTGGTCGGCGTACGCGCTGCTGTTCGGGGCTGCAGGCGAGATCGGCTTCCGGCATCCCTTTGAGTTGCGACTGGTCAGGCATGCCCCTACGGCGAACCTCTATCTGGAGGCCGCCGTGGGAATCACGACGTTCATCCTGCTCGGACGCTATCTCGAGGTACAAGCCAAGCGCCGATCCGGGGCTGCGGTGCGAGCACTGCTCGAGCTCGCGCCATCGGAGGTCACCCTCCTCACGACGAGTGGGGAGACGGACGTTGAGATCTCTCGACTGCACGTGGGCGACAGGTTTGTGGTGCGACCTGGCGAACGGGTGGCAACCGATGGCGTGATCATCTCTGGACATAGCGCTCTGGATGCGTCGACGGTGACCGGCGAGTCCGTACCAGTAGAAGTCGGACCGGGCGATGCTGTGGTCGGAGCCACGGTCAACACCCACGGCAGGCTAGTGGTCGAGGCGACGCGGGTGGGAGCTGACACGCAGCTCGCGCAGGTCGCGCGAATGGTTGAGGCCGCGCAGAGCGGCAAGGCGGCGGTGCAGCGCCTGGCCGATCGAGTCTCTGCCGTGTTCGTGCCAATCGTCATTGCGCTTGCGGTCGCCACCCTCGGTTTCTGGCTCGGCCGGGGCTCCGGCCTGTCATTCGCGTTCACGTCTGCGGTAGCGGTGTTGATCATCGCCTGCCCGTGCGCGCTCGGGCTGGCCACACCGACCGCGCTGCTGGTCGGCACCGGACGGGGTGCCCAGCTGGGCATCGTGATCAGGGGTCCTGAGGTGCTGGAGTCGGCCCGGCATATCGACACCATCGTGTTGGACAAGACCGGAACGGTCACCGAGGGCCGGATGGCCGTCGCTGCTGTCACCGCTGGCGCAGGGGCCACCACAGCGGAGGTCATCAACGCAGCCGGCTCAGCCGAATCCGGCTCAGAACACCCGATCGCCAAAGCCATCGCCGACCACGCGCGCACCCACGGCTCGCTGAATCCGGTCAGCAAGCTACGTAACCGTCCCGGTCTCGGCGTACTCGCCGAGTTGTCAGAAAGCAGTGCGGCTATAGCTGAACTGGGTTCTGACAAGTCGGTGGTTGTGGGGCGGCTGGAGCTGCTCCAGGAGGAAGGGCTGGAGGTCCCGCGAGAGCTGCGAGAGGCGTACGCGGTCGAGCAGGCGCAGGGACGGACTGCCGTCGTCGTCGGGTGGGGTGGCCAAGTCCGGGGCGTGATCGCGGTCGCCGATGTGGTCAAGCCGACTTCCGCGGAAGCCGTACACGACCTGCGGTGGCTGGACCTGCGCCCGGTTTTGTTGACCGGTGATCATGAGGTTGCAGCTCGACAGGTGGCTGCGGAGGTCGGCATCGACGATGTCATCGCCAACGTATTACCGCAGCAAAAGGTCAGCGAGGTGGTCCGGCTGCAGGACGCTGGCCATCGGGTAGCCATGGTCGGTGACGGGGTCAACGATTCGGCCGCGCTGGCTCAGTCTGATCTTGGTATCGCGCTCGGTACTGGCACGGACGCGGCGATCCATGCCAGTGACCTGACGCTGATCAGCGGAGACCTGCGAACGGCTGTGGACGCGGTGCGGCTTTCCCGGGCGACGCTGCGAACCATCCACGGGAACCTCTGGTGGGCGTTCGGCTACAACGTCGTGGCCCTGCCGTTGGCTGCGGTCGGCCTTCTCAACCCGATGATCGCCGCAGCGGCGATGGCCCTGAGCTCCCTCTTCGTGGTGACCAACAGCTTGCGCCTGCTCAGGTTTCGCTAGTCTTCCGCACGGCGTAGCGCAGCATCACGAAATCTGCCCCGTACGCGGTGGCGCTGAGGAGCTGCAAGGGCGGCGTCACGATCCTCCGCGGAAGCAAAGGGGCTCCCGAGCCGAGGGTCACCGATGCCATGCCGATGATCACCTCATCCAGCAGACCCTTATCGTGGAACTGCCCGACGAGATCACCGCCACCCACCAGCCAGACGTTCCGGCGGTCGGCGGCCCGCAGCATCTCCTCGTGAACCGGCACCACGTCCCCTGACACGAACCGGATATCTGGGCCCTCGACACGAGGCAGCTCGCGACTGCTGAACACCCATGTCGGGACCTCGTACTCCCACTTGCTCGCGTCGTCGAGAAAGCCGGTGTGCTGCGCGATCCACTCATATGTCGTCGAGCCCATCGCCATCGCACCGACCTGGGCAATGAACCGCGGATACTCATCCTCCATGCCGTTCGGCTCGCTGAACTGGAAGAGCCAGCTCAATGAGTTGTCCGCGTCGGCGATGAAGCCGTCGATGCTGCTGGCCGTGTAGTACTGAGTCGTCACAATGGCCAGCCTGGCACCAGCCACGGACAGGCTCTACTGCGATATGGATGCTGGGAGCTGCATCCTCTTCCCACCTCCTCGGCGCCGGTTTAGCATGCAAAAGGAGCCACTCAGTGGAGGACATGATGGTCCGTTACACCAAGGCACACCTGTTCCACATCCGTCCCGTCTCGTCCCTGGTCGCGGAGACCCACGAGGGCGGCCACGAGCTCAAGCGAGCGGTCGGACCGCTTTCCCTCACAGCCCTCGGGATCGGCGCCATCGTCGGCACGGGCATCTTCGTCGTCGTGGGCGAGGGGCTCCGGGAGGCCGGCCCAGCAGTGATCTTGTCCTTCGTGCTGGCGGCAATCACCTGCCTCTTCTCCGCGCTGTCGTACGCGGAGCTAGCGTCATCGATCCCGGTGGCCGGCAGCGCGTACACCTACGCGTATGCCACGCTCGGCGAGGTTGTGGCGTGGATCATCGGGTGGGACCTGATCATCGAGTACGGCGTGTCCGTTGCGGCGATCGCCGTCGGTTGGGGCAACAACTTCAACGCCTTCCTCGACACGGCGTTCGGCATCTCGCTGCCGGAGACGTTCAGGACCTCCCTTGACGAGGGAGGCATCAACATCCCCGCGGTCGTGATCGTGTTGCTCATCACGCTATTGCTGATGCGCGGCGTCAAGGAGACCGCCAACCTGAACACCGTGATGGTCTTCATCAAGCTCGGCGTGCTGGCCATGTTCATCGGCCTTGCGTTCACTGCGTTCAACGCCGACAACCTGCAGCCGTTCGCGCCGCAGGGCTCCGGCGGAGTGCTCACTGCAGCAGCCCTGATCTTCTTCGCCTACATCGGCTTCGATGCCGTGTCGACCGGGAGCGAGGAGGCTAAGAACCCCAAGCGGGACTTGCCGATTGCGATCATCGGCTCGCTGGTGGTCTGCACGATTATCTACGTGCTGGTGTCGGTTGCGGCCGTCGGCGCTTTGCCCGCAGCCCAGCTGGGCGCGAGCGACGCGCCGCTGTCGGAGGCCCGCGAAGTGGGTGCCGGCCTTCCTTGGGCGGCCGCACTGACCTCGTTCGGAGCGCTGGTGGCCATCACCAGTGTGCTGCTCGTGATCCTTTACGGCCAAACCCGGATCTTCTTCGCGATGGCCCGCGATGGGCTGGTGCCGGAGTCCTGGGCGACGGTCAATGCGCGTACCGGAACCCCGGTCAAGCTGACCCTCGGGTTCGGCATTTTCGCCGCGCTCGTCGCCGCGTTAGTGCCGTTGGGCGCAATTGTGGAGATGGTGAACATCGGCACGCTGTTCGCATTCATCCTGGTCAACATCGGCGTCATGGTGCTGAGGAGGACGCGACCGGACGTGGATCGGCCCTTCAAAGTGCCGATCCCCTACATCTGGTGCCCGATCGGGATCCTGCTGTGCCTCTACCTGATCACCGGGCTGCCACTGGCTACCTACATCAGGTTCGTGGTCTGGCTTCTGATTGGGCTCGTGATCTACCTGATCTACGGGTACTCGCACTCTAGGCTGCGGCACCACTACCCTGACGCACCGGAGCTGCCAGACGAGGAACCGGAGGCGAAGGTGACAGAGGCGGGACCTGGCGGGAGCGCATGACATGGCCTGGCGCGTCGTCATCGGGTACGACGGGTCGGATGCCGGCAAGGACGCTGTCGCCTTCGGGTCGACGTGGTGCCGGTCCACCGGCGACGTGCCAGTCGTAGCCACTGTCTACCCTGAGGAGCACCCGCTCGGAGCGGGTCGGGTCGACGCCGAGTGGGCGGCGTACGTGCGCAAGCTCGGCCAGGAAACCTTGGACAAGGCGCAGACCATTGCCGGTGATGCGGCTATCTACCGCCTTGTCGCTTCGACGTCCGCGACTCGTGGTCTCGCCGACCTTGCCGAGGACGTTGATGCCGCGGCGATCCTGGTTGGCGGCAGCCGCAAGGATGGAGCTGCCGGCGGCCGGCTCGGCAGCGTCGCCAACCGTCTGCTGTACGGAGCCACCGTGCCCGTCTGCGTTGTCCCGGAGGCCTGGCAGTCACCCGATGGTGGTGTGATCACCAAGATCGGTGTGGCATTCATCGACACGAAGGACGCCCACGAGGCGCTTCGAGCCGCGGTCCGCGCGGCCAATCGGATCCCAGCTCGGCTCGTGTTGTACAGCGTCATGGCCCGTTCGACGGAGCACTACTCCTACATCGCGGGCCGTCGCGAGGAGCGAGTGTTCTACGACGCCGCCCGTGCCTCGTACACCCAGGCACTGGATTATGCGGTCGCTGGGGTTCCGCCGCAGCTCGAGCCGGAGGCGGTCGTTCTCGAGGGCGATGTTGTCGAGCGGCTGGCCGAACTTGGGTCCGACGAGGTGAACATGCTGGTGTGTGGGTCCCGTGGCTACGGTCCGATCCGGCGGGTGCTGCTCGGCGGCGTCTCGGCCCGTCTGGTCCGGCGCTCGCGACTCCCCGTCATGGTTGTACCACGGGCCTCAGGGGGTTCCTCAGCAAGCGAGGATTGACTACTGCTGGCCGCGTCATGCGTGGTGGGCGGCCTCGTGCTCTTGGTGGCCAACCGGCTCGAGCTGGAAGGTGCAGTGAGAGACGTCGAAGTGTCCACCAAGGCATTCGCCCAGCCGATCCAGCACCTCGTCGGAGCGACCCTCGTTGATGCAGGCCTGGTCCACGATGACGTGCGCGGACAGCACGGGTACGCCGCTGGTGATCGTCCAGGCGTGCAGGTCGTGGACATCGACCACTCCACGTACCCGCACGATGTGGTCACGTACTTCGGCAAGGTCCACACCGCGAGGGGTGGCTTCCAGGAGTACGTTCACGACCTCCCGGAGCAGCAACCAGGCGCGCGGGATGATCACCACCACAATGACAAGCGAGGCGATCGCGTCGAAGGGAGTCCACCCAGTGAGCAAGATCAGCACCGCGGCCGCGATCACGGCCAGCGAACCGAGTAGGTCGCCGAGTACCTCCAAGTAGGCGCCGCGCATGTTCAGGCTCTTGGCCTGCGCCGGACGCAGCACCAGAAGTCCGACCAGGTTGGCAAGCGCGCCGACCACTGCTACGACGAGCATCAGGCGGCTGTTGATCTCGATGGGATTGCGCAGCCGATCGACGGCCTGGATCAGCACCCAAACAGCGACCGCCACCAGCAGTAACGCGTTGCCGAGAGCCGCCAGAACCTCGGTGCGCTGCAATCCAAAGGTGCGTTTCATGGTGGCGGCCCGGGTCGCAAGTGAGGCAGCGATGAGCGCCAAGATCAGGCCGGTCGCGTCCGTCAGCATGTGGCCGGCGTCTGCGAGCAAGGCGAGCGAACCGGCAATGAGACCGCCGATAACCTCAGCGACCAGCACGCTGCCGGTGATTACGAGTACGACGCTGAGCCGCCTCCGGTGCTCGCCGGTGGCAGTCATCTCCAAGCCGTGTTCGCTTCCCATCCGTTGCGCCTCCATAACGCCGACTTGTCAGAAGCCAGTTGAGCTATAACCGATCTAGATTCTGACAAGTCGGCGAAGGGCCGCCACCAACTGGTCGGTGACCTCGGGCTCACGTACGGTAATCCGGATCCAGTCGGGCCCTAGGCCGGGGAAGGTCTCGCCGCGGCGGACTGCGAAGCCATGGTCGCGCAAGGCGCGGCGGAGCCAGCCAGGTTCGAGATCATCGCGTACGCCGCTGGTGTCGACGAGTACGAACGGAGCACTCGGCTGGCCCGCCACCTTGAGTCGTAGATCTGCTAGCTGCTCGACCAAGTAGTGACGTCTGCCGGCGATCTCTACGGCCGCAGCAGCTGCCAGGCTGCGGGCTTGTGGTGTCAGGCAGGCGACGATGGCAGCCAAGGCGGGTGTGGACACAGACCAGGGGGGCTGTTGGCGCCGCATCGACGTAATGAGCTTCGGGTCGCCGATCACATAGCCGGCGCGCAGCCCGGCCAGGCCCCAGGTCTTGGTCAGCGACCGAAGGATCACCACCCGCGTCAAGTCGTCGCTGATCAAGGTTTCGGTTTCTCCTGGCACGGCATCCATAAATGCCTCGTCGACAACGACGAGGCGTCTCGCCCGGCGCAAGGAATTGATCAAGGCCGCCGGGTGCAGCACGCTGGTCGGGTTCGTCGGATTGCCGATCACGACCAGATCCGCATCCGCCGGCAACAGATCCACGTCGAGCCGGAAGCCGGCGGCCGGAGCCAAGATCAGCCGCTGCGGTTGGTATCCGGCCGCAAGCAGCGCCGCTTCGGGTTCGGTGAACTGCGGATGGATGATCAGCGATCGTTCGGGACGAAAGGCGCGGGCCAGCAGGGTGAAGGCTTCCGCGCCACCGGAAGTCGGGAGCACCTCATCCATGGCGAGACCGTGAGCCTCGGCTATGGCCTTGGCGGCCGCATCGGTGTTGGGATAAGCAGCGAGGTGCTGGGTGGTGTTGTTGATGATCGCGCTGAGCCAGTCCGGGGGCGCGGGCAGGCGGACGTTGACTGCGAGGTCCACGAGTCCGTCGGCAACGTCGCGGTCTCCGTGGTGGTGAAGATCAGGGACTGGGGGGCGGGACGATCGATGCTCAGCGGGCCGCAGTACTGATTGGTGCTTGGAACAGCTCGCGGCGTGATCATGCACCGCATTGGCGAAGCGCTGTGCCAGTTCCGGATATCCTGCCCAGTGCAGGTGCAGATAGCTTGCGTGCACGGTCTTGCCGCCCATCCCGGCAGGGTCTAGGGAGTAGCCGGTCGGCTCCCCATTCACTAGCCAGGCAGCGGCCTGACCGCGGGGCGGCTCCACCGTGGTGCGGTGAAATTCGTGGCCGGTCACCGAAGCTCCGGCCGGGGCGAGGAGTTGATCATGATCGGCGATCAGGGTGCGGTAGCGCAGCGTCAGTCGCGCAGTCATGATCGCATCGGCCTCGATGGCGCCAACCATAGGCAGCCCGTCGACGCTGCGGCACAGGTAGAGCAATCCGGCGCACTCGGCGACTGTCGGCATGCCTGCGTCGATCGCTGCTCGGATATCGCAGCGCAGCGCATCGTTCGTCGCCAGCTCGGTTGCGTGCACCTCAGGAAACCCGCCGCCCAGGTAGAGCCCAGCTGTTCCAGCTGGAAGCTGCTCATCTGCGGTCGGGTCAAAAACCGCTGGCTCACATCCAGCAGCGCGCAGCAGCTCGTCGGTCTCGGCGTAGCGGAACGTGAAGGCTCGACCGGCCGCGATTGCCACCACGGGCCGGGCATCCGACGGCGGCTGTACCTGGGTGGCGGGTGACCAGGGCTCTGCGTCCAGCGGCGGTGCCGACTGAGCCACCGAGATGATCGAGCTGAGTGACACGTGATCGCTGATCCGCTGGGCGAGCTGTGCCACCGCCTCAGCAGCCTCCTTACGTTCTGCGGCCGGCACGAGACCGAGGTGACGCGAGGGAATCTCGATGCCGGCGTCCCGCGGCAGCATGCCAAGCACGTCAAGGCCGATCGCCTGGATCGACGCAACGACTTCCCGCGCGTGTCGCTCCGATCCGGATTTGTTGATGATCACGCCGGCCAACCGAACTGCCGGATCGAACGTGTTGAGTCCATGGGCGATTGCGGCCGCGGTTCGTGAGGTGTGTGAGATGTCAATGACCATGATCACCGGAGCCTGGACCAGGCTGGCGACATGCGCGGTGGAAGCAAAGCCCTCTCCACCGATCTGCCCATCGAAGAGGCCCATGACGCCTTCGATCACTGCCACGTCGGCGGGTGCGGGCGTCTGCGCCCCGTGGAGCAGCAGCGGCGCTATCTGCTGCTCGCCACAGAGATAGGGATCGAGGTTACGTCCCAGCCGGCCAGTGGCCAGCGTGTGGTAGCCGGGATCGATGTAGTCCGGCCCGATCTTGAAGCCCGCAACCTTCAAGCCGGTCGTGGTCAGCGCCCCCATCAGTCCCGTAGCAACTGTTGTCTTGCCGTGACCTGAGCCGGGAGCAGCGATCACAATGCGGGGGAGCCCTGGGGCGGACCCTGGTGATCTCAGATCGATCACCACTCGATTCCTCGCTGACCCTTCTGTCCATCGTCGAAGGGGTGCTTGATCTTGGTCATCTCGGTGACCAGCTGCGCAGCGCTGACCAGTTTGGCGTGTGCTCGGCGACCTGTGATGATCACATGCTGGTAGCCGGACCTTGTCGTGATGGTGTTGATCACATCGTCGAGATCGACCCAGCCCCAGTTGATCGGATAGGTGAACTCGTCCAACACGTACAAGGTGTGCTGCTCCCCGGCCAGCCGTCGCTTGATCTCTTGCCAGCCTTCTGCGGCAGCCGCGGCATGATCATCGTCGGTTCCGGCCTTGCGGCTCCAGGACCAGCCGGAACCCATCTTGTGCCACTCGATCGATCCGCCGCGGCCGGTCGCGTTGTGCAGTTCGCCCAGCGTCTCGAAGGCGGTCTGCTCGCCGATTCGCCATCGGGCCGACTTGACGAATTGGAAGATGCCCACCGACCAGCCTTGGTTCCAGCCGCGCAGCGCCAGCCCGAACGCTGCGGTTGACTTGCCTTTGCCGTCGCCGGTGTTCACGATCAACAATGGTCGCTGCCGGCGTTGCCGGGTGGTCAGCCCGTCTGTGGGAACCAGCTCTGGAATTCCTGCTGGCATCAGGCCGCCCGACCTTGGCGTACGGCGTGGACCAGTTGATCAGCGCCGACCTCGCCTACTGTCACATATTGAGCACCGAGGTGGATGCTCAACGTCTGGGCGAGGCCCAACGACATGCGCCCGGACTCGCAGTCGATCAGCAACGAGGCCACCCCGGTGCGGCGCAGCTGATCAGCTGCCAGCTGCGACCGGGCGACCGCGTCCGGACCGTAGGTGGCCCGGCCGTCGGTGACGAGTACCAGCAGTGGGCGGCGGCGCGGATCCCGGATCCGCTCCAGCCGTAGCGTTTCAGCGGCGCACAGCAGGCCCTCGGCAAGCGGTGTGCGGCCACCGCTGGGCAGGTCCTGCAACCGGCGTGCCGCTGTGTCGATCGAGGACGTCGGTGGCAGCGCAAGCGTCGCCTCCGCTCCCCGGAAAGTGATCAAGCCGACCTTGTCCCTGCGCTGGTATGCATCCAGCAGAAGGGAAAGTGCGGCGGCCTTCACCGCGCTCATCCGGCGCTTCGCAGCCATCGAGCCGGAGGCGTCCACCACCAGCAGCACAAGGTTGGACTCGCGTCCCTCGGTGACGGCGAGACGCAGATCCCGGGAGGACAGCCGGAGCGGCTCGTCTGGGGGACGGCCGCGTTCTAGCTGCCATGGCGCAGCCGCACGGATGGTCCCGGTGAGGTGTAGCCGTCCGCCGGCGCGATGGGCCCGGCGCGCACCGACCGTACGCCCAGTCGCCGTGAGCGCGCGGCTACGGCGGCCCGCCTCCCCGATGCCGACTCCCGGTGCGGTGAACAGGCGGGTGCGGTAGCTGTTGCCGGGAGGGACGATCTGTGAAGTCGGATCAGGCAACTGTTCGGACCGTGTCGAGGGCTCGTCCGACAATGCCTCGACCGGCTCGGGTTGCAAGTCCTTGTGCTCCGAGCTTGCCGATGAACCATTGCCGCGCTGAGTCGGCACGTCCCCGTTGGTTGAGCTTCTCGAAGAACCCGTGGGCGGGTTGCCCTCCGGCGGTGTTGGATCGGGATCTGGCTCAGCATCAAGAAGTTGATCAAGGAGATCCTCGTCGAGGCCAGGAGCATCGAAAGGATTGCGACGCCGCCGATGCGGCAGCGCGAGCCGGGCCGCTGCGCGGATGTCAGGTTTGGTGATCTCACTGCGGCCGTGCCATGCGGCATGGGCAGCGGCTGCTCGTGCGGTCACGATGTCTGCCCGCATTCCGTCGACCTCGAACGCGCCACACACCCTGGCGATAGTCGCCAGTTGCAGATCGCCCAGGCGTACCGACGGCAGCAGCGTTTGGGCCCGGGCAATCCTGGCGCGCAGCTCCTGTTCGTCAGCTGCGTAGGCGGCAACGAAAGACACAGGGTCGCGGTCGAAGGCCATCCGCCGGCGGACAACCTCTGCTCGGAGCTGCGGATCCCGCGGCGCGGCGATCTCGACTGTCAACCCGAAGCGGTCGAGCAGCTGCGGTCGGAGTTCCCCTTCCTCAGGGTTCATAGTTCCGATCAAGATCAACCGGGAGGCGTGCGCAACCGACACTCCGTCCCGCTCGACAGTCGAGCGACCCATCGCTGCCGCATCCAACAGCAGGTCCACTAAATGATCATGAAGCAGGTTCACCTCGTCCACGTAGAGAATCCCGCGGTGCGCAGCGGCCAGCAGTCCGGGCTCGTAGACCACCACGCCGACGCCGAGGGCTTGCCGCAGATCGAGGGAGCCGATCACACGATCTTCGGAAGCTCCCACGGGAAGCTCAACCAACTTGGCTGGCCGCGAGCGCGCCACTGGATGATCATGGGGACCGTCCGGGCACGTCCCATCGAGGTCCAGCGGATCACAGCTGAAGCGGCAGCCCTCGACTACAGCGATGCTGGGCAGCACGTGTGCCAGAGCGCGCACCATGGTCGTTTTGGCTGTGCCCTTCTCGCCACGTACCAGCACGCCGCCCACCTCCGGGGAAACGGTGGTCAGGATCAAGGCGAGTGCCATGTCTTCTGAACCGACGACCGCGGAGAACGGAAACGTCCGCACCTCACACCCTTCCTGCGGGTATCCACGCCCGCGGCATGTCTGGGTCAGGCCGGCGTACGCGGACGCGACGACGACCGGCGGGGCAGACGTCCTGACTTCCCGGGTGTTTGCCAAGGGCCGAACGCCGGGTCACAGTGGCGGGACCGCTCCGGTCTTGCACCGGATTCCTCTGCCGTCGCCGCCTTGATGATGTCACATCCGTATGGGTGGGTATGGTGTCCATCCGGATTCGGCACTGCTCATCTGCCGGCACATTCACATCGCACTCGCGCCCGGCCCGAGATAGCGAAGCACAGTGTCCACGCAGACATGCCGATCCTGCGACGCGACGTTTGCGCGCGCCGAGCAGCCGCAAGAGTCTGGTGGCGAGGCCCGTCGTTAGTACTTGGGCAGGGTTCGTGAGCTGATGAGGATGCGTGCCACTTCGTTGAGCTTGGTGTTGGTGTTCTGGGAGTGGCGACGCAGTACCTCGAACGCGGCTTCGTCGTCAAGGCCAAACCGTTCCATGAGGATGCCTTGGGCTCGGCCCACGAGCGTGCGGGCGTCGATGGCCCGCCACAAGGACTCCTCTTGTTTGGCACTGGATAGCGCGATTGAGGCATGGTGACCGAAAGCTTCTGCAGCGGCGAGCGCGTCTGGGTCGAACCAGTCCGGCGAATGGGCGTACAAGTTCAGTGCTCCGAGTATTGATTGCGAGGTCCAGAGCCGTACCGCCAGCGCACTACCCAGATGGAGGTCTCGCATTCCGTGCGCCCAGCGCGGCCAGCGCATGTCCGCGGCTGTGTCGGACACGAGGCTCGTGCGCGAGTCGGCGACCGCGAGAATTCCGGGGCCTTCATGCAATTCGACCTGTAGTTTGTCGGCCTTCTCGGCGGTCGGATCGCTCGCGGTGCTCGCAACGAGCTGATTGCCCTTGCTGGTCATCAGCAATCCGGCGTAGTCGCAGCCCAATGCCGCTACGGCGGATTCGACGATTTTGTCGAGTGTCTTTTCCAGATTGGGCTGGTCATGCAGGTCGCGGGCGAGGCGGGCAAAGGCGTCGGCGTCCAAATCCATCCGCGACTCCCTCCACAGGGTTCCGCCGCTGGGCGGGAATAGCGGTTCCGACATGCGTGGTCGTCCTTTGAGCGTTCGTTGGTCCTATGTGGTTGTCGGAAAGCCCCACCTGCATGACCCACCGTTCCGACCAGCCATGGCAACGCAACTGAGTCATTCCATCCCGGAGGCGGTGAAGTGGATTTTGTTCCGGTGGCCGGCCCACCGTTTCGGTCACAACGACCTGGGTCCAACTTCCATAGAAGGAATGTAGAACTAAGCGTTGTTTATGGGCAACTGCTGTATAGATAATATTTAGGTTTCAATGCCGCGCCTTGTGGATGTACCGCTCGATCTGAGCCACACTCGTCGCAGGAAGGGGTCGCAGGGATGGAGGGCAACGCGGACCGCACCGACGGCATTTACAGCATCGGAGCAGTAGCGCGGATGCTCGGCATACCGGCGCAAACCTTGCGCGCGTGGG
>JBKOUS010000251.1:0-11877 GCA_046723505.1 Actinomycetota bacterium
TGGAACTCGGCTGGTGATCGAGATCAAGAGCGGCTTCAATCCTGACGCCCTCCTTGAACAGCTCTCCAAGCTGACCAAGATCGAGGACAATTACGCGATCAATGCCGTTGCACTGGTCGACGGCCAGCCGCGCACTCTGACACTGCGCGACATGCTCACCGTCTACCTGGAGCATCGCTACGAGGTGACTCGTCGCCGGACTGAGTTCGCTCGCGCCAAGGCTCGAGAGCGCCTTCACCTCGTCGAAGGCATGCTGATTGCGATCCTCGACATCGACGACGTCATCGCAATCATCCGCACTTCTGATGACACAGCGAACGCGCGCTCGCGGTTGATGGAGGTGTTCGAGCTTTCAGAGGCACAGACCAACTACATTCTCGAAATGCCGCTCCGCAGGCTGACTCGATTCAGCCGGATCGAGCTCGAGACAGAACGTGACAAGCTGCAAGCGACGATCGCCGAGCTCACTGAGATCCTGGACAATCCTGAGCAGCTCAGGACAGTAGTGGGCAACCAGCTTGCCGAGATTGCCCAGCAGCACGGCACACCGCGCCGGACGATCTTGCTGGCGGCAAGCGGCGTCGCGGCGACAGCGACGACAGCTCCACTGGAAGTCGCCGACGATCCCTGCTGGCTGCTGCTGTCCTCCGCTGGCCTGCTCGCCCGCACCAATCACGCACAGCCACTACCACCGGTGGGTGCGCGGGCTAACCACGACCTCATCGTGTCCAAGATCATTTCAACGGCCCGCGGGGACTACGGAGTTCTCACCAGCGCTGGCCGGCTGATCAAGATTTCCGCGCTCGATCTTCCGACGGTTCCCAGCACTGCTCATGCGCCAAACCTCCAGGGTGGCACTCACGTAAGCGAGCTGATCACTCTTGGTTCGGATGAGAAGGTGCTCTGCCTGACAACGCTGACCGAGGATTCGCTCGGCCTAGCACTCGGCACGGCGCAGGGGGTCGTGAAGCGCGTCAATCCGGAGATGCTCGCCAAGGACTCCTGGGACGTGATCCGCCTTGAGCCTGGCGACCGGGTGGTCGGCGCCGTTGAGCTCATCAGCAGCGAAGCCGAGCTGGTCTTCATCACCAACGACGCACAACTGCTGCACTTTCCCGCCGGAACCGTGCGACCGCAGGGTCGCTCAGGGGGCGGTATGTCCGGCATCAAACTCGGCATCGGCGCGCGTGCGATCTACTTCGGCGCGCTCAGTGCGACCGATGCGGTGGTCGCCACAGTGTCTGGTACGTCCCGAGCTCTGCCCGGCACCGATGCCGGCTCCATCAAGGTCACGGCGTTTCGGCACTATCCGGCCAAGGGCCGAGCAACCGGTGGAGTACGCTGCCATCGGTTCCTCAAGGGCGAGGATTCTCTCCTGCTCGCCTGGGCGGGGCCTGCGCCTGCCATCGCCGCTGCGGCCAGCGGCAGTCCCGTTTCGTTGCCGGCCCCAGACGCCCGGCGCGACGGCTCAGGAACCCCCGGCAGTCAGCCCATCGCGGCGATCGGATCGGCTGCCGCCGGCTGAGCGCTATGAGAACCGACGTCAGAGCATATTAGACACTGCGACCTCGTACTGGAGGCCGAGAGGCATGGAGCACCCACTCGATCAGCGGGCCGACAGTCATGATGACCTTTCCGACGCCTTCGATGACTTGCTTGCCAACAACAAGAAGTTCGCTGAGCGCTTTGATCTGCACGGTTTCGACGGGGTAGCCCATGCGGGCGTCCTGATGATCACCTGTATGGACTCCAGGATTGTGCCCTTGGAGATGGTCGGGCTGACCTTCGGTGATGCCAAGATCATCCGTACCCCTGGCGGTCGGGTGACCACCTCAGCCCTGGCTGGGTGCATCGCAGGTGTCCACCTGCTTCAGGTCAACAGGATCATGGTGATCCCCCACAGTCGCTGTGCTATGGCTGCTGCCGACGATGATGTGATCATCGAACGCATCCGCAACGCCAGTGGTGCCGACGCCTCCTGGGTGCGGTTCGGCGCCTCGGCCGACCAGCGGCACACCCTGCATCGCGACGTTGAGAAGCTCCGAAATCACCCACTGATCGGCAATCGAGCAGTCGTGGGCGGCTTCTACTACGACGTGGACACTGGGCTCCTTGAGCGATGGGATTGAACGCACGCGAGCGTCGGAGTCGCGCCGCCCGCGATCGAAGGAGCGATGAGCGAAGGGTTCTGGTGAGTGTAGTGCGATTCGTGGCTTCACTTCGCGAAGAGTGACGACGACGCCAGCTATCAGCGCGACGTGCGCGAGCGGTGCCTAAAACTAGGCGTCAATCGTGGCAGCGTCGAGTGCGTACGCCCCGTCGATGATGAACTCCTTGCGCGGCACAACGTCATTGCCCATCAGCATCTCGAAAGTTCGCTCGGCGAGCAGCCCATCGTCCACCGTCATCCGACGCAGCGTGCGGTGCCGTGGATTCATCGTCGTCTCGGCAAGCTGATCAGCGTCCATCTCGCCGAGACCTTTGTAACGCTGCGGCTCCTTGAAGTGCAGACCGCGCTTGGTCAGCTCTGCGGCCTTTCGCTGGTACTCAGCGTCGGAGTAGGTGTAGATGTACTTCTCCTGCCCCTTGCGGGCATTGGTCAGCTCGAAGCGATGCAAGGGCGGCACCGCGGTAAAGACTCGCCCGGCAGCTACCAGCGGGCGCATGTAGCGAAAGAACAATGTCGCAAGCAAACAGCGGATGTGGGCACCGTCGGAATCGGCGTCGGCCATGAAGATGATCTTGCCGTAACGCGCGGACTCGAGGTTGAAATTGCGGCCAGAGCCAGCTCCGACGACTTGAATGATCGAGCCGCACTCGGCGTTTTTCAGCATGTCTCCGATCGACGCTTTCTGCACATTGAGGATCTTTCCCCGGATAGGTAATAACGCCTGGAACTCAGAATTCCTGGCCAGCTTGGCGGTGCCTAGAGCCGAGTCGCCCTCGACGATGAACAGTTCAGTTCGGTCAACGTCCGTGCTGCGGCAGTCGACGAGCTTGGCCGGCAGTGATGATGACTCGAGCGCATTCTTGCGTCGCTGCGCCTCACGGTGCTGCCGTGCAGCTACTCGAGCCCGAGAGGCACCAACGACCTTCTCCAACACCGCGCGGGCCTGCGCCCTCGTCGCCATCTTGGTGGATCCCAAGAACCTGGTGAGCTCATGTTCGACCGTCTTGGCAACCAACCGCGACACCGCCGGCGTGCCGAGCACCTCTTTGGTCTGACCCTCGAATTGCGGCTCTGCCAGCCGCACGGTGACAACCGCTGTCAGGCCCTCGAGCACGTCGTCCTTCAGCACCTCGTCGCCGTTCTTGAGCAGTCGCGTGTTGTGGAGGGCATTCACAAAAGCCTTGGTCAGTCCGCGCTCGAAGCCGGCGACATGAGTGCCGCCTTTGGGCGTCGCAATGATGTTCACATACGACTGACTGCGCGTCTCAAAACCTTCACCCCAGCGCACAGCAATATCGATCTCGAGGTCACGTTCGACATCGGCCGGCTCCATGTGTCCCGCGTCATCGAGCATGGGGACGGTCTCGGTAAAACGGTCGGTGCCCCGAAGTCGAATCACATCGGTCACTGCAGGGTCGGGGGCAAGGAATTCGCAGAACTCCCAGATACCTCCCTGGTGCCGATAAGTCTCCTGGATGACCTCGGTGGTACGCGCGTCAGCGACATGGAGCGCCAATCCAGGGACCAAGAAACTTGTCTGCCTGGCGCGGTCTTGGAGATCCCGGAACGACAGCTGGGCATCGTGCAGGAAAATCTGCCGGTCCGGCCAATAGGTGACCCGCGTGCCAGTTGTCCCCTTCGGTACCCGTCCGATCTTGCGGAGCTCACTTCCTGGCGTGAACCTCGCCGTCGGTCCGGGCCCATCGAATGTCCCTGGAACGCCGCGGCGGAATGACATAGCCCAGGTGGCCGAGTTGCGGTCCACCTCGACGTCAAGCCGACTCGACAGGGCGTTGACGACCGAAGAACCTACCCCGTGCAGGCCGCCCGTCGCATTGTAGGAGCCGGCGCCGAACTTGCCGCCCGCGTGCAGTTTGGTAAAGACCACTTCCACCCCGGACAGGCCGGTCCGCGGCTCAATGTCGACTGGGATGCCGCGACCGCGGTCTTGCACTGAGATACCACCGTCAGGGCGCAGTGTGACGAGAATCTCCTTGCCATAACCGCCGAGCGCCTCGTCGACCGCATTGTCGATGATCTCCCACAGGCAATGCATCAGCCCTCTGGTATCGGTCGAGCCGATGTACATCGCGGGCCGCTTCCGAACTGCCTCAAGCCCCTCCAACACCAGCAAGTGCCGCGCCTCATATTCGCGGCTTTCGGTTGCTGGGCTGGCAGTCGGCACGCGCCGAGAGTACCTCGCGGGCGGCGTTAGAACCGGTGCAAAGCGGCCAATCCGAACTGTGTGTCGTAGGGGAACTTGGCGGCTCACCGCGAAGGATTCACAGGATTCGTTACACAACAGTCATTGGCTCGCGATGCAGAGACGGAACAATCAGAGACAGACGAGATGTTGAAGCGATGCCAGGGTGTATCGCAGCCGCGATGCATGCCTTAGAACAGCAAGTTCATCTGATCGTCAGGAAGGGAGGCTGACTGTGAGCACTCCTGTTATCGAAGGTTCCGACCTGAACGCGTCCGATCGTTGCGATCGGTGTGGCGCGCAAGCTTACGTACGAGTCACCATGGCCAGCGGATTCGACCTCCTCTTCTGCTCGCATCACAGCAAGGAGCACGCTGACAAGCTCAAGCAAGTGGCGCTGACGATCCACGACGAAACCGAAACAATCCGCTAGACCCTCTGAGACGACCCCTTAATTGCAGCTGCTCGTTTATTGCAGCTGCAATCGCAGTCCGATGCTCACTGCTGTGTTGTCGTGCGGGCCCCATCCAGACCCAGCAGGATTGGGGACCGGTCGGCGTCCCTGGACGATGCGCCCTGACTGGTGCGGCGGCTAGTCCAGATAGTCCCGGAGCACCTGGGAGCGGGATGGGTGCCGAAGCTTGCTCATCGTCTTGGACTCAATCTGCCGGATCCGCTCGCGAGTCACCCCATAGACCTTGCCGATCTCATCCAGGGTCTTGGGCTGGCCGTCTGTCAATCCGAAGCGCATCGACACCACTCCAGCCTCGCGCTCACTGAGGGTGTCCAATACGTCGTGTAACTGCTCCTGCAAAAGGGTGAAGCTCACCGCATCCGCTGGAACGACAGCCTCAGAATCCTCGATCAGGTCTCCGAACTCGGAGTCGCCGTCTTCGCCGAGCGGGGTATGCAGCGAGATCGGCTCCCGCCCGTACTTCTGAACCTCGACAACCTTCTCCGGAGTCATATCGAGCTCGCGCGCCAGCTCCTCCGGCGTTGGCTCCCGGCCCAGATCCTGCAACATCTGCCGCTGGACGCGGGCGAGTTTGTTGATCACCTCGACCATGTGCACAGGAATGCGGATGGTACGAGCCTGATCGGCCATGGCCCGGGTGATCGCCTGCCGGATCCACCACGTGGCGTAGGTGGAGAACTTGTAGCCCTTGGTGTAGTCGAACTTCTCGACCGCTCGGATCAGCCCAAGGTTGCCCTCCTGGATGAGATCCAGGAAGAGCATTCCGCGGCCGGTGTAGCGCTTGGCCAGCGAAACCACGAGGCGGAGATTGGCCTCCAGGAGGTGGTTCTTGGCGCGGCGACCGTCCTCGGCGATCCATTCATAATCGTCGAACTGTGCCGCTTTGATCTTGGTGTGATCGTCGTTGAGCTTCTCGTCTGCAAACAGCCCGGCCTCGATCCGCTTCGCAAGCTCGACCTCCTGCTCGGCGTTCAACAGCGCAACCTTGCCGATCTGCTTCAAGTAGTCCTTCACCGGGTCAGCCGTGGCACCTGCTGCCATGACCTGCTGCTCGGGTTCGTCGGCGTCGTCGGCCTCCGACAGGGTGAAGCCCTCATCCTCGGCCAGCTCTTCTTCAAGCTTTGCCTCTTCAGCCGGCTCGAAGGCCGACTCATCGATGTCGTCCAGGCTGCGCTTCTTGCCGACCGTGAGTACGACCTCGTCACTCTCCAGGTCGACTACCACATCCGCGGTGAGGGTTTCAGCATCTAATTCGACGTCGAGCGGCTCAAGGGCGAGATCCTCCAGATCCACCTCATCGCTTGCGTCATCAGGCTCCGCCGTTGGCGGCATCTCATCACCAGCGACCGGCGGCATCTCATCGTCAGCGGCCGGCGGCCGGGCTGCAGCCTTCTTGGTAAGGGCGCTGTCGACCGACTTCAACGACGCCTTCTTGGCGGGAGCCTTCTTGGCTGACGTGGCCTTCTTGATCGGAACGCTTTCTTGCCGAGCTCGGCTAGTGGACGCAGCCACCGCGCGAGCCGTTTTGTGCAGTTTGGAGGGGAGTGTGGAGGGGGGTGTCACAAAGAGCCTCTCGGACTGACCAGGCGGATCTAGGGCAGGCAGCGCCCATCGGATGTCAATAGGTGCTCCACGCGTATTCTGGCACGAATCTCCAAACGTCCAATCCAACGCCGGGATCGTGTCGGAACTCGCGCTAGTCTGCGCCAGGCTCCGCCTTCACCGCGAGGACGGGGCAGGCCGCATCCAGTAGCACTCGCTGAGCATTGCTACCCAACAGCAATTTGCCGACCGGGGATCGGCGACGAAGCCCAATGACGATGAAATCCGCGTCGGTCGTCTCAGCTGTTCGGATCAGCTCCTCCGCCGAATCATGTTCGTCGGATGCCGTCCTGATTTCGTAGGTGACTCCTGACGCGGCGATCTCGGCGGCCAGGCCCTTCGTGTCCGCTTCGGGCGAGGTGTTCACCACGACCAGCGCTGCGCCGCGCAGCCGCGCCTCGCTGAGCGCGCGTTTCAGGGCCGCCTGTCCCTCAGGCTTCGAGGAATAGCCCACAACAATCAGCGGCTGGGCTCCCGCAGGCAACGATTGAGTGGGCAGCTCGGCTCGGCCGGGGCTAGTCCGATCGGATGGGGACTGAATCGTCTCTGACATCAGTGCACCTCCCAGGTGTGGACCGGTTGGTTGCTGTGCATCAGCGTCATGTAACTGGCGAGCATCCCTCGTAGAGCATCCTGCCTGGACTCGCCGGCTTGCTCACGTCGCGCGACGTCCGCGACTTGCCACGTTGCTCCATTGGCCCCACGCAGGCAGCGACGCTCGATGATGTCGAGCAGCCGCCCGATTTCGCTCTCATCGACCTCCCACATGCGCAGCCCTTCAGCCGCGAGTGGCAACAGCTTGCGTACCACGAGTTCGGTCACCCGCACCTGACCTACCTGGGGCCAGTAGACCTCAGCGTTGATGCCTTGCCGAATCCCGGACACGAAATTCTCCTCAGCTGCCTGGAACGACATCTGGGTCCAGATCGGTCGTTCCTCATTGGCCAAGGCACGCACCACTCCAGCGAAGAAAGCTGCGTTGGCGATGATGTCCACAACGGTTGGACCTGCTGGCAGCACGCGGTTCTCCACCCGCAAGTGCGGGCTGGCACCACTGATGTCGTAGACAGGCCGGTTCCAGCGGTAGACGGTGCCGTTGTGCAGCCGGAGTTCGTCCAGGTGGGGTACTCCACCGCTGTCGAGCGCAGCGACTGGATCCTCGTCGGAGCTGATCGGTAACAACGCTGGGAAGTACCGCGAGTTTTCCTCGAACAAGTCGAAGATCGAGGTGATCCAACGTTCGCCGAACCACACTCGGGGGCGTACCCCCTGGGCTTTCAGTTCGTCACTACGGGTGTCGGTGCTTTGCTCGAACAGCGGGATACGGGACTCTGCGACGAGCTGCTTCCCAAAGAGGAATGGTGAGTTCGCGCCGAGCGCGACCTGAATGCCGGCGATCGCCTGCGCAGCATTCCAGTAGCCGGCGAAATCGTCAGGACTTACCTGGAGATGCACCTGGGTCGAGGTGCACGCAGCCTCCGGCATGATCGTGTTCGATACCATCGCCAGCCGCTCCACGCCGTCGATGATGATCTCAAGATCTTCACCGCGTGCCGCAAAGATCTGCTGGTCCAACATCGAGTAACGCGGATTTTCGCTGACACTGTCCAGCGTGACGTGATGCGGCATCAAAGTCGGCAGAATACCGATGATCACCAGCTGGGCGCCGATTGCTTTAGCACGGGGGTCTGCATCGTTCAGCGACTTTCGCACCGACTGTTCGAAGTCCGAGAAGCCGAAATCGGCCAACCGGCGTGGCGCCACGTTGATCTCGATGTTGAAGCGACCGAGCTCGGTCTGGAACGAGGGATCTGCGATCGCCGCCAGGACCTCCGCGTTGCGCATGGCCGGCTGGCAGTCCATGTCCACCAGATTCAGCTCGATCTCCAGGCCCGCCATTGGCCGCTCGAAGTCGAAACGGGATTCGGTGAGCATGCGGGCCAGCACATCCAGGCCCCTGCGGATCTTTTCTCGGTGACGCTTACGGTCATCCCGGCTGAACTCTGTAGCGTCGACCTCTGCTCCCATGGGGCTATCCTCACGCATCCTCGCCGTTGCGGGAACACTACGCTCGTGCACCATGTACGCCGAAGTCTCACCTGCGTCCGCGGCGCCGATTGCAAAACGGCAGCCAATAACCCGTAGCCACCACGGTGACGTATTCGTCGACCCTTACGAATGGCTGCGCGACAAAGACAACCCAGAGGTGATCAGCTACCTGGCAGCGGAGAATGCCTACACCGAAGCTCAGACCGCTCAGCTCACAGAGCTTTCGGATGCAGTCTTCAGCGAGATCAAGGCGCGGACCAAGGAGACCGACCTCAGCGTCCCGAGCTACACCTCGCACCCGGGCGGCTCAGCGTACTGGTACTACGTTCGTACCGTCGAAGGATCGGAGTATCCGATCTACTGCCGGGTTGTCGCGAGCGATCGCGAAAAACTGCCGGATCCCGAACAGGAGATCGTCGGCGAAGAGGTGCTGCTGGACGCGAACCTGGAGGCCCAAGACCACGAATTCTTCTCTCTCGGGGCGTTCAGTGCCTCCCTCGACGGGCGCCTGCTGGCATACTCGATTGACCTGTCTGGGGCCGAACGCTTCACGATCATGATCAAGGATCTGGTTTCGGGCGAATTGCTTGCCGACCAGATCAGTGACACGGCCTATGGTGTCGCCTGGGCGAAGAACAGCCACCTTTTCTACACCAGGGCGGATGAGACCTGGCGCCCATACGTCGTCTTGAGGCATCGCCTAGGCACCGACCCATCGGAAGACGTTGTGGTCGTAACTGAGTCTGATGAGCGTTTCTGGCTCAGTGTCGACGCAAGCCGTGATGATCGATGGATCATGATCGGCGCCGAAAGCAGGATCACCTCAGAGGTCCGGCTACTCAGTACCGACGATCCCGAAGGTGAGCCACGAATCGTTGCGCCACGCCGCCAGGGGGTGGAGTACGACGTCGAGCCTGCAGGCGATCGGCTCTTGATCGTGCACAACGATGGAGCTCAGGACTTCGAGCTCGCTGAAGCGCCGCTTACAGCCACCAGCCACACCGAGTGGACGCCGGTTCTCCCGCATCGCCAAGGGGTGCGAATTCTTTCAGTCAGCGCGTACGCCAGCCATGCGGTCGTCTCACTGCGACGGGACGGGCTCACCGGCTTACACGTGATGCCGCGAGATGGCGGCGGCCACCTCGGGGAAGGCAGCGACATCGCATTCGACGAGCCCCTGTACGTGGTATACGCCCCGGGCGAGTCCGAATACCAGACTGCGACCATTCGCGTTGGCTACGCGTCAATGTTGACGCCCGACTCGATCTACGACTACCACCTCACAACGCGAGAACTGATTTTGCTCAAGCGAACACCGGTGCTCGATGATCCCCGGTTCGGGAGCTATCAGGCAGACAACTACATCCAGGAGCGCGGCTGGGCCACGGCTCCCGATGGCACCCGGGTGCCGCTGTCGATCGTGCGGAGGGCAGACATTCCGCTGGACGGCACAGCACCGGCCCTGCTGTACGGGTACGGGTCGTACGAGGCGTCCATGGATCCAGGCTTCGCTGTGTCGCGCCTTTCGTTGCTGGACCGCGGCATCGTGTACGCGATTGCCCATGTCCGTGGCGGGGGTGAGCTGGGCCGGACGTGGTATGAGCAGGGCAAAAAGCTTGCCAAGATGAATACCTTCACTGACTTCATCGCCTGCGCCGACTACCTGGTCGAACGGGGCTACACCACACCCCAACGGTTGGCGGCGCGAGGCGCCAGTGCAGGTGGCTTGCTCATGGGTGCGATCGCCAATCTGGCGCCCGAGCGGTTCCGTGCCATCCACGCTGGGGTGCCATTCGTCGATGCCCTCACGACGATTTTGAATCCTGAATTGCCGCTCACAGTCATCGAGTGGGACGAATGGGGCGATCCGCTGCAGGACCCTGAGGTCTACGCGTACATGAAGTCCTACACACCGTATGAGAATGTGCGGTCAGCGGACTATCCGGCCATCCTCGCTACCACGAGCCTCAACGACACTCGCGTTTTGTACGTCGAACCAGCCAAATGGATCGCTGCTGTGCGGTATGTCGCAACGAACTCGGCACAACGAAAGATCTTGCTTAAGACCGAAATGGTCGCGGGCCATGGCGGCGTAAGCGGACGCTACAAGAGTTGGCACGAGCTGGCCTTTGAATACGCCTGGCTCATCGGCGAGATAACGAACGAGGGTTGATCGAACTTCCGGGAATGTCCGCCGGACCGGGAGCGTTGCGCTGGGCAGACGTGTACCGCAGCGTTCTGCGGGTATTGCATCCGGAAAGGACCGCCGCCTCGAACCACTAGCGCTCGCCGTCCGACCGCAGGACTAAGGACAAATCCCGCTCGGGGTTACCCCCGAGTAGGTCTCAGGGATTCTTCAGGGCACGCGAGGAATCCAAATCGGTACTTGACGCGTTGTCCCTTGTGACGGAAACGAAAGGGGCCACTGTGGCAACAACCACTCGTTCGCGAGTATCCGAAGGCATCGATGGCAAGGATGCAGTCGGCCTATATCTGGAAGGCATAGCCAAGACTCCTCTCTTGTCCGCCGAAGAGGAGGTTGAGCTCGCCAAGACCATCGAAACCGGCCTTTACGCTGAGCACATCCTCTCCGGCGATGTGACGCTCGCCGAACGCGGAAAGCATGCCAAGCGACCGACCAAGGCCGAGCTGGAGTTCTTGGTTGAAGAAGGCAGGCGGGCCATGCAGCATTTTGTGACCGCCAACCTTCGTCTGGTGGTCTCCGTTGCTCGCAAGTACGGCCGGTCGCAAATGCCCCTTTTGGATCTGGTGCAGGAAGGCAATACCGGTCTCATCCGTGCAGTCGAGAAGTTCGACTACACCAAGGGATTCAAGTTCTCGACGTACGGCACCTGGTGGGTCCGTCAATCGATCAGCCGCGGGATCGCGCAGCAGGGTCGGATCGTTCGGCTTCCCGTCCATGTCGCAGAGCAGGTCAATCAGGTCGGCGCCGTACGCAGGACCCTGGAGCGGCGGCTCGGCCGCGATCCGGAGATCGCTGAGATCGCTGCCGAAATGGACCTTGAGCCCGAGCGCGTACTTGACCTGATGCGCTATGGCCGCGACCACGTCAGCCTCGATGCACCGGTCGAGGAAGGTGGCGACACCGCTCTGGGTGATCTGATCGCCCGTGAGCCGATGCCCGGCCCCGACGAAGTTTTCCTGGACGCTGAGGAGCACGCACGGTTGGAGAAGATGCTCGCCTCGCTGGACGAGCGCTCCGCTGATGTCGTTCGTCGGCGTTACGGGCTCATTGACGGTCGTCAGGCCAAGCTGGCCGACATAGGCGCGATCTGGGGAATCACCGCCGAGCGGGTCCGTCAAATCGAGCGCCATGCGATTGCCAAGCTGCGGGGGAAGTCGGTCCTGGCTGCGTAA
>JBKOUS010000090.1:0-7443 GCA_046723505.1 Actinomycetota bacterium
ACACCGTTGGGCCGCCACTGCCGCTGCAACTGGTGGGGGATATAACGGTGTAGACCACGCGCAAAGGCCAGGATAAAAGCCATGATGTGCGCGCCGATGTGGTCGTTATAGATCTCGCGCTGGTTCGTCACGACTACGTTACTCTCGATGAGCTCCTTATAGTAATAGCCGGCTGGTGGGGCTGCAGCAGGGGCCTGGATCCAGCGCAATTTGTGTGCTCGCCGCAGAAGTTCTGGGGTAATATTGCCATAGGCCGCATCGGCGTCCACGATGGCGTCCATCGCTGCCTCGGCACTATCGAACATCTGCACCTCGCAATCAGGCACTGCAGCATGGATCTTCTGGGGCCAGTCCGGCTGCGTATTCGGAGGCACAATGACCATCTTAAAGCCCATACACGTTCTCCTCTCCCCCTCTCTGCATCGCCTCTATGCCTCTTATACCACAGCGTTGCGGTGCCTGCCAGGGCTGCCATTTTTCTGCTTGCCTCACTGGTACGGAACACGTCACAATGGTGACCGAAAACAAGGGACAGTCAACGCAAGCACTCGGGTGCGCCTTGCTCCGGGTCTGGATCCTGTGGCAGAGCGCCCAGGGGTGCAGTGGGGAGAGAGGAGCAGGGACATGAGGACGACAAGCGCAGTGTACTTCGGTATGGTGGCGGTTGGCATCGCAGTGCTTTTGGCCGCCTCACCAGCCAGGCTGAGTGCCCAACAAAACCCTGCCGCCGCTGTCCGCATCGGCGACAGTGACCTCGGTGGCGTGGTCACCAGCGCCCAGGGGCCAGAAGCCGGAGTCTGGGTGATCGCGGAAACGACCGATTTGCCCACCAAATATGCCAAGATCGTGGTCACCGATGAGCAGGGGCGTTACGTCATGCCCGACCTGCCGAAAGCGAATTACAGCGTGTGGGTGCGCGGCTACGGACTGGTCGATTCGCCCAAGGTGCAGAGCGCGCCCGGGAAGATTCTTAACCTGACGGCGGTGCCGGCGCCGCATGAGGCAGCAGCGGCGCAGTACTATCCAGCGATCTACTGGTATGCAATGCTCAAGATCCCGGCGAAGAGTGAGTTCCCTGGCACCGGGCCGCAAGGCAACGGCCTGCCCCCGGGCCTGAAGAGTCAGGCAGACTGGCTGGCCAATGTCAAGACCCTCGGCTGCATGTCGTGCCATGCGCTAGGGACTATTGGGACACGCACGATTCCGAAGGAACTGGGTAAATTCAAGGATTCGACCGAGGCGTGGGCACGACGTATCACGTCTGGACAAGCCATGACCCCAATGATCAATGTCGTCGCCAGACTCGGTACTGAGCGCCCGCTCAAATTATGGGCTGATTGGACTGATCGCATCGCCGCCGGCGAACTACCGTTCGCGAAGCCGGAGCGGCCGCAAGGTATGGAGCGCAACGTGGTTCTCACCCTGTGGGACTGGAGTCGTCCCACGGCCTACCTGCACGATTTGATCGGGACCGACCGGCGCAAGCCCACGCTCCACTCCAATGGCAAATTTTACGGGTCGCCGGAAGAAAGCACCGATTACGCGCCGATTCTCGATCCGGTGACGCATACGGCGACCGAGGTGAAAATACCGGTCCGCGATCCGAAGACGCCGTCGTCCAAGGCGGAGCCGATGGCACCCTCTCCATACTGGGGAGCCGAACCCATCTGGGATAGTCAGACCAGCAATCACAACCCGATGATGGATGAAAAGGGACGGGTCTGGTTCACCACGCGGATACGTCCGCCGGCCAATCCGAACTTCTGCAAGAAAGGGTCGGACCATCCGTCGGCAAAGGTGTTCCCACTCGAAAACGCCAACCGCCATCTGTCCATGTATGATCCGGCGACGAGCCAGTTCACCCTCATCAGCACGTGCTTCCCCACCCATCACCTGATCTTTGCCGAGGATGCCAACGACACGCTGTGGACCAGCGCTGGTGGCCCTGCCAGCGGCGTCGTTGGTTGGCTGAACCGCAAGATGTTCGAGGAGACCGGCGACGAGGTGAAGTCACAAGGCTGGACGCCGCTCATCCTCGACACCAACGGCAACGGCAAGCGGGACGAGTATGTCGAGCCCGATCGGCCAGTCGAGCCGACGAAGGACAAGCGGGTCGTGGCGGCCTTATACAGCGTGGCCGTGAATCCGGTCGATGGGTCCGTCTGGGGGACGTCGCTGGGAGTCCCCGGGTACGTCGTGCGCCTCAACCCAGGATCGGATCCGACGCACACCGCGCTCGCCGAAATCTACGAGCCGCCATTACCGGGCTATGGGCCGCGCGGTGGCGACCTCGATCGCAATGGGGTGTTCTGGGCGTCGTTGGCGAGTGGTCATCTCGCGAGCTTTGATCGCAGCAAGTGCAAGGGCCCGCTCAATGGGCCGAACGCGACCGGCAAGCATTGCCCCGAAGGCTGGACGCTCCATCGGTTGCCCGGACCGCAGTTCAAGGATGTGCAGGACGACGGCAGCGCCGAGTCGAGCTACTACACCTGGGTCGACTGGTTCGACACACTCGGGCTGGGTCGGAACCTGCCGCTTGCCACCGGTAACCTGAACGATGCGATGCTGGCCCAGGTGAATGGGCAGTTCGTCAACCTGCGCGTGCCCTATCCCATCGGCTTCTTCACCAAATGGGCCGAAGGGCGCATCGACGATGCGAATGCCGGCTGGAAGGGCAGAGCGCTGTGGACGACTTACTCCACGAGGACGATGTTCCACCTCGAAGGCGGTAAGGAGAACCGACCGAAGGTCGTGAAGTTCCAGCTACGACCCGATCCGCTGGCGCGGTGAGCGGCGAGGCCTCTTGCCTCACTGGTACGGAACACGGCACAATCTTGACCGAGAACAAGGGACAGTCAACGGCAGCACTCGGGTGAGCCTGCTCCTGGTCCGTGATCCTGGGGCAGAGCGCCCAGAGGTGCAGTGGGAAGAGAGGAGCAGGGACATGAGGACGACAAACGCATGGTACTGCGGCATGGTGGCGGTCGGCATCGTCGTGCTTTTGGCCGCCTCACCAGCCTGGCTGCGTGCCCAACAAAACCCCGCCGAAGCAGTCCGCATCGGCGACAACGACCTCGGCGGCGTGGTCACCAGCGCCCAGGGGCCAGAAGCCGGTGTCTGGGTGATCGCAGAGACGACGGACTTGCCCACCAAGTTTGCCAGGATCGTGGTCACCGACGATCAGGGGCGTTACCTCGTCCCCGATCTGCCGAAGGCCACGTATAAGGTGTGGGTGCGCGGCTACGGTCTGATCGATTCACCGAAGGTGGACAGCGAGCCGGGCAGGATGCTCAATCTCACCGCCGTGGGCGCACCAAACGAGGCGGCAGCGGCGCAATACTATCCTGCCATCTACTGGTACGCGATGCTGAAGATTCCCGAGCAAAGCCAGTTCGGCGGCAAGAGTAACATTCCGGAAAAACTCACCCAGATCGACTGGCTCAAGCAGGTGAAGAACATCGGCTGTATCGGCTGTCACCAGTTGGGTCAGCTATCCACGCGCACGTTCCCGCCGGGACTGGGTGAATTCAAGTCGCACGAAGAGGCATGGATGCGCCGCATTCAGGCGGGACAGTCCGGCGAGCAGATGCTGAACCAGCTTGCCAAGAACTTCGGCGGTGCACCGTTCAAGTATTACGCCGACTGGACGGAACGCATCGCACAGGGCGAGCTGCCACACAGCAAGCCGACGCGGCCGCAGGCACTCGAGCGCAACATCGTCGTGACGTGGTGGGAGTGGGGCACCGAGAAGCAGTACCTGCATGACCTGATCGCCTCGGACCGGCGCCATCCGACGGTCAATGCCTACGGTCCGCTGTTCGGCTCACCCGAATACTCGACTGACCTCATGCCGATTCTCGATCTCAAGACACACCAGGTGACGACGTTCAAGATGCCCGTACGTGATCCGAACATGCCTGAAGCGCTTGGGCCCGGACACGCTGCCAGCCTCAAGCCGCTCGCGCCCTCACCTTACTGGGGCGACGAGCAGATCTGGGACACTCGGGCCAACAACCACAACGGCATGTTCGACAAGCAGGGGAGAGTCTGGTTCGCGGCCACCGTACGCGGCATGGACAACCCGGACTTTTGCAAGAAGGATTCTGACCATCCCTCCGCCAAGGTGTTCCCGCTCGACCGGTCGTCTCGTCAGGTCACGAGGCTCGATCCCAAGACGATGCAGTACACCTTCGTCGATACCTGCTTCGGGACGCATCATCCGCAGTTCGGCTACGATACCAATGAGACGTTGTGGCTCAGCGGCACGGGGCCGGTGGCCGGTTGGGTCAACACCAAAATGTTCGACGAGACCGGTGACGCGGCGAAGTCGCAGGGCTGGTCCCCGTTCATCCTCGATACCAACGGCAATGGTAAGCGCGACGAATACGTCGAGCCGAACGAGTCGACCGACCCGACCAAGGACAAGCGGTTTGCCCCCGGTTCAGGACCCTATGCCGTGATGCCAAGCCCAGTGGACGGCTCGATCTGGTACACCATCGGCGTATTCGGTGGCACCCCGGCGGTCTTGCGCTTTGTGCCCGAAACGGGTCTGTCAGAAATCTACAACGTGCCCTTGCCTGGCTTCGGCATCCGGGGCGGTGATATCGACAAGAACGGCGTGGTATGGGCGTCGGCGTCGAGCGGCCACTTGGCGAGCTTCGACCGGCGCAAGTGCAAGGGTCCACTCAACGGGCCGACTGCGACTGGCGATCATTGTCCGGAGGGGTGGTTGTTCTACCAATACCCGGGCCCGGGCTTTGCAGGCATTGAAGAGAACAGTGCCGAGTCGAGCTATTACACGTGGGTCGACCAGCACAACACATTCGGACTCGGCGAGAATGTGCCGATGTCGACCGCCAATCTCATGGGCGGCCTCGTCGCGCTCAAGGACGGCCAGATGATCTCGTTGCGTGTCCCGTACCCGCTCGGCTTCTACGCCAAGGGGTTCGATGGACGCATCGACGATGCGAATGCCAGCTGGAAGGGCCGCGGCTTGTGGACCACCAGCGGCGACAGGACGCCGTGGCTCCGGGAAGGCGGCAAGGGAAGTAAACCCATCGCCGTGCACTTCCAGCTACGGCCCGATCCGCTGGCGCGGTGAGTGGCGAGACCCCTGGCTGCCGTGACGGTCGTCACGGCAGCGTGCGACGCCCATAGAGCCCCTCGTAGCTGAGCGTGCTGTGGTAACCGGTGAAGGTCTTCCCCTGATCAGCGAGCTCGTTCAGGAGCGCGGCGGGCTGCCAGTGGTCGCCACCGAGTTGCTCCTGGTACTCGAGCATACGGTCGCGGAGCACCTTGAGCCCGATCGCGAAGTCGGCCCAGAACATCGGGCCGCCGCGGTAGACCGGCCAGCCGTAGCCGTAGACCCAGATCACGTCAATGTCGCTCGCCCGCATGGCAATCTTCTCCTCGAGGATCTTGGCGCCCTCGTTCACCATCGGGTAGAGCAAGCGCTGCAGGATTTCCTCGTCAGAGATCAGGCGGCGCGTGATACCAAGCTGGGTCGAGACATCGACGATGATCTTCTCAACGTCGGGATCGGGAGCGGCGGCACGGTTAGTGCCATACTTGTAGTACCCCGCGCCCGTCTTCTGGCCAAAGCGGCCCATCTCGCAGAGGCGGTCGGCGATGGCCGATTGCTCGCTGCGCCCCTTGCGGATACGCCAGCCCACGTCGAGCCCGGCAAGATCACCCATCGCGAACGGCCCCATCGGGAAGCCGAAGTCATAGAGGACCTTGTCAACCTGATGCGGTAGCGCACCCTCGAGGAGGAGCTTTTCCGCCTCCTTGCCACGCTGGTGCAGCATGCGATTACCAACGAAGCCATAGCAGACACCGACAAGCACAGGCACCTTCTGGATGCGCTGGCCCATCGCCATCGCCGTCGCAATGGTCGTTGGCGACGACGTGGCGCCGCGTACGTTCTCCAGCAGCCGCATCACGTTGGCGGGGCTAAAGAAGTGCGTACCGATAACGGATTCCGGCCGGCTGGTGGCGGAGGCGATCTCGTTGACGTCGAGCGTGGAAGTATTCGTGGCGAGTACCGCGTCGGGCTTCGCGATTGTGTCAAGCTTCGCAAAGACCTCCTTCTTGACGGACATCTCTTCGAACACTGCTTCGATGATAATGTCGGCGTCAGCGACAGCGTTGAAGTCCGTGGTGCCGGTGATGAGGCCCAGGCGCGTCTCGACGTCCTGCGCGGTCATCCGTCCCCTAGCCGCGGTGTTCTCGTAGTTCCTGCGGACGATGCCGAGGCCACGATCGAGCGCCTCCTGCGCCACCTCAACCACCGTGACTGGGATGCCGACGTTGGCGAAGTTCATGGCGATACCGCCACCCATGGTGCCGGCGCCGATCACCGCGGCCTTGCGGATCTCCTTGGCTGGCGTGTCAGCGGGAACATCGGGAACCTTGGCCGCCTGGCGCTCGGCCGTGAAGAGGTAGCGCTGGGCCTTTGACTCGGGCGAGTTCACGAGTTCGAAGAAGAGCTCACGCTCGCGCTCCAGGCCCTGAGCGAACGGCAGGTACACCGCCGCCTCGACGGCCTCGATGCAGTACTCGGGCGCCTTGAAGCCGCGTGTCTGCCGCGCCACCGCTGTACGGAAGTGCGCGAAGATCTCCGGCTTACCCCGGGCGGCGTCGATCTTGTCCTCGCGGTCGCGGGTCCTCCAGAGCGGCCAGTGCTCGTTGACGACCTTCTCGGCGAAGGCTACCCCGGCCGCGGTGAGGTCGCCCTCGACGATCGCGTCAATGAGACCGTGCTGGAGCGCCTCATCAGCGCCAATTATGGCACCGCTGACGATCATCTGGAGCGCTAGCTCGACGCCCACCACCCGTGGCAGCCGCTGCGTGCCGCCTGCGCCCGGCAGAAGGCCGAGCTGCACCGCGAGGGGCAGGCCGAAGCGGGCCGCCTTGACGCTGATCCGGTAGTGGCAGGCAAGCGTCACCTCGAGGCCGGTGGCGAGCGCGGTGCTGCCATTAATAGCGGCAACGACCGGCTTGGCACTGCCCTCGATTAGGTCGAGCACTTCGTGGAGCCCAGGTTCCTGCGGCGGCTTGGTAAACTCGGTGGTGTCGGAGCCAGCAATGAACGTCTGACCCGCACACGTAAGGACGATGGCGCTGACCGCGGCGTCGCTCAACGCCGCCATGACCCCGTCCTTCAGTCCCTCGCGCACCCCGTGGTTGAGGGCGTTGACCGGTGGATTGTTGACGGTCAGGACGGCGACACAGCCGCGGCGGTCGAGGTCAACAAATGCGGTGATGGCTGTCATGATTGGCTCCTCTAGCGAAGGTTTATTAGACCGTGCCCTACCGCACTCCTGCGCGGCAGTTCTATGCCGGTGTTATCCGCTGGGCAGTGTTACTTTGTAAAACGATACATCGTTGCCGTCAATAACATCTGTCGCAGATTTCCTCCGCTCTTCTTCCCAGGGGCTCGAC
>JBKOUS010000148.1:0-6759 GCA_046723505.1 Actinomycetota bacterium
GGGCAAACCATGGCGCTGATCGCGCGGGATGCCGGATGTTCGTTTCCCGGCTGCACTCATTCTGCGAGTTGGTGCGACCGGCACCACATATTGGATTGGATTCTTGGTGGAGCCACTGATCTAGGCAATCTGACGCTCCTGTGTCGCTACCATCACACGCATTTTCTGCAGGAGGGTTGGACCTGCCGTATGAATGCCGAAGGGTTGCCGGAGTGGATACCGCCCAGCTGGATCGACCACGACCAACGACCCCAACTCAACGCTCGCATCCGACGACTCCATACCCAACAACAACTCAGTAGACGGCGACGAACAGCCGCATGAGCTGAGATGGAGTTTCTGGCATCGCTGTAGCCACCCTGCCTGCCGAACCCAGCCGTGTGCCTGACACTGCGGCCGTTTTGCACCCAGGCCAAATCCTTGCCGTCGCAGGAGCCCTATGACGAGCTGTTCGCTCCAACAACTGCAGAAGCGTGCCTGAGACAACGGACCCAGCCAAGCTGGGCCTCGCTTGCAAGGCAAGCGACGAAGTGGTCGGATCTGGCGAACAGCTTGCCAGAGTGCCATTCAACACAGCGCCGGCACACGATCAACACCCCAGGGATGGCCGCCGCGACCAGCGGTTCATGCGAAAACCGCCCGACGGCCCACCCCTGGGAATCGAAGAGTGGTCCACGTGCAAGGACTTAGGCTTGGCATCATGCGTGTTGGGGTCTTCGGTGCCACGGGGCAGGTCGGCGGCGTCATGCGGAAGCTGCTTAAGGAGCGCCGGTTTCCGATCAGTGAGGTGCGGTTCTTCGCCTCAGCCCGTTCCGCGGGCCATCGTCTCCCCTGGGGCGACGATCAGATCATCGTGGAGGACACTGCCACCGCTGACTTCGCGGGACTCGATCTCGCACTCTTCTCCAATGGCAAGGCAGCCTCGCTGGTGACCGCGCCCAAGGTGGCGGCCGCCGGTGCCATTGTGATCGACAACTCCTCCGCCTGGCGGATGGACCCGGACGTACCGCTCGTGGTCTCCGAGGTCAACCCAGAAGATGCGATCCGTCCGCCCAAGGGCATCATCGCCAACCCCAACTGCACGACAATGGCGGCCATGCCGGTACTAGCGCCACTGCATCGAGCCGCTGGTCTGGTACGCCTTCAAGTCGCGACGTACCAAGCGGTCTCAGGGTCAGGTGGCGCAGGTGTCGCCGAGCTCGATGGGCAAGCCAAGGCCGTTGTCCATCGCGCGAGCGAACTGACCTTCGACGGTCACGCTGTTGACTTCCCAGCGCCGAACAACTACGCCAAGGCCATCGCTTACAACGTCCTTCCACTGGCAGGCTCGTTCGTCGAGGACGGTACGGGCGAGACCGATGAAGAGCAGAAGTTGCGCAATGAGTCACGGAAGATCTTGCACATCCCCGATCTTCGGGTCTCCGGCACCTGTGTTCGCGTTCCGGTCTTCACTGGGCATTCGCTCGCCGTCCACGCAGAGTTCGCTGAGGCGCTCAGCCCGGACCGGGCGACTGACCTGCTCGCTCGCGCTGCGGGCGTCCAGCTCATGGAGGTACCGACGCCCCTGGACGCCGCCGGCCAGGATCCGAGTTTCGTCGGGCGGATCCGGGCTGACCAGGCTGCGCCGCCAGGCAAGGGTCTGATCATGTTCATCTCAAACGACAACCTGCGTAAGGGCGCGGCGCTGAACGCCGTGCAGATTGCGGAGCTGGTGAGCAGCCAGCTGGTTGCCGGCGGGCGGGCTGGAGCCCTGTGACGTCACCGAATGCGACCACGAGTGCGCATCCGTTGGCCATTCTGGGTGCGGGTGTGATGGGCGAGACCGTGCTGTCCGGTCTGCTGCGGGCTGGTTGGCACGCAGACCAGATCGTCGCCACCGACCGAAGGTTGGAGCGGCAGCATGAGCTGTCCGCCAAATATGGGATCAAGATGCTCGAAAACACCGAGGCGGTTGCTGAGGCGGAGACGGTGATCTTGGTCGTCAAGCCGCAGGACATGAACGATCTGCTCAAGGAGATCTCGCAGTCGATCAAGCCAGGCGCGCTTGTGGTGTCACTCGCCGCCGGCGTTGACACGGCCTTTATCGAGTCCCGCTTGCCGGAAGGGGTTGCCGTGGTGCGAGTCATGCCGAATACGCCGGCTCAGGTGGACGAGGGGATGGCCGCCATCTCGCCCGGATCACACAGTACCCAAGATCATCTCGATCGCGTGACGGAGATCTTGTCGGCGACGGGTCGTGTGATCACCGTGCCGGAGCGTTACCAGGACGCCGTGACGGCAATCTCCGGCACTGGCCCTGCCTATCTCTTCTTCGTGGTGGAAGCCATGATCGAGGCCGGGGTGCATCTCGGACTGCCACGTGACACCGCCACCGAGCTGGTGGTGCAAACCATGCTTGGCTCAGCCAAGCTGCTGCGTGAGACCGGAGAGCATCCCACGGTGCTACGAGAACGCGTTACCTCGCCGGGCGGCACCACAGCGGCGGCCGTACGCGAGCTCGAAGATCACAAAGTCCGGGCGGCGTTCTTGCGCGCTATGGAGGCCGCACGCGATCGCAGCCGTGATCTTGCCGCCGCCGCTCGAGAGGACAAGCAGGGCACGGGCCGCGGATGACTGGGCTGCTCGTCTTCTCAGACGATCTGGCCAAATACGACTTCGGATCTGATCATCCGATGGGGCCGGGTCGGGTCACCAACACCATTTCGCTGGCTCGCCAACTCGGCGTACTGGACCGCCTTCAGATCGTGCCAGCACCCGAGATCGATCTTGGGTTGCTGCAGACCGTGCATAGTCCTGACTACATCGCTGCCGTACAGCGCGGCGAGCCCAATCAGCAATACGGGCTGGGGACGAGTGACAACCCGGTCTTTCCCGGAATGCATGAGATTGCAGCACGAGTCGCCATGGCAAGTGTTGAGGCGGCTCGCCGGGTCTGGACTGGCGATGCGCAGCGCGCCTGCAACATCAGCGGAGGCTTACATCACGCCATGCCGAGCATGACCAGCGGCTTCTGCGTCTACAACGACGTTGCGATTGCAATCCGCTGGCTGCTGGACAACGGCTGTGAACGTGTGGGTTACGTCGACGTGGACGTCCACCATGGCGACGGCGTACAAGCGATCTTCTACGACGACCCGCGGGTCATGACCATCAGCCTGCATGAGACGCCGGCGTACCTGTTCCCGGGCACGGGATTCCCGAACGAGATTGGTGGGCGGGGAGCCGAGGGCACCGCGGTGAACATCGCACTTCCGCCCGGCAGCACCGACGCCGACTGGCTTCGAGCCTTTCACGCCGTAGTGCCTCCGGTCCTCCGGGTGCACAAGCCCACGGTCTTGGTGACCCAGCACGGCTGCGATTCACACCGGCAGGATCCACTGGCTGACCTCAATCTTTCCCTTGATGGTCAGCGGGCCTCATATCTCGCACTGGCCAGTTTGGCCGACGAACTGTGCGCTGGGCGCTGGGTAAGCACCGGCGGCGGCGGCTACTCGGTGCTCAATGTGGTGCCTCGGGCTTGGACGCATTTGCTCGGCATTGTCAGTGGTCAACCGATCGAACCGAGCACCCCGGTGCCTGAGAGCTGGCGAGCCGAAGTAGGGGAGTCAGCGCCGCTCACCATGTCTGATGGCGCCGTTGCCAACTTCCGTCCATTTCATGAGGGCATCACGCCGCAGAGCCGCGTCGATCAGGCGATTCTTGCAACGCGGCAGGCAGTTTTCCCCGAGCTGGGTCTGGATCCGAGCCTGTGAGCAGCTCGAGGTCGCTAAGTTAGGTAATCAGCTCGTCGTCAAGCCTGCTAGCGGCGTGTCACCAATATTTCCAATGTATCTGCTGTACCAACAGCATCATTTGGCACTATTCTCACTTCAGTACCTACGACGCTGGAGGGGAAGCCGGCGTGAACGGGGTGCAGATTGAGAGTCGCATGATGAATGACGAATCGAAGTCGGCAGAGTCAGCGTCTGGAGGCGTGACTCCGCTCGCGAGCAACCTCCAGGCTGGCAAGTTCCTGACCGTCGCTGAGGTGGCCGCAATTCTGAGGCTGTCGAAGATGTCGGTCTATCGGTTGATTCATTCTGGCCAGCTCGAGGCTGTGCAATTCGGCCGCAGTTTTCGGGTGACCGAAAAGGCACTCAACACCTACTTGGAGAACGCCTACTTCAGCGCCGGCTGACCTCTACGGCTGGCGAAACTCAACCCCGAACTGCCGGTGACTTGGCCAGAGCGCGTGCTCAGGCAACACGTCCATGCCACAGGAGCGTGAGCCAATCCCGTGTACCGCCTCATCGAGGAACAGGTACACCCGATCGCCGGGAACAAGCTCGTACGGATGACGCGCTCCATCGAGCTGCTGCGGCGTATACGCGCTTAATGTGAAGCCAGGCCGATGGTGGCTCCGGTTCGGCCAGGTAAGCACGCGCAACTGTTCAGCGGTTCCGTCGGAGATCACCAGCGAGCGCAACTCGCTGCGATGCCCGGTCTCCTGTGGTCGCGAATAGGCGACATTGAGCTGGTCGATGTCAGCTGTGAAGCGGCCAACCCGTGCCGCCAGCCGAGTATCGGGATAGGACTCGTGTGGCCCGGTGCCGAACCAGCTTGCATTCCGAAGTTCACGCGGCAGGTCGAACCGTACGCCGACTCGCGGCCAGGTGCAGTCCCAACCTGGAGAGGGTACGACGTCGACAAGCAGCGCGAGTCCGTCGGTTAACCGCCAGTGATAGCTCACATCGACGAAGAGATTGCTCCCCGCAGCCGATACTCGCGCCGCCGCCCACAGTTGATCATGGTCGTAAAAGATCTGATCCAGCCGGTGCATCAGCCGGTCCAGGCCCCGTTCCCGCCAGCGTTGTTCCGATGATGGGCCGGGTACGCCTTCGCCGTCGGTCTCCTCCGGGCTGGCCAGCTCAAAGGAGCCCCGGGCACTGCTCCGATCGTTGTCGGTTGGTCCCCGCCAAAGCTCGAGCCGGGGACCGTCGACGTCCAATCCGTAGAGCCGCAGCAGCCGACCGGTGTAGGCGTCGAACTGCCCAGGCCCGAGCGTGATTACTGGCTGCGACGGCTTGAGGAGCGGTGGCGCCTGCCAGCTGCGCAGTGTGGAGATCGATTCCGGTGCAGTCAACTCGAACTGGCCGAAGGCCACCTCATGCCCATGATCGGCCCACACCGTCGGTACGGCGAGCTCGGCTCTCAGCGTCAGCCAGGTCTCGCCGTCGCCAGGTCTTACCAGCTCCTCAGGCATTGCGACCGCTTCCTGTTGACCTGGCTCAATAGCAGGGACCTGGACTATCGTCTCGGCGACCGAACGCCCGTCCACCTCTTTGACCGCGACGAAGTGCAGGTGCTCGGTGGACAAGGTGTGGTAGCGATTGCGGACCGTAACCAGACCGCCATCGAGGCCGAAGACGACCGGCTGATTCACCCGGGTGAACTCGGCGAGGCTCGGCGTCGGCGTACCGTCCGGCAAAAGCATCCCATCCATCACAAAGTTGCCGTCGTGCACGACCTCGCCGAAGTCACCGCCGTAGCCGTAGAACTCCGTACCGTCTGGGATACGGGTCAACAGTCCGTGATCACGCCATTCCCAGACGAAGCCGCCGTGAAGCCGGCGATAGCGCTCGGTCAGTTCGTCGTAGATGTGCAGGCCGCCTGGGCCATTGCCCATCGCATGCGCGTATTCGCACATCACAAAGGGCTTGCTGCGGACACGCTCCGCGTCGCCGGGCTCGCTGAGGTAGGAGATGAAGCCGCTCTCGGCACCAATCGCCTCGGTCTCGAGGTAGTTCGGGTACATCCGTGAATAGATGTCGGTGTACGCGCAGTTGTGGTCGCCCTCATAATGCACCGGCCGTCCAGGGTCGCGACGCCGCACCCAGTCGGCCATCTCGATGAGGTTTCTGCCGGTACCGGCCTCGTTGCCAAGGGACCAGATGATCACTGACGGATGGTTCTTGTCACGCTCGACGGTACGTTCCATGCGGTCGAGGCAGGCTTCCGTCCAGCGCGGGTCATCGCTCGGGTTTCCTTGCCAATCGCAGTCGACAAACCCGTGTGTCTCGTAGTCACATTCCTCGATCACCCAGAAGCCGAGCTCGTCAGCAAGATCAAGTACGCGTGGCTGCGGCGGGTAGTGGCTGGTGCGGATTGCGTTGATCCCGGCTCGCTTCATCATGATCATGTCGGCTCGCGCGTATTGCTCGTCGAACATCCGGCCCCGGACCGGGTGGGTTTCATGCCGGTTCACACCGCGGAAGATCACCTGGGTCCCGTTGACGCTGAAGATGTCACCAGCAATCTCAATGCGCCGAAAACCTAGCCGGAGCATGAGCGTCTCGGTCGTTGAGCTGACGCGCGCCTCATAGAGCCTCGGCACCTCCGCACTCCACGGCTCGACCTGTCCGACCGCGAACGCCGCGATGTCGCCAGGCCGCTCGAAGCGCTGCTCGACGCCGAGCTCGGCAATCTTGATCACAAGCGGGAATGCGCGCTCGGAGGCGATGATTTCCGGATCGATCAATCCCATGCCGCTGGGTGCGTACTCGGTACGCAACCAGACGTCATCCACCGCCCCCGGTGGGCGGCTCAGCAGCGTGACATCGCGAAAGATCCCAGGCAGCCACCATTGATCTTGATCCTCTAGATAGCTCATTGAGGACCACTGGTGCACCCGCACCAAGATCACGTTCTTGCCTGGTTGCACTACATCGGTGATGTCGAATTCCTGCACCAGCCGGCTGCCCTTGCCAACCCCGATCTCGA
>JBKOUS010000142.1:0-8397 GCA_046723505.1 Actinomycetota bacterium
CTGATCATCAACGCGGAGTTCGCGCGAGCCAGAGGCTGGGCGGCGCAGGTGCGGCGCAGCATGCCGGATGTGGAGAACGGATGGTTTCTCTTCACCGAGGCCTACTTCTTGATTGCTGCTGGCGACTACGACCAGGCTGCCCAGCTCTTGGCACGCGCCGCTGACATGGCGTCAGGACGTCGTGAGACCGATCTGATCGCCTTCGCCACCACGGTCTGGGGACGGGCATTGATCAAGGCGGGCAGGCTGGAGGAGGGTTTCAGCCGGCTGGACGAGGCGATGCTCCCAGTGGTGGAGCGCGACACGTCACCGCGTGCCACGAGCATGATGTACTGCAGCGCGATCGCCACGTGCCACGAGGCCCGCGAGTTCGGCAGGGCCCGTGAGTGGACCCATGCTCTGGGGGCCTGGCTTGACTCGCTACCCAGGCTCGGCGGCGCATACTTCGGCAATTGCCGGATCTATCGCGCATACCTCATGTGCCTGCGCGGTTCCTGGCAAGAAGCGCTGGAGGAGGTGGCCTTCGTCTGCGATGACCTCAGCGGAAACTACGGCCAGCTCGTCGCCGGCCACGCTCACTACCAGCTCGCCGAGATACGCCGGCTGCTCGGGCATCCTGACGCCGAGGCGAGTTACCGCCAGGCAGCAGAGTTGGGTGGGCAGACCCAACCGGGACTGTCCCTGTTGCGGCTGACCCAAGGCGAGCTGCACAAGGCGGTGCTCGGCATCCGACGCGCACTCGCCGAGACCCAGGGACAGCTTGAGCGCCTCGACCTGCTTACGGCCGCTGTCAAGATCATGTTGGCGGCCGGCGACATCGATGCGGCGCGGCAGGCGACTACCGAACTGGCAGTCATCGCCGCGGTCTACACAACCGCTGGCGTGCAGGCCGAGCTCGACGCGGCCCGCGGCGCGCTTGCTCTCAATGACGGAAATCCTGCTGCAGCCCTGCCACTGTTGCGAAGCGCGGCGCGGTGCTGGAGAGAGGTCGACGCCCCCTACGCTGTGGCAACGGTGACGGTGCTCATCGGCCTGGCGTGCCGGGCGGTTGGCGATGAAGACGCTGCCGAGGTCGAGCTCGAGTCAGCGCGATCAACCTTCGTCCGCCTTGGCGCGCACCCCGATGTGCATCGTGTCGAGGAGCTACTGCATCCCACCCAGGCGGTCGGCCCTTTGAGCGCGCGTGAGATCGAGGTACTGAAGCTGGTGGCTGCAGGCAAGACAAACCACGCGATCGCGGCCGAGCTGTTCGTGAGCGAAAGAACGGTGCATCGCCACGTCAGCAACATCTTCGACAAGCTGGGTGTCCACTCCCGTACGGCCGCAGCGTCATATGCCATCCAGCACCACCTCGTCGATGTCGGGATCCTCTGACCGAACGACGTCAGTGCGCTTGTTGATCTTGGTTTGGCGGGGCCTAAGTGCTGTGAACCACTCGAAGGTCACCATCGAACTGCCCCGCCAGCCTGACCCTTACGCCGTCCCGATCCACCTGGAACCGGACGTCTGAGAGGTCAGTGACGATGGCGTGGGCGTCGAGTGCCTCTCGCGGTGTCGTCGTGAGAACGGCCAGCGTGAAACAACCGGCGGCCCGAGCTGCCTCTAGTCCTCGTGGCGCATCCTCGACCACTAGGCAGCGTCGGGGGTCGACGCCGAGCTGGCGCGCCGCCTCGAGGAATGGCTCGGGGTGCGGCTTGCCATGCACGACGTCATCGGCCGTCACCAGCACCGAGGGCGTCACGAGCTGTGCGGCGGCGATTCTCGCTTCGGCGAGCGGCACGGTACAAGATGTCGCAATCGCGTTCTTTGCGCTTGCGAGGGATACCAGCGCCTCGAGGGCGCCCGGGAGCACCACCACGTCATGAAGATCGGCAATCTCTAGTTCGGTGATGCGTTGCATGCCCGCCTCATGCAGATGTTCTGGCATCACAGCGCGCACCACCGAAGCTGAGGGTGTCCCGTGATGCATGCGCAAATCGATCGGGGGAAGCCCGTACTCGCTGGCCCAGTTGGCCCAGGCGCGGACCACGGCCGGGGTCGAATCGATAAGCGTTCCATCCATGTCGAAGATGACAGCCTCGAAGACTTCATCGGCCAGCTGGCCTAGGCCCACAACATGCTCCTGTCCATTTCGCTCAGTATGGGCAACCGTGGAAGATCCTCAGATAGTCCCGCTTCAGCCTGAAAGGCGAACTCTCGTGCCGCGAGGCTTGTTGAGTGAGTGCTCACTCACTATGCTGGCCCGGTGACTCGTGCTGCTCCATTGCCGCTCGGTGAGCGCCGAGCCGCGCTCATCGCAGCGACGGAACCACTGCTTGAGCGATTCGGCCACGAAGTGAGCACCAGACAGATTGCCGAGGCGGCTGGTGTCGCCGAGGGGACCATCTTTCGGGCCTTCGCCACCAAGGAGGCCTTGATCGATGCCGTCATCGAAGACGCTTTTGACAGCCGGCGCACCTGCCATGAGCTCACCCAGATCGATCCGGGCTGGAGCCTTGAGGAGCGGTTGATCGCAGCAGTCGTCATCCTCCAGGAGCGACTGCGTAGGGTGATCACGCTATTCGGCTCGCTGCGGCTGCGGAAGGCGGCCCATGATTACGAAGGCTTCCGGGTCAAACAGCAGGCGGACAATGAGGCGCTCAACAGCGCGATTGCCTCGCTGATCAAGCCGGACCAAGATCAGCTGCGGCTGGACGTCATGGAGGCCGCCAGCGCTTTGCGAACGATCACCTTTTCGATGAGCCATCCCATTCTCGGTGATAACCGACTCGCCGAACCACAGCAGATTGTCGATCTTGTCCTGTACGGCATCTGCGGGTACCGGGCACCAGGCAGCGGGCGGGCATCATGCTGATCCGCTTACTCCGCGCCTACCTCGCTCCCTACCAGCGCACGATCGCTGGCCTGCTGATCTTGTCGTTAGCCGGCACTATGGCTGCATTGCTGCTGCCCAGCCTGAATGCGGCGATTATCGATGAGGGCGTCGCCAAGGGTGACACAGCCTACATTTGGCGCACCGGCCGCATGATGCTCGCTGTCAGTCTGGTGCAGGTTGGCTGCTCGATCTGGGCGACGTACCTGGGCGCGAAGACCGCGATGAGCTTCGGCCGTGACGTACGCGCCTCACTCTTTGAGCGGGTGCTTTCCTTCTCCTCCCAGGAGCTCAATCACTTCGGGGCGCCGTCGCTGATCACGCGCAACACCAACGACGTGCAACAGGTGCAGATGCTCGTGCTCTTGAGCTGCACCATGTTCGTTGCAGCGCCGATCACCATGATCGGTGGCATCATCATGGCGCTTCGCACCGACGTCGGACTGTCCTGGCTGGTCGCGGTGGCGATGCCAGTGCTTGCGATCTCGGTCTTCTTGGTGATCCGAAAGATGCGGCCGTTGTTCCGTTTGATGCAGACTCAAATCGACACCGTCAACCGGGTGCTGCGTGAGCAGATCACAGGTATCAGGGTGGTGCGCGCGTTTGTCCGCGAGCCGTATGAGACAGCGCGCTTTGCGCGGGCCAACACCGAGCTCACTGCCACGGCCACGTCAGTTGGCCGGTACGTGGCGTCGATCTTTCCGATCGTGATGTTCGTCCTGAACGCCTCCAGTGTGGCCGTGCTGTGGTTTGGGGCGCAGCGCATCGATGCCGGAGACATGCAGATCGGAGCGTTGACCGCCTTTCTGACCTACCTGGTTCAGATCTTGATGTCGGTCATGATGGCAACTTTCCTGCTGCTGATCGCGCCGCGCGCTGCAGTGTGCGCCGAGCGGATCCAGGAGGTGTTGGATACCGAGTCCTCGGTGCTGCCGCCGTTGCATCCGGTCATGGAACTGCCGACCTCGGGGGTGGTGGAGTTCGAGAATACGGAGTTCACGTACCCGGGAGCCGAGTCACCTGTGTTGCGGGAGATAAGCTTCACCGCCGAGCCCGGGCAAACGACCGCGATCATCGGCTCGACGGGCGCCGGCAAGTCCACCTTGATCTCACTGATCCCGCGGCTGTTCGATGCCACCGGTGGCTCTGTCAAGGTGGACGGCGTTGAAGTGCGGGAGTGCGATCCGGAACTGCTCTGGAGCCGCATCGGGCTGGTGCCGCAAAAGGCCCTTCTCTTCTCCGGCACTGTCGGCAGCAACCTTCGATATGGCAATCCGGATGCCACGGACGAGGAGCTCTGGTGGGCTCTTCGGGTGGCCCAGGCTGAAGAGTTCGTACGCGGAATGCCCGGGCAGCTAGAGGCGTCCATCTCCCAGGGTGGCAGCAATGTTTCCGGCGGTCAGCGACAACGCCTCGCGATTGCACGGGCGCTGGTGAAGCGGCCGGAGGTCTATGTCTTCGATGACTCCTTTTCAGCACTCGATGTTGCCACGGACGCACGGCTGCGTGCCGCGTTGCAGCGGGAGACTGCTGAGGCTGCGAAAATCATCGTGGGGCAGCGCGTGGCGACCATCGCGGACGCGGACAAGATCGTTGTGCTCGAGCACGGCGAAGTGGTCGGCTGTGGGACACATGATGAACTACTCGCGCACTGCCCAACGTACGCGGAGATTGTCGACTCGCAGCTCAGTGCAGAGGAGGCCGCCGCGTGAGTGGCAACGGCCAGACGGCCCCCTCGAGTGGCAATGGACAGACCGCACCGAGGGCGCCAGAGCGACCGAAGTATGGTCCGCCAGCCGGCTCCAGGCTCATGTTTGGACAAGCGCGGCCGGTTGAGAAGTCGCTGAACTTTCTTCCATCGCTGAGGCGGCTGCTCGGGCACTTGGCACCGGAGCGGATGATCTTGGTACTGGCAGTTCTGCTCGCGGTTGCCGGCATCGTGATGAACGTACTGGGCCCGAAGATCTTGGGCACGGCCACAGATGTGATCTTCACCGGCGTTCTTGGCAAGAACATGGCGAATGGGGCTTCCAAGGAGCAGGTGGTCGCTGAATTGCGTGCCCAAGGCAACGGTCAGTTTGCTGACATGATCCAGCGGTTGGACGTGATACCGGGCCAGGGCATCGACTTCACGCTGTTGGCGAAGCTGCTGCTGCTAGCGCTGGTTCTGTACTTGGTGGCCTCGTTGTTTTTGTGGCTGCAGGGTTACCTGTTGAACGGAGCGGTGCAGCGGTCCATCTACACGCTGCGTAGCCAGGTTGAGGAAAAGATCAACCGGCTGCCACTCAGCTACTTTGACAAGCAAACCCGCGGCGAACTGCTAAGCCGGGTGACCAATGACATCGACAACATCTCCCAAGCGCTGCAGCAAACCCTGAGCCAGTTCCTGACAGCCGTGCTCACCGTCATCGGCGTCACGGTGATGATGTTTGTCGTATCGCCGGTGCTGGCGCTCATCGCGCTGGTGACGATTCCGGTATCGATCTTGGTGACAGCGTTGATCGGAAAGCGCTCCCAAAAGCTCTTCATCCAGCAATGGAAGTCGACAGGAGAGCTGAACGGCCACATCGAAGAGGCCTTCACCGGCCAGTCGCTGGTCAAGGTGTTCGGCCGGCAGCATGAGGTCGAGACGGTCTTCGCGGAGCGGAACCGGGTGCTGTTCAGATCCAGCTTTGGCGCCCAGTTCGTCTCCGGTTTGATCATGCCGACGATGTTCTTCATCGGAAATCTCAACTATGTGGCGATTGCCGTGGTCGGCGGGCTCCGTGTCGCCAGCGGCACGATGAGCCTCGGCGACGTACAGGCCTTCATTCAGTACACGCGGATGTTCACCCAGCCGGTGACTCAAATGGCTTCGATGGCGAACGTGCTGCAGTCCGGTGTCGCATCGGCAGAGCGCGTCTTCGAGGTGCTCGACGAAGGAGAACAGGTGCCCGAAGAAGCCAGTGCGCTCAACCCGACCTGCGGGCGCGTGGCGTTCGAGCACATCTCGTTTTCCTACGACAAGGCGAAGCCGCTGATCACGGATCTGTCACTGGTAGCCGAGCCGGGAAGCACGGTGGCCATCGTTGGTCCGACGGGTGCTGGCAAGACGACGCTCGTCAACTTGATCATGAGGTTCTATGAGCTTGACCGCGGCCGCATCACCCTCGACGGAGTGGACATTGCGACGGTGCCACGGTCGGCGCTGCGGGGCAACATCGGTATGGTGCTGCAAGATACCTGGCTGTTCCATGGCACCATCCGTGACAACATTGCCTACGGCCGGCCTACGGCCAGCGATGAAGAGATCCATGCCGCGGCCGAGGCGACCTATGTTGATCGCTTCGTACATGCATTGCCGGACGGCTACGACACTGTCCTTGATGAGGAAGCCAGCAATATCAGCGCCGGCGAGAAGCAGCTGATCACTATCGCCCGGGCCTTCCTTGCCGACCCAGCGCTGCTGATCTTGGACGAGGCGACGAGCTCGGTCGACACCCGTACCGAGGTTCTGGTGCAGCGGGCCATGGCGGCGCTGCGGACGGATCGGACCAGCTTTGTGATCGCTCACCGGCTCTCCACCATCCGAGATGCCGACGTCATCCTGGTCATGGAGGACGGCCAGATCGTCGAGCAAGGAACCCACCAGGAGCTGCTCGAGGCCCGCGGGCACTACTACGATCTCTATAACTCGCAGTTCACCGCAGCCATTGAGGAACCTGAGGAGGAGCGACCCGCGGTCCCAGTGGGCGCCGGGCCACGAGGCGGCCGCAGACCGTTCTGAGTGCAAACGAGGAGGTTCCGCCGCCTTCCGTGGCCAGGTCAGGATTGCGCCCGGAAGTTCCGGAAGGTGAGGTTCATTCGAGGCCCGACTTGGCGGGACGTCTTAGGGACCGCGTGCGCGTAGTCGCTCTGCGACTCGTTCCGCATGACGAGCAAATCGCCATGCCCCAGATCCCAGCTCCACCTTGCGTGGGTCCCGCGATGCCGCAGCACGAACCGGCGACGATCCCCGAGGCTGACCGACGCGATGGTTGGTCGCGGACCCAGTTCGGGCTCGTTGTCGCTGTGATAGCCCATTGAATCCGTGCCGTCCCGATAGAGGTTGGCCAGGCAGGAGTTGAAGTCCACACCCAGCTCCTGCCGAAGTCGCTCCCGCAGGCTTGCCAGCGCTGTCGGCCATGGGGCCGGCTCGTTAGCGATGCCGGAGTACCGGTAGACACCGTCCCCCATCCAGGCGGTTAGTCGAGGCGTGCGCATGGTGCGGCCGTAAAGCGTGAGGGCGTGCTGCTCCCAGGCAATCTGGTCCTGAAGCACTCCGAACGCCCGATCAGGGTGCTCGACCCAACCGGGGTAATAGTCGACGCAGCCCGGCCCCACGTAAGCAACGTACAGCTGCGAGCGTCGGGAATGGCGCGCGCGCCGTGCTGAGGAGGAGGGAGCAGAGGTGCTTTTCCTCTGCGAACGACGACGAAGTAGGCGGATCCATGCGCGCGATGCGCGAGCAGCTTCTGACACAGCTGCGAGCGTCGGGGATGGCGCGCGCGCCGTGCTGAGGAGGAGGGAGCAGAGGTGCTTGTTGTCCCAGCTGAGCGAGCCGGTGAGCATCGCGGAGGTGTGCAACGGCGTCTGTGGACCGTAACGCGCGGCCAGCTGGAGTTATCAATTGGAGTTCGGCCTGCCGAAGCGCTCGGAGTGCCTCTTCGCGATCCTCGTCCGAAGCAAGCCACTGAGACCGTTGGTCGTCTGCCAACATGCCCTCACGATAGTGCGGAAGCGAGTGATCAAATCGAGCGCGCTTCGCCTTCCATTGCGGTGGACTTGGGGCGACCGCCGCTAGAAAGGACTGCTATCCAGATCGCCGCGCAAGGCAGGACCTGCAGCTTCGCATCGGCGGCAGGCCCGGCGCAGATCCGGCAGCATTCGCGCCATGAACTCGTAGTCACCGTGCTTGCCGCGTCAGCCGCCCCGTTCGGCCTCGCGCTGCTCTCGAGTCCACGTTTGGGACCCCTTCTCAACAGCCGTATCGGAGCGGACCGTCTTCGTCGCTGAGTTCGTCATGTGGGGTTCTCCGACTGCTCCCGTCGGGCCTCGAAACCCTGTCGGCGCTTCACTGTCGTCGTTCGGCGGGTGGGCCCTGATACGGCCTATGGGCGTGCGGGAGGGCGCACGGTGAGCCTGCCCACGATCTCGTCGGCATGGTTGACGATCAGGGAGATGTGGCCATCGCTCGAGTGGTAGGTGGCGCTGCAAGTCGGCAGTTCGGCAGCCACCGCGCGTGCCACCTTAATCGGGACTTCACGGTCGCGTTCGCCGTGCCAAAGATGCATCGCTGGGTGCGTAATGTCGCGAAGCGGGAAGCCCCAGGGGCGGCCGAACAGAGTGCCTTCGTAGGCAGCTCCGCGTGCCCCCTGTCGGAACGCCTCGGCCAATGTCGCAGCTATCAGCTCGGTGATTCCGGGTTGGGACAGGGCTTGTCGGTCCGGCTCGACCCAGCGGCGAGCAAACCATCGTAATGACCGCTGGGCATGCTCGGCATCGGC
>JBKOUS010000136.1:0-8928 GCA_046723505.1 Actinomycetota bacterium
CCTGGCGGGGCTACGGCAGCCCACCATCGCCGCCGTATCCGGCAACGCGTACGGCGGCGGCTTCGAGCTAGCCCTCGCCTGCGACCTACGAATCCTCGCTGACGACGCCACACTGGCCCTGACCGAGGTCGGCATCGGCACACTGCCCGGCTGGGGCGGAACCGGCCGGCTCCGCGACTTGGTAGGCGCCGGCCGCGCCAAGGAGCTGATCTTCACCGGCGAGCCGCTGACCGCCGAGCGGGCCCTGGCATGGGGCGTCGTCAACCAGCTGGCCCCGAAGCCGGATGTGATCAACACCGCCCACGCCTGGGCCGTCAGGATCGCGGAGCGGGCGCCGATCGCGGTACAGATGGCCAAACAGGCAGTCGACGCCGGCGACGCCTTCTCATCTATGGAGCAAGTCAGCTCCGCCGCCACCGCCTTTACCGAGGACGCCGCCGAAGGGTTCGAGTCCTTCACCGAGAAACGCAACCCGCACTACCGCGGAATGTGAACCCGCGTGCGCATACAGCGCCTGACCGAAAGCATCCCCATGACCATGATCACCAGCACTGCCCCGACCAGCATCACCACCAACACATGGCCCAACATCATCGACGGCCGCGAAATCGACGGTGGAGGGGAGGCGGTGCTGCGCGACAGCCCAGCTCACGACATCCGCGTCGCCAGCTACCACAGCGCCAGCGAGGCCGATGTCGATACCGCCGTCACCGCAGCCCATCAGGCCTTCAGCACCGGTGACTGGCCGCGAACCTCCGGTGCGGAACGCGCCGCGCTGCTGCGGCAGGTCGCCGCGCGAATTGAAGCTGAATGTGACGAGCTGGCCTTGATCGAGACGCTGGAGTCCGGTAAGCCCATCGCACAGGCCACGGACGAGGTGACCAGCGCGGCGGGCATCTGGTACTACGCCGCCAGCCTCGCCCAGCACGCGCACGGCGACGCCCACAACGGTTTGGGCCCCAACTACCTGGCCGTGACAGTCAAGGAAGCTGTCGGTGTGGTCGGAGTGATCACTCCGTGGAACTTCCCGCTCTTGATCGTTTCCCAGAAGTTGCCATTCGCGCTGGCGGTCGGTTGCACTGCGGTAGTCAAGCCCAGCGATCTCACGCCCGGCACCACGACTCGCCTCGTTCAGATCTTGCATGACGAAGGGCTACCCGCCGGGGTTGTCAACCTAGTGCACGGCGGCGGAGATGTTGGCGGCTGGCTGTCGAGCCACCGCGGCACCCACATGACCACGTTCACCGGATCCACCGGCGTCGGGCGCATGGTTGCCCAGGCCGCCGCCAAGAACCTGAAGAAGGTGAGCCTCGAGCTGGGCGGCAAGAACCCGCAGGTGATCTTCCCCGACGCCGACCTCGATGCAGCGCTGGAAAAGGTCGTCTTCGGCGCGTACTTCAACCAGGGCGAGTGTTGCAACGCCGGATCGCGACTCCTAGTGCACGACGACATTGCCGACGAATTCACCGCACGGGTCGTGGAACGCGCGCAAGACGTCTCGGTCGGCGATCCGCTTGACCCGACCACCAAGGTCGGAGCGCTGATCTCCGAGAAACACCTTGGCGTGGTCAGCGGCTATGTCGATCTTGGCCAGCAGGAAGGCGCCTCCGTCGCGCTCGGTGGCAGCCAGCTCACCTCCGACCGCGGCCGCTACTACTCACCGACCGTGCTCGCCGGCGTACCGAAGACCGCACGAGTCGCCCGGGAAGAGATCTTCGGGCCTGTGCTCTCGGTAGTCAGGTTTGCTGATCTTGCCGAGGCCGTGGAGATCACCAACGCCACGGGCTACGGACTCAGCGCCGGAGTCTGGAGCCGCGATATCGACACAGCCCTTGGCTATGCACGTGCCACCAAGGCCGGAACCGTATGGGTCAACTGCTACATGGACGGCTTTCCCGAAATCTCATTCGGCGGCTATGGCGCCTCGGGTATTGGCCGGGAACTCGGTCGCACGGCGATCGATGAGTACATCGAACACAAGAGCATGATCATGCGTACCGGCGCCCAGGCTCCGTCCTGGGTCGGCGGGGTCGGCGAGAAGTGAGGTTCGAACCTATGTACTGGGCCTCCCGTAGAGTTAGCGAACGCCGCGCCTTGCCCTTCAGCGAGGCGACGAAGGCGGCCGCCAGCACCGCCCTCGAGCTCGCCGCAGGCAAGGTGTCGCGGCTGGCTGAAGACCATCCCGATTATTTCCCGCTCTACACCGACCAGGGTCGCTGGAAGCATGGCAAGGAAGCCTGGACCAACTGGTGCGAGGGCTTCCTGGGCGGCCAGATGTGGCTGTTCTATGAGCTTGGACTCGGCGAGGACTGGATGGCCCTCGCCGAGCACTACAGCAAACTCGTTGAGGAGCGTCAATACGACGATCAGGTTCACGATCTTGGTTTCGTGTTGTGCCCGACCTGGAAGAAGTGGTGGGAGCTGACCGGCGACGACGCTCGCCGGCAGGTGGTCATTCAGGGGGGCAGGACCATGGCCAGCCGGTTCGACGCCAAGGGCAAGTTCTTGCGCTCGTTCCTGGCACCGGATTCGATCTTCATCGACATCATGATGAACGTCGGCATCATTGCTGTCGCCGGTTTGGAGACCGGCGATCAACATTTGCTCGACGTCGCCGAGCAGCACTGCGAGACGACCCGCAAGTATCTGGTACGGGGCGATGGATCGGCCAGCCATGAAGGCATCTTTGATCTTGATTCCGGCGAGTTCCTGCGCCAGACCACCCAGCAGGGTTGGCGCAGCGACTCATCCTGGGCGCGCGGGCTGGCCTGGTCGCTGTACGGGTTCACGTCCATGTACGCCCTGACCGGCAACCCCCACTGGCTGGCCACTGCCCAGCTGAACGCGGACTACTGGCTGGAGCACACCAGCGGGCAGGACCCGGTGCCGCCGAACGATTTCGACGAGCCCCATCCGGTACGCCGGTGGGAGTCCTCGGCCGCCGCCTGCGGCGCGGGCGGATTGATCCTGCTCGCCTCACTTGTTGCCGACGACGACTTGGCAGAGCGCTACCACAGCCATGCCGAGGCCACTATTGCCCGCTTATGCCAGCCAGAGTTCCTGGCCCACGAGGAGACCTGGGAGGGGATACTCAAGCACGGCTCCTACCATGAGGCCAAGCAGCTGGGAGTCGACGAGAGCGTTATGTGGGGCGAGTACTTCTTTGTCGAAACCCTGGCCCGCGTGGCGCAGGCGCCATGACCGCGACGATCAGCCGATCGCCGCTCAGCGACCGGCTCGCCAGCAGCAAGGTAATCGCCGTGCTCCGCGCCTCGCACGTCTCCGCCCTGCCTCGGGTCTGCGATGTGCTTGTCGAGGAAGGCATTCTCAGCCTGGAACTGACTCTCACCACCCCCGGTCTGCTCGATGCACTTCCGGAGTTCATCTACCGGTATGCGGAGGCCGCCGATGTCGGTGTCGGCACCATCCTCGCAGTCGCTGACGCCCACCGTGCCATGGATTCAGGCGCGCAATACCTGGTGACTCCGACCATGGACCTGGCGGTGGTCAGGCTCGCCGTCGAGCGCCAGGTTCCGGTCTTTCCCGGCGGCCTGACGCCGACAGAGCTCGCGGCCGGCTGGGGTGCCGGCGCGACGGCAGTCAAGATCTTTCCTGCGCAGACAGTCGGCGCCGGGTATCTCAAACACCTGCGAGGCCCGTTTCCTGATCTTGAGGGGATACCGTCCGGTGGTGTCGATCTTGACGCAACACGTGCGTGGTTGGCTGCCGGTGCGGCCGCAGTGAGCATTGGCGGGCCACTGCTTGGTGACGCTCTCAAGGGTGGCGGCATTTCCGCGCTCCGCGATCGTTGCCGGGCCGTACGCGCCGTAGTGGGCGAGACGGTGCCGTCGTGACGTCACCTCCCACGGTTCTGACGTTCGGCGAAGCCCTCGTCGGCTACAGCAGCACCGAAGACGACCTGCGCACTGCGACGCAATTCACCCGGTTTCCAGGTGGCGCAGATCTCAATGTCGCCGTTGGCCTCACACACCTTGGAGTTCGCGCCATCTGGGCGAGCGTGTTGGGTGACGATGCGCATTCCGACTACCTGGCAGACACTGTCGGTCGGTTGGGGATCACCCCGCTGGTGCGAAGGGCCAGCGGCCCGACCGCTCTGATGTTCAAGGCCGGCGGCGCCACCGGTGATCCCGAGGTGCTGCAGGTTCGTCGCCACACGGCCTTCGCGCTGCACGCTGACGCACTGCTTACCGCCGACGTCATCGCCCTCGACGGCATCGACCATCTGCACCTGACCGGGATCACGCTCGGCATTTCGCCGGTCGTACGCGCCGCATCGTTCACCCTGGTTGAGGCAGCCGTCGCTGCGGGAGTGAGTGTGTCGTTAGACCCGAATCTGCGGCTCAACCTGTGGCCCGATCGCGAGGAGATGCGCGCAGTCATCAACACCGTCGCCACTCATGCCACCCTCGTCATGCCAGGGCTTGCAGAGGGGCGACTACTCACCGGAGCAAGCGAACCCGACGACATCGCTCAGTTCTACCTTCGGCGGGGTGTGCAACAAGTAGTGATCAAGTTAGGCGCAGCGGGTGCTCGCGGCTGGAGCGTGGATGGGGGGACAGTTCACTCCCGGTGCTTCACGGTCACCCCCATTGATACGGTCGGCGCTGGCGACGGCTTCGCCGCTGGTTACCTCGCGGCCTTACTCGCCGGCCGCAGCCTGCAAGAAAGAATTGATCAAGGTGCTGCCGTCGGCGCGCTGGTCACGACTCGGCGCGGTGATCTGGCCGCCATGCCGCAGCGAGAAGAAGTCGATGCCTTGATCAATTCCACTCCATCCCGACCAGTCGTACCTGCCACCCGCAATGGCTGAGCAATCACAGCAGCCGCCGCTACGCCCCGGCGCGCTCGTCTCCGCTGATCAAGACACGCTGACTGCCGATGTGGTGATCATCGGCTCCGGTATGGGTGGCGGCACTCTTGCCTGGGCACTGAAGGACACCGGCCTGGACGTACTGATCATCGAGCGCGGCAGGTTCCTGCCCAGAGAGCCAGAGAACAGCCAGCCCGACCACGTGTTCATCAAGAAGCGCTACGTCACGTCTGAGCCCTGGTATGACGCGAGAACCGGGCAGCCGTTCCAGCCCGGCGCCTACTACTGGGTCGGCGGGAATACCAAGATGTACGGCGCCTGTCTGCCCCGGTTCCGTCGCAGCGACTTCCAAGAGAGGGCCCATCACGACGGCGTCTCTCCCGGATGGCCGTTCAGCTACGACGACCTCGAGCCGTTTTACGGCCAGGCTGAACAGCTCTACGAGGTGCACGGCGCAGTCGGGGAGGACCCGACCGAGCCTGAACACTCGACCCCCTACCCTTATCCACCACTCAGCCACGAGCCCGCCATCGAGCGGCTTGCCGTACGGCTCCACCAGCAGGGTCTGCACCCGTTCCATATGGCCAACGGCATGCATTTGCCCTCGATGGTCGAGCGGCGGGCTGACACCACGGCCGATGGATCTCCCTCGTCGACCGGCAACAAGAGCGATGCTGAGAATCGGGCGGTCCGGCCAGCCTTGGAGTCACCGACGGTCCGGCTGCTGCTGGGCGGATACGTATCCCGGTTGCACACCAACACCGATGGTGATGCTGTCACGGCCGCCGTAGCGGAGGTAGCCGGACGCTCTGTGAGGATCGAGGCGAAGACCTTTGTCGTGGCCGGTGGAGCGGTGAACTCAGCAGCCTTACTGCTGCGGTCGGCCAGCGACCAGCACGCCAACGGTTTGGGCAACTCCTCGGGCCTGCTCGGCCGCAACTACATGGTCCACAACAGCACCTTCTTCCTGGCGGTGAACCCCGGCCGCCGCAATGACACCGCCTGGCAGAAGACCCTCGGACTCAACGATTGGTACGAGGCCGGGCCGGACACCCCGTACCCGCTCGGCAACCTCCAGATGCTGGGGAAGCTGCGGGCGCCGATGATCAAAGCGGCCCGGGCCTGGGCGCCAGTGTGGGCACTGAAAATGGTCACCGACCGCAGCCTCGACATCTACCTCACCACCGAGGATCTGCCGCGGCCTGCCAATCGGGTAACGGTCGACGGCGACAAGATCATGATCAGCTGGACCCCGAACAACCTCACCCCGCATCATGAGCTCGTCAAACGAGTCAACCGTGCGATCCGCAAAGCCGGCTACCCAATCGTGCTTACCGAACGTATGGGGATCGCGACCAATTCCCACATGTGTGGCACCGCAGTGGCCGGCACCGATCCGTCCGCCAGTGTTCTGGACCCCGACTGCCGCAGCCACGACGTCAGCAACTTGTTCGTTGTTGACAGCAGCTTCTTCCCGTCCTCGGCCGCCCTCAACCCAGCCTTGACAATCGCCGCTAATGCGCTCCGAGTCGCGCCCACTATCGCCGTTAGCGCCCGCTAACTCGGCCGCATGTGAACCTCAGCGATCTTGGGTGACGCGTAGGTACTGAGACTTCCCGTGCTTCTTGCCTTTTTCGGATTTCCCACTGCTGTCGTCTTCCGCACTCGGCTGTGTCCCTGTGGACGTGTCATCTTGTGGCGCTTGGGAGGCAGAAGAATTCTCTGGATCGATACCCGCTGAATGCGCTGGCGCCTACCACGACGATGAGAACGGCGGTCACGACGGCTAGGACGTGGGTCGCTTTCAGTTGATCCGTTCGGCCCGCAGGGCTGCCTGGCAGAGCCGATTGCTCGACTGTGGGTGCTTCGAGCAGTGCAGTCGCGGCCGGTCGATTCCCACTGAGGACGCTCTCGACGTCGGCCTTCATTTCCCAGGCCGTCTGGTAACGGTCCGCCGGGTCCTTGGCCAGCGCCTTCAGGACGATCGAATCAATGTCTCCCGAGATATCGGCGTTTCCTGCGCTGGGTAGAGCTGGAGCATTGGAGATGTGCTGGACAACAATGCTCAGCGGTGAGTCACTGCTGAAGGGTGGCTCGCCGACCAGGAGTTCAAAAAGCATGCAGCCAACTGAGTAGATGTCGCTGCGCACATCGACGGTTTCGCCTCGGCCTTGCTCTGGTGAAAGGTACTGCGGAGTGCCCATCACCGTCCCAGCCAGGGTGACGGTGCCAGTGGTCTCCGAGGCCGGCCGCGCAATCCCAAAGTCGGCCACCTTGATCTCGCCAGTCTTGCTGAGCATCACATTCGCGGGCTTGACGTCGCGGTGGATGATGCCGGCTGCATGGCTGCAGGCGAGCGCATCAAGCACGGCGGCCGTTACCTCGAGCGCTCGTACGACCGGCAGCTTCCCCGCCTCATGGAGCTCATCGCGGAGAGTGCGTCCCTCGACCAGCTCCATCACAATGTAAGGAATCGAGGGACCCGTCGCTTCGCGCTCCTCGCCGGTGTCGTAGATCGCCACAATGGCTGGGTGGTGGAGCCTTCCCGCTGCCTCAGCCTCTCGGCGGAAACGCGCGCGAAAGACCGGATTGTTCGCTACGTCGGAGCGCAGCCGCTTGATCGCGACCGGGCGTCTCAGCCGGACATCGAAACCGCGATAGACCTCAGACATTCCTCCACGGCCGAGGAGCTCATGAGTGTGATATCGACTTTGAATGCCAGGCGCCGCCTTGCTTGTCGTAACATGCGCTCCCGAACCAGAGGCAACGTGAATGGTCAGTGATGTACTGCGCCGGTGCTTAACACGTGTGGAGGTCGGGCCTGTGCCGTGGTACGGATCGGATGGAACCATCGATTCTTCGCTCTAAAGGAGACAGTTATACAGTGCGCTTCGACACGACGCCCTACCCGCCGCGATGAGAAGCGAAACTGGCGACCCGAGCGCGGCTAGATCCTCTGCACTAAAAGGCTTCAGGTGTCTCCAGGACCGACCTCAACCGTGCGTGCGCGGCTCCCTGGGCGAACGAGGAGCAGCACCACACTGACCAGCAAAACCCAGGAAGGAAACACCAGTTGCGTCCACCGCTGCTCGGCGGCCGCTACCAGAAGAACCAGGGCGATAGCGTATCCGAGGTATGAGACCCAGCGGGGCAGTCCCGCGGTCCGGATCCCGACGGTACTCACCGAGATCGTGAACACCGCCGCCATCCGCATGGCGTAGACAGAGATGAGGCCTCGAGCAGTCTCGCCGCCGTACGCGAAGACATCGGCGTTTACATCCGCTCCAGCGAGCATCGCCATCAAGCTGGCCGATGTGGCTGCTCCCGTAAACAGCATTGCCAGAAAGAGCAGCCCGCTGCCCATGAACACCGTAGAGAACAGCCGATCCTCGATCTCGCCGAGCTGCTCGCGCACAACACCGATGAACCAGAGGAAGGCGATCCCGGCAAACGGCACCAAATGAAGACTGAGCCGAATCAGGGTGCGCCGCTGCGCGTCGGCCCGAAGCGCTTGCAGGCTACCTTCTGAGAGGGCGATGCGTAGCATGATCATCGCCGCCAGGAGCAGTACCCCAAAGACGATTCCGGCGATCGCCGCAGAGCGCCGCGTACGGAAGCGGGCCGCCAGGCGACGGGTTTCAACAGTCACATCGGTCAACCTCCACGGTTACCGTTGGCATAAACGTGGCATGCAGCGTCCCGGTTACGCCTCACCCGACCCGGGTGAGATTGAGCGCTACCGATCGCGGCCTGATCTCAGTCGCGATCGGATGCCGCGAGCCCGTCCAGTGGCAATCGCGCACTCACTTCCCATCCCTCGCACCTTCTCTCTCGCATGACTTGAACCTGACGTAACGTCAGGTTATAAGCTCGATCGTGCATCACCAAGCGAGGGAGAAGGCATGTCACGACATGACCGGACGTGGCGGATCGGCGAGCTGGCCCGCGAGACCGGGCTCACAGTCCGGACGCTGCACCACTACGATCAGCTCGGCCTGCTGTCGCCGCTGTCGCGGACCGAGGGCGGGCATCGCTGCTACACCAGCGGCGACGTCCGGCGCCTCCACCGCATCGTCGCGCTGCGCAGCCTGGGCATC
>JBKOUS010000133.1:0-3468 GCA_046723505.1 Actinomycetota bacterium
GAGCGTTCCAGCGCTTCGGCGGCCACGGTGAGGGCATTGATCTTCTCCTCGACGGAGCCGCCGTGCGGTACCAATGCGCACGTGGTCACTCCCGATCCAGCTAGCATCTGAAGCCGGTCGGCGATACGGTCACGATCGCCCAGCAACGAGGTCTGATCGATGAAGTCGAATGGGACGGCCGCCATGGCGTCGCGATGCCTCCCGCTTAGAAACAGGTCCTGCACCACTGCCGCGGTCTCGCCAAAGCCCATCCGCACCGCGAGCTCGTTGTAGAAGTTCTTCTCACGGCTGCCCATCCCGCCTAAATACAGGGCCGCGTAGCTGCGGACTTGATCAGCACAGATGCGGGGATCTGCGCCCACAACCAGTGGCACGCTTGGGACGACGTCGAAGCCGACGAGGCCCTTGCCGACCCGGGCGCGGCCGGACCGCACCTTGTCCAGCTGCTCTGGCGCAAACTCCGGGGCGTAAAAGATGGCCAACCACCCATCAGCCAGCTCGCCGGCAAGCTCAAGGTTCTTCGGCCCAACTGCGGCGAGATAAATCGGAATGTGCTCACTGATCGGAGCAATGGTCAGCTTGAGTGGTTTGCCCGGCCCATCCGGAAGCGGCAGCTGGTAGTGCTCACCGCTGAAAGCCACCGTCGACCGCGACAGCGCCTTGTTGACCACCGCGATGTACTCCCGCGTTCGAGCCAAAGGCTTGTCGAACCGTACGCCATGCCAGCCCTCCGATACCTGTGGTCCGGACACACCAAGGCCCAGCCGAAAGCGGCCCCCCGTCAACACATCGAGGCTGGCGGCGGTCATCGCGGTCATGGCAGGGGTTCGGGCCGGGATTTGCATCACCGCCGAGCCCACCTCGATTGTCGACGTTTGGGCAGCAAGCCAGGCGAGGACAGTGGGACTGTCTGAGCCGTACGCCTCAGACGCCCAGACCACAGCGCAGCCCGTGGCCTCAGCATGCTGTGTCAGCCGCAACTGCCCATGCGGATCATCGGATCCGACCAAATAACCGAGATTGACCCCCAGGCGCATGGCAGACACGTTAATGCCGGAGGTGTATCTCCCTGCTCACGCGGCACGCACCTTAATGCTGGCGCCTACCCGCTCGCGGAGCAAAGAGCCCGGCAGGCCGTTAGGGTCTCCCCCATGGAAACGCGGCAGGTCGGGAGCAGCGGGCTGCGCGTCTCGCGGCTCGGGCTTGGCACTATGACCTGGGGCCGCGACACACCGGCAGAGGACGCTCATGCCTTGCTCGAGATGTTCTGCGCCGCCGGCGGCACCTTGATCGACACTGCCGCCGCGTACGGCGCGGGCGATGCTGAGCGCATCGTCGGCCGACTGATCCGTGAGCTCGGAAACCGGGACGAGGTCGTGATCGCCACCAAGGCCGGGTTCGTGATCAGGGACGGCAAGCGCATCGTCGACACGTCGCGGCGCGCGTTGCTCCGCGATCTTGACGGATCGCTGCGGCGGCTCCAGAGCGACTACATCGATCTGTGGCAGATCCACGCGTGGGGTGAGGCTCCCATTGAGGAATCGCTGGACGCGATGGATTACGCCGTGTCAACCGGCAGGGTGCGCTACGCCGGGGTATCGAACTTCGTCGGCTGGCAAACTGCACAGGCCGCAACCTGGCAACGAGCGTTTCCGGGTCGTACGCCCATCACCAGCGTTCAGGTCGAGTACTCCCTGCTCGCGCGCCGGGCTGAAGTCGAGGTGCTCCCAGCCGTGCGGGCCCTTGATATGGGTCTTTTGCCGTGGTCACCACTTGGCCGCGGAGTACTGACGGGGCAGTACCGCAATGGCACCCCCCGCGGATCCCGGGCGGCGACCGACCACTTTTCCTGGTTCGTCGAGCCGTATCTCGAGCCGCGCAGCCGTGGCGTGGTTGAGGCGGTCGTCCGAGCGGCCGAAGGATTGGATCTCAGCCCACTCCAGGTGGCCTTGCTCTGGGTACGCGACGCTCCGGGCGTCACCGCTCCGCTGCTCGGCGCCCGTACCGCAGGCCAGTTGGCCCCGGCCCTGGCAGTGGAGGGCCAGAGGCTGCCAGCCGAGATTGCCTCGGCACTCGACGATGTCTCCGGCGGGCCGAATGCCGCACGCTGAGTTGGTGCCAGCGTGATCAGGGCTGAGATGGCGGCGTCTCAGCGCGCTATAGCCCGCTGCGACGCTGATAGGTCGGAGTTATGCGCCGATCGAGTGAGCGTGTTAGCGCCGGGGAAACCGGATGATCTTGCGACGGATCCACGCCTCCCGGGTACCGTCTCCGTAGCGCCGCAGCCTGGCAAGTTCCCAGCCGCCGTACTCTGCGTGATCGGTCAACAACTGTCGAACAGCGTTGCGCGAGAGGTGGCGGCCCAGCCGGACTCGCTCCACCTCATACTCGACACGACGTACCGTCATTGCGGGCCAATATAGTGGGCGCCCAAGGTGTGCGGTGAGGCATTCGCGCATCGCGCTTGGAGTCCGGACACTCACGCCCTGTCAAGGAAGCGGTCTAGAACGCGGGCGCCGAACTCCAGGGAATCGGTGGGTACTCGCTCGTCGACGCCGTGGAACATGCCCATGAAGTCCAGGTCTGGAGGCAGCCGTAGCGGAGCAAAGCCGAAACACCGAATGCCAACGCTCTGCCAAGCCTTCCCATCGGTACCCCCACTGAACAGATAAGGCACAGCCCGGGCGCCCTCATCTTCCGCCTGCAAGCAGACCTGCATAGCCTCGACCAGGGCGCCCGAGAACTGGGTCTCGACCGACGGATTGTAGGTGAGGATCTCGTAGCGAACGTTGTCGCCTATCAGATCGGCAATAGTGGCGTAGAACTCCTCCTCACTGCCCGGCAGGAACCGGCCGTCGACGCCAGCCTCGGCACGGCCCGGGATCACATTGTGCTTGTAGCCGGCGGAGAGCATGGTGGGGTTGGCGGTGTTCGACATCGTCGCAGCAACCATCCGCGCGATGCCGCCAAGGTGCGCCAGAGTCTCCTCGACCCGGTCCGGATCATGATCAACTTCGAATGCCTCGGCAACTGCCTCCAGGAAGGCTCGCTGGGGGTCGGTGATCTTCCGCGGCCACTGGTAGGTGCCGATCCTGGCGACCGCCGCGCTGAGCTCAGTGATCGCGTTCAAATCGTGACGGAGGGAGCCATGCCCGGCCTGGCCCTCAGCAATCAGATCGAGCCAGGCCATTCCTTTCTCGGCGGTCTGGATCAGATAGAGCCGGAGATCATCACGAACAGTCAATGAGAAGCCGCCAACCTCGCCGATCGCCTCTTGGCAGCCCTCCACGACCTCGCGATGTTCCTCGACCAGCCACTTGGAGCCCAATCCGCTGCCAGCCTCCTCATCAGCGGTGAAGATCAACCGAATCGGCCGCCGTGGCGGGGCTCCGGCGCGAGCGCGAGCGCGTACCACGCTGAGCACCATGGCGTCGAAGTCCTTCATGTCCACCGCGCCTCGACCCCAGA
>JBKOUS010000137.1:0-3717 GCA_046723505.1 Actinomycetota bacterium
TGGTTGCCGGGTGGCCCGCACACTGAGGCGTACGCAGCGGCCTTTGCCCGCTCCGGGGTGGCGGTGCGGCAGTACGCCTCTGGCGGTGACGGGGATGGCCTTCGTATTACGGTCGGTGAGCCAGCTGCCAATGAACTCGTCCTGAAGGTAGCCGCAACGCTTGCGGAACCGACTGCCCCGTAGTTGCGCTACCCAAGGATCGAAACCTCATGGCGACGAGGTTTCTTGCGCGCCCGCAGGGTGAGCCAGATCACCGCGGCACCGGTCAAGCCGAGCGTGAATGCCGTACCAAGGCCCAAATAGGGCGGCACGCCTTGGCCTGCCTGGTCAAAGAGGCCAAAGAGAATGAACTCCGCGGACTGATGCATGGTGCCAAACGCGGTGACGCCGAAGGCCAAGACCACCAGCCGCTGCGTCGTGCTGAGGCTCATCGCTTCCCGACTCATCGTCGCGTAGACCAGGAAGCCAATGGCCAGGAGCTCCGAGATCGTTCCGAGGATGATCAAGGCACCGCCGTAAGCCACCCAACTCCCGACCGCCCAAACTCCGAACCACCCGCCGATGCTCATGATCAGCAACGGGACGGCGACGAGCGCCCCGGCGATCTTGATGCCGCGACCCAACGGGTGCAGCAGCAAGAAAGCGATCCAGGCGCAGGTAGCAAGCGTGAGCCCCAACGCGGCTAAGGGGGCTGCCCAGGGAACGCGCAGCGCCATCGTGTCGGCTTGGATCGGCAGCATGTTCATGGTCTGTTGCAACGCCACGCAGTCCTGAGATGTGGTGCTTGCCCCACACAGTGACCACTGACGGATGACCGAGAATGCCGTTACCAGGCAAGCAGCGATAAGCAACGCCCCGGCGACGAACCAGGCTCTCTCGTCCGCAGTGACCAGGCGGACGTCGCGAGCAGGCTCGATGGTCATGGCACTCCCAGGGACGAACTGTGCTGTCGTCAGAGTAGCCGCAGCGCTCCGTCAGCGAGTCTCGAGAACTGTCAGCCCGGAGTTCTAACGTCTCCGGCATGCCCAAGACGACCACCAAACCTAGTTACGCCTGCACTGAATGCGGCTGGAGGTCGAGTCGCTGGGTTGGCCGCTGCGGCGAGTGTCAAACGTGGGGAAGCGTTGTCGAGCAAGCCGCGCCAAAGCTGAGCCAGATCTCAACATCGGTTCCGGTCAGCAAGGCGGTTCCGATCGGCAAGGTCAACGCCGCTCTGGCAACTCATGTCCGCACTGGAGTAGCCGAATTGGACCGTGTGCTCGGCGACGGCTTGGTCCCGGGGGTGGTGGTCCTGCTTGCTGGGGAACCCGGCGTGGGAAAGTCCACCCTGCTGCTCGAGGTCGCAGCCCGCTGGGCCCAAGGCGGCCATACCACCCTCTACGTGACCGGTGAGGAATCAGCCGCCCAAGTGCGGCTACGCGCGGGGCGTACCAACGCGGTCGCTGATCAGCTCTACCTGGCAGCCGAGACCGATCTCGGCACCGTACTCGGCCACATCGAGGAAGTGCAGCCGTCCCTCATGGTGCTCGACTCGGTGCAGACGATCGGCACCGTTGAGGCTGAGGGGTCACCCGGTGGTGTAACCCAGGTTCGCGAAGTGACAGGTGCATTGGTGCGGGTGGCGAAGCGGCGCGGGATGGCAGTGATCATCGTCGGGCACGTGACCAAGGATGGGGCAATTGCTGGTCCTCGGCTCTTGGAACATCTGGTCGATGTGGTGCTCGGATTTGAAGGTGATCGCCACTCCGGCTTTCGGATGATACGCGCCACCAAGAACCGCTTCGGCCCCGCCGATGAAGTCGGCTGCTTCGAAATGGTCGAATCTGGAATCCTCGAGGTGCCCGATCCCTCAGGCCTGTTCACCTCACAGCATTGCGAACCGGTGCCCGGCACTGCGGTGACAGTCACTGTGGAGGGCCGCAGGCCTCTGCTTGCCGAAATACAGGCGCTGGTCGCCAAACCGACATTTGCGCAACCGCGCCGCATTATGAACGGTGTCGAGTCCGGACGGATTGCCATGGTGCTCGCGGTGCTGGAGCAACGCTGCGGCCTGCGGCTCAACGATCGCGACGTCTACGTCTCCACGGTCGGTGGAGCGAAGGTGAGCGATCCGGCAGCGGATCTGGCGGCTGCACTCGCCATCGCCTCAGCGGCGTGCAACAGGCCCGTGCCGCAGCGCATCGTAGCCTTGGGCGAGATCGGCCTCGCCGGTGAACTGCGCCGTGTGCCCGGAACCGATCGCCGGCTCAACGAGGCAGCGAGGCTCGGTTCCGGTGAAGCGGTCATCCCCGCCGAACTCCGAGACCCTCGGGAGCAGACCATGACGCGTCAGGCGGAAATGCTGGTGCATTCGGTGACGACAGTCGAGCAGGCGCTCGCGGCGCTGGCGTTGCTTCCGCCGAGTTGACACGACGCTGCGCGTCAGGGGAGTGGAGCAGTTGATACGGTCGGCCGAGGGAGTGGGTCTGGTCGCAACGGCGCGGCACGACCCGCCCCCGTTTTCGATCTTTTGAGGCTGACCGGAGGGAGCAGTTGTGGCGTCAGACCTCGATCAGCACCGCCGGCTGCTGGACTACCTCGCGATGATGGCACCGGGTACGCCCCTCCGCGATGGCTTCGAGCGAATTCTGCGGGGGCGTACCGGCGCGCTGGTCGTGCTCGGCCGGAACAAGATCATCTCCCAGATCTCGACTGGCGGCTTCGCACTCGATGTCGTCTATACGCCTACTGCCCTACGTGAGCTGGCCAAGATGGATGGCGCGATCATCTTCGATTGGGAGAACGACCGCATCATCCGTGCCGGGGTTCAGCTCATGCCCGACGCGAACATCGACACTGTTGAAACTGGCACTCGGCATCGCACGGCTGACCGGGTGTCACGCCAGTCCGGGCTGCCTGTCGTCTCGGTTTCGGCATCGATGTCCACCATCGCTCTCTACCTGGATCACCGACGCCATCTCGTCGAACATTCCGATCAGATCTTGACCAGGGCCCACCAGGCGCTGCAGACCTTGGAACGGTACCAAGAGCGGCTCTGGGAGGTCACGACCCGGCTGTCCTCACTGGAGGTCCAAGATCAGGTAACAGTCAGGGACTTTGCCCTCGTGGCGCAGCGACTGGAGATGGTGCGGCGGCTGGAGGAGGAACTGGACACCTACGTCGTCGAGCTTGGTAGCGACGGCCGGCTACTCACACTCCAGCTGCATGAGCTGCGCGCCGGGATCGAGGAGCTGCGCTGTCTGCTCGAGCGGGACTATCGTCCGAGCGATTCAGCATCGTTCGGTCTGGTGGGTCTGCAGCATCTGAACACCGACGAACTGTTGGATCCGCTCACGGTCGCCCGGGCCGCCGGTTTCCCGCACAACATGCATCTGGAAAGCCATGTCACGACCCGTGGCTTCCGGCAGATGGCGCAGATCAACCGCCTGCCTTCTTACCTCGGAGACCGGCTGATCGAGCACTTCGGCACACTCCAGGCCCTCTTCGGCGCCAGCACTGCTGACCTGCAGGCAGTCGACGGGGTCGGCGAGAACCGCGCCCGGGTGATCCGCGACGGCCTAGTACGGCTAGCCGAGTCGGCGTACACAGAACGCATGGCTTAGCCCAATCGGGGCTCATCCACGCAGTAAAATCCGCAGCTGCACCGGCTCCGCACCCTCCAGTTGCGCGGTTACGAGGTACGGGCCCGGGCGCAGCGCCTCGGGCGCCGACCTGCAA
>JBKOUS010000185.1:0-5454 GCA_046723505.1 Actinomycetota bacterium
CGACATTGTCGGCGCCTTGGTCCGGGTCATCTGAATAGGCGCCTTCAAAATCGACGGTGAGCGGCAGCTCGGTCGAGTCGGCGATGCGCTTTGCGTTCGCCAGTGCGAAATCGATCGGCACAGCCTGCCCGTCGGGCCAGCCGTTGGCGTCGGCAACCGGATGGCTGCCGGTCGCGAGCGCCTTGGCCCCGGCGCGGATGACGGCATGGGCGCTGCCGACGTCCCAGATGTTGTAGAGGATCACCGGATCGCCCGGCACGTGCAATGCGGCGAACGCCTCGAATTTTGTCGCCATTGGACTCCCCCTTATCGAACGCAGTCGAGATCGCGCCTCAGCTGCTCGATCCAATCCTCAGACTCTGGGCAGCGAGGCGCCAGTGTAGCGCGTGTCGCGCCCCCTGTTCTTCGGGAGTCAACTCGTACGAATAGGCCGTTGTCTGCGCTCCGCCGAACACCCAGCGAGCACTGGCGAACACGGAAGGGTAACGGGGCTGCCCGCCTTGAGGCGAAAGCGACCGGTACCAGTCCCCACGGCAGCCGGGATGCACACCCGAACTGGGATCTAGCGGAACAGCCAGCTTCTGTCTCTGGCGCACCTAGTCGCCGTGGGCTCGGATATTCCCGTGAAGGAGTATGGACCAGATTGCCGCGAGGGCATGCCTCTTCGTTGAGCCCTTGATGATCGACTTGACTTCCGTTCCGGCGACCCAGAATCCGAGCAGCCCGATGATGGTCTGCACGACGACGATAGTTGTCGTAACAGCAGCAGCTGATGGAGGGTTGCTGAGCCCGCTGAGGGAATGCGCGATGCCGGGCCCCAACGTCCAGAACGGCACCAACCACAGGAGGATGAGAAACACGCCCACCCGTAGACGCAATGGGGACACCCCAGCCGATTTCGTGCCCTCGGTTGTCGACGTTCCATCGCGCATGTTGATTCCCGACTCTGTTGAGTGGGCCCCGGGCTCATGCTCCCGCATGCCACGGTGATGGAACCACCCCGTTCCAAAGAGCATACGACCAGCTGCGTAGCTCTCAGATGATCTTGCCCAGTGGTGTTCGCCTCACCAGCAACCACCCCAAACCAAACGAGGCGGCGACCGCAAGCGTCGCCACCAACACAGCCTTGACCAGCGGCGGCACTTCGAACGATCGTCCCGCGATCTCCAGACTGAGGAGGACAGGCACCTGCAGCATGAAGGCTGCGTAGGCGGCACGCGCACTGCCCGCCAGCACGGGAGCCTGCGATGTCCAGCGACGCTGCGCGAGCGCTAGCAGGCACACTGACCCCGCAACGACCAGCGTTGCCTCGAGTACGTCGAAAGCCAGCGCCTGCGGGCGCCATCCGCCCAGAAACGCTGCGCTGTCCCGGGAGAAGTTAGTGAGGCCGCTGCCGACCACGATGATGGGCACGACGACGACCGTGGTCGCCACAGCGATGCCGCACCGGCGCGCGAGGCCACTGGGTACGCGTTCCGCCCAATGCTGTCCACTGACCAATGCGCCCAAGCAGAACATGCCGATGCACTGCGGCCACCACCACAAGTGCGGATCGAGAACCTGCTGACTGCGCGCCGGGAAGATCAGTCGTATGAGGAACGTCGCTGCCGTGATCGCTACAGCGGTTACGATCACGTGAACGCCCCGGACGGTGATTCCCTGGAAGCGTCGGCCCCAGCCGCGCCAGGTCCACAGGGCGTAGCCGAACGACGCGTAAAGCAGCACCTGTACGAACCACAGCGGCCCCGAGTCCAGGAACGGCGTACGGCCTCTGAATGCCTGCCAGTACGACAATTGATGTCCCGCGGCTCGATAGGCGAACCACATGAACAACGGCCAGATGAGGACGGTGAAGAGCAGCCACGGGACTCCGAGTCGCAGGGTCCGCGTTCGGACGAAACTGGAGACACCGTGACGCGCCATCTCCACGGGGGCGAACAGTCCGGCGACGAAGAAGAAGGTTCCGACCACAAAGAGTGCGGTAGGACCGAGCACCACAGACAACAGCAATTCCTGGATCGGCGGCAAGGTCACCTCCGACACCTCGTCGTAAGGCCAGCCACCGATGGCTGTATAGCCAAGCACGGCGTGACAGGCGATGATCCAAGCCACTAGCAGCGCCTTCAGGTTGTCGAGTTGCACGATCCGCGGCTCACGAACGCGGCGAGAGGTCTCCGAGGAAGGCGTGTCCTGGCTCGACACCCGCGGCGGGAACCTTCGATGCTTGCTCATCGGGCTCACTGAAGCCGCGGGCTGCCGAGAAGCATGATCGTCAAGCGCCCTAGGCTGCAGGCCAACGAAGTGCGTGAATGCTCAAGCATTCTCATACAGCCTCCCGGCGCTTGTCTCGAGCCCGATCGCATGGCCCATTGCGGCATAACAACGTCCAAGGTCGATAATGTGGTCACCTTGCTTGGGGATGAGCTTGCCCAAGAGATCTTCCGTTCTCGTGACGACAATACTTCCGCCCTCCGAACGCATTCTCCAATCTGCATTCTTGTACAGCCGCACTGGTGAGTACGAGCCGCCCCGCTCGAGGGCCATCAGAAGTCTGGCAACAGCACCTAACCGCGCTAGGAGAGCGTCGCACAACAACTTCTGAAACAGGATCCAGGGAGACTCCAGCCGGCCCAGACCTGATGCCGCCACCCGACTGGAGCCCCTCCCCCTGTACGGCCCTAAGATCAAGTAGCGCGCGAAATTGGCCAAATGTCTAGGTGTTGGCCGCAATTTATCTGAAGCAGCCAGATCGGGACCGCAAATCTTGGGCGGAGCGTGGGTCATAGGTGAGACAGCTTGTGTGATTAGTCGCCGGTTGTAGGGTTCGAGTCCCACAGCGCCGACCGCCACGAGCCCCGGCTCGTGGCGCGTGTGGACTCTGCCGATCAGGCAGCGCCTGCGAATTTCAGCAGGTCGGCGAACGTGAACTTACCGGTCTCGGGAGACGCGATGGGCGGCGCGGGCTTCCATGCCGGGTCCAGGTACAAGTACGAATTCGGGTCCCGCTGTAGAAGCCCGACGAGGGTCTCGGCCATGATCCTGCCGCCCACGGGCCCGAGCCGCTCACCGTTGTACGGCGCCAGCTCGGCCTCCTTGAGGATGTAAAACCATAGCGGCGCCTCGCCCTTCCAGCCCGAATCATTGCTAAGCCCGAGCGTGGAGTTGGACAGGACGGGGGCGCGCATTGCCTTGGCGACTTGCTGTCCTGATGGCAGGCCGACCTGCTTGCCTCGGCGATTGTTGCGCACGGCCAGTTGGACGGTCGGGTCAGGGGGCGGGACAGCGGACCCGGGTAGGTTGGCGAGCGGTATCGACAGCTTGGTGTCGATCTTGCGCGGCTTACGCGCATTGGGATTACCAAGATCGGGAAGGATGTTCTTCCAGTCGATGACCAGGTCGGACGGTATTGGCCGGCCGCCGTTGAGGTTACGGCCCCCTTCGGCGCCGAAGATGTCGACGACGCCGGTGTCGTTGATGATGTAGAAGGGCCGGATGAGGCTGTGACCGAACCGGTAGGCCGCCACGGCGAACTCGACCGGCATGAACGGACGGCCATCCTTGTTCGTCGGCTTGTAGTAAAGCAAATTGATCACCGGCGACTTCCCGACGACTTCCTTGTATACCGTGCCGCTCGTCCCGACGAGCTCGTCGCCGACGAATCGCGGGAGGAAGTCGTGGATCACGGCCCACTGGTAGTGCCAACGGGTCAGCCGGCGCGCGGTCTCGAACACCCATTCCTTACGCATGCCCTGATCTCGGGCGTACTTTACGATCTGGTTGTGGAACTGAGCGACGGCTTTGTGGAACTGGACGATGATCAGGTTCTCGTCGTTGCGTCGGTCGCCGATGATCGCCTTGCCGGTGGCGCTGTCACGCGGCACGTCCAGGACATTGTTTCCATTCACCGCCAGCAGCAACTTGTCCCGGTCGGCGGGGTCGTAGAACTGGGGATCATCTGTCGGACCCCGGCCGTAGACAGAGTCGAGGTCGTAGCGCGGCGTCCGAAAGTTGACGGTTGCATCTGGGTCTGCCTGCTGCTGAGTGAGCGGCGTGGTGTCCAACGTGATGTCGTGGTCAATGAACTGTCCGATGAACGTGAACCCGGCGAACAGCCGTGGGCCTGTGGCGAGGAATTCGTCGCCGGTGGTTGGCTCGACCATCGTGTTTGCCAGGGTGTCCAGCAGGTCGGTGGGCGGCGCGAAGGCCGGCAGCCGCTTGAACATGAGCCCGAAGCGGCCCTCGGCCAGCCTGTCCTTGGCCGTCAGGTACATGCCACGAAGCTCGGCGCCGTGCAGGCCACCCTCAGGCGCCGCGTGCGCGACGGTCGGCATCTGACCGCCGACCACTGCGCCGGCAGACACGGCAGCCGCCCCGGCAAAGAGCTTGCGGCGCGAAAGGTGACGTTGGTACCAGCTCGGCCGAGCGGCGCGGTCGTAGGAATCCATACTGTCTGTCCCCGAAGTTATTGAACGTGTTGGCTACGTCATTTGACGGTGATATTTCCGCTCGCCAGGTAGCCCGCACGAGTGTAGAACACGGTTCCGGCTGGGAGTTGCGAGCAACTCAGATCCGTACACGTACCGGTCGCGGTCGAGAGCGTGATCGAGAAGAAATCGCCCGGTGTCGGGCTCATGCTCTGGTCGTTGTCCTCGACCCTGACCTCGAAGCGGCACAGCGGCGAAGTCGGCGTCTCCCGCTTTGGACAGGTCGATGGAAAGCCCGCCGGCGCCCCTGCCGTCAGGTTGTAGCGGCCCAAGAAGATGAGCTGGTTCTCCGGCGGGGGAGGCGGATTATCGTCAATGCAGGTGGCGGACTCCAGCACTGGGTCAACCACGTCGACGATGCCGTGAATCCCGAACGACGAGCCGAGCGGGTTGCTGCCCTTGTCTGTGTAGGCGAGCTCGATCTTGAGATCACCGTTCTGGCAGCTGAACGTGAAGCCGAACGCTGCCTGGCCTGTGAACACGGGCGCTTGCGGCGGCAGGTATCCGCCGCCCTTGCCCGTGCATGCCGTTAGCACCACAGCGAGGATGCAGGCAGCGGCCAGTGCAATAGACCGCCGGAAATAGCGAGATGCGCCAGTCTTCATAGTCTCCCCCGAAGGCGTCATGTGCGGATTGACGACACCTACCCGAATCAGAGGCGACTAAACCACTAGTGATCGCGCGAAGGCGACTCACAACGTCCAGAATGGACCTTCAGGGTGGCCCAGATACGGCTCGCTACGGGGTGCGTTTGCCCCGTCATCGACCAGTGCGCTGACCGCGCGAACGGGCCGCCGCGGAAACAGCAAAGCCGGCAGACAGCAGCACGAGAGCAGCCCCTGCCGTAGCCAGAGGCGCATTCACCTCAGCCCCAAGAGCGCCGCCGGTCTCGACCCCACCGCGCGGCTGTCCTGTCATGCCCGCGCCCTGTACGACGCCGCAGCTAGCCGGGTCGGTTGCCTCCTCCGGC
>JBKOUS010000181.1:0-18483 GCA_046723505.1 Actinomycetota bacterium
TGCGACAGACTGGGACAACGCCATCGGTGGGACCTCCTGAGTGAGTACTTGCCGGTACACACCGAGAATCCCGCCGATGGCCCCACATCACCGTGAGCCACACCGACTACCCGAAACCCCACCACTCCCGGGGACTCTCACTCCGGGTTTGCCCCGCCGGCGTAGCGAGCATGGTGGGATGCCGCGCCGAGATGACGACGAGTTCGCGTTGGCGGCCGAGCGTGACCGAGTGGCCGCAGGCTTGGAGGATTACGCGCCTGATGACGTGCCGCCCGCGGCAGACCCTCCGCCGCCGGGAGTTTCCGAAGCAGTCGATTTGGCGGAGTGAGGGCTGTTGGGCGACACCTCAATCGACACGCCGGACCGCTGACAGCGCAGTGCGGCGGTTTCGAAGGTTGTAGTGGAAACGTCCACCTCCGGGAGCTGGGTGGTGGCAGCTGTTGGGTCACGGTTCGGCGTTGCTGTCAATCGAGTGCGTGTCCGCAGAGCGAGCGGTTGGCATATTCGTCACGGTACGGCTCGCCCCTGATATCGGCTACGATCTCGATGTCACCGACGAAGCCGCCACAGCTGCCGCCATCGCGGACGTTGTCTCGACGTATGGCCGCATCGACGTGCTGGTGCACGCAGCGGGAGTTCTCGGCGAAACCCCCGACCCGCTTAGAACCAGCACCGCAGAGTTCCAGCGCATCATGACGATCAACGCCACCGGGACGTTCACCATCGTGCGGGAAACGGCGCATGCGATGCTTGATCGCGGCACCAAAAGAACGATCCTGCTGTTCTCATCAGTGGCAGCAAAAGAGGCGAGAAGCACCTACCTTCCCTACAACGCGAGCAAGATCGCTGTGCTCCACATTATGTGGTCGATGGCCCAGATCCTCGGGCCGGCAGGGATCTCGGTAAACGCGATCACTCCTGGGCCGGTCGATACCAACATGTGGGCTCAGTTCGCGGAGGCATCGGGTGAGAACCTCAACGCGGCGTCCCGCGCTCGTGCGGAACGCGCCGCGCAGCTGCCCATGCAACGGTTCGCTCGGCCTGACGAGGTCGCCAGCGCCGCTCTCTTCCTCACCGATCCTCAGAACCGCTACATCACAGGCGTCAGCCTCGACGTTGCCGGAGGTGCCCACTTAGGGATGGGCTCCTAGTATCCAATGTCACCGCTCGACCCGCCGTAGACCATGCGCCCAGCGAACGGCTGAGTGCCGGTGGGCCGAACGGGTGCGCCGTTGCCGGATCGTCTTGGCCGTCGGTCAGTATCGAGCGAGAGCGGTTGGCCGAGCCCGGGAAGTCCAGGCGGCGTCGCCGCGGTGCCGGACGTGCAAGGCCTGGCGAAACGCGTCGAGGACCACCGTGTGGGTCGACCCAGTCCGACTATCGATGGCATGGAAGCGATCGCATAACGTGTGCCCCCTGTGTGCTCCGGCCGTTTGACACCAGAGCACATCATGCACGCCATGCACCGTCGGCCACGACGTTCAGGGTCGTGCCGTGGACCGGGCGCAGCCTTCGCAACGAGGAGGTCAGCGGGCTCCGCCCAGCGCTCAAGGATGGACCGACAAGCATCGACCACCTGTGTAGGCTGACAGGCGTCCGGTGTTCGATTAGTCGAACACGAAGTCAAGATCGAGACGGTGCCACAACGTGTGGCACCTGCCACGCTCCAACTGGATGAGACGGGAGTCAACGGGAGCTCATTTCACGCTCAAACTGGCCAATGCAGGCATGACGAGCGTGGATGGCGCCTGGTTCAAATCCCCCCTCGCGCACTCACGCGTACAGCATCGCGCCTGGTCAAGGTGCCTTTCCCAGTCAACATCGGTTGCTTGGACTCTGTCTCAAGCTGCAGATCGCGCACAGTCCAACTAACTGACGCTAAGTGGAGTCGGGCTCGCGTCGTACGGCCAGTGCGCATTCAGGCCGTCCAGCCCAGCCATGCTGCCCCGGCATTCATGCCGCCGAACCAGAACGCGGCGGCGATGAGCGGCAGTGGCACCACCCACAGCGGCTTGCGTCTGATCCAGACGCAGCCGAGGGCAAAGAGCATCAGCCAGACACCGATGAATACTCCCACAGCCCACCCAGGCGCCATTAACCCAGAAGCGAAAAAGAACGGCGCGAGGGCGAGCATCGCGGCAAGGGCGAAGCCTGCCAGGACATACTTGGCGACCGTACGCGCGTCCCGCGGCATGGACGCATCGTCCCACTTTGGCGCCGCGCTGTCAGGCGGCTCACGGCGGGTCCGGCGGACCACGACCCAGTTCGTGACGCTGACTTGGACTGATGTGTCAGTCTGAGATAAGCCTCACGGAGGAGAGCTGCGATGACCGAGCCCACCGATCGGGCTTCCACAGTTGACGTGGGCCGCTATGCCATCCACTATCAGCCGCTCTTCCAGACGCTCGAAAAGATGGACGTCCAGCAGCTCATCGACACCGTCGAGGAGCCCTGGTACAACCAGACCCTGATCCAGGTTGGCGATGTACTGGTCCGGCTTGGCGTGATGCAGGGCGGCGAATTTCATTGGCACAAGCACGATGAGCAGGACGAGTTCTTCTATCTTCTGCAAGGCCAGTTTCACATCGAGCTGCAAGATCACGACACCGTCGTACTGAAGCCGCACCAGGCCTTCAGCGTTCCGGCCGGCATGCTGCATCGTCCTGTTGTGCCGGTGCGCAGTGCGGTGATCATGATCGAAAAGGCTGGAATCGTAGCCACCGGTGACTGAGAAGTTCGGCGGGGCAGAGCCCCGGCCCACCTTTCTGGTCACCGGCGCGACAAGCGGCGTGGGCGAGGCAATAGCAACCCAGCTCAGCGAACGCGGTGCACAGGTCCTGATAGGGGCGCGTACCACCGAGCGAGGCGAGGCCGCGGCGGACCGAATTCGGAGCCAGGTACCGGACGCCGGTCTCCAGGTGGTGGCCGCGGACCTTTCGCTCATGAGAGAGGTCAGATCCCTCGCGTACCAGGTCATGGACAGCACGCCGCGTCTTGACGGTCTGATCCTCAATGCTGCAGAGGCGCGCAGCGACCTGGTGCTCACCGACGAGGGCATCGAGACCAACTTCGCGACTAACCACCTGGCGGGGTTCCTACTGACACATCTGCTGCTGCCGCACCTTCGCTCCGCGGCGCCGGCGCGAGTCGTTGCGATCTCATCGTCGGTCCACACTCAAGTGCGGATGGTCGATTTGACCAGTGTGGTCACTGGCGCCCCGCTTACTCCGGATAGCTATCGGACCAGCAAGCTACTGAACATCTTGTTCATCCGAGAGCTCGCCAGGCGCGTTAAGGGCCAGGGAATCACGGCCAACGCTGCTGACCCAGGTTTCGTTCGAACCAACCTGGGCAGGCACGCCATCGGTGGGCGTCGCATGTTGCTTACCGTCACCCGACCGATGCAATCCAATCCCGAACGGGCCGCTGCGACTCCGGTCTATCTCGCCACATCAGATGAGGTAGCAGGAGTGACGGGCGGCTACTACGCGAACCGTCATCCAATGGAGGTGAGTGGACTGGCGACGGATGAGAAGCTCGCCCGGAGGCTCTGGAGCGTGAGCGCGCAGGCGCTAGTGAGCCGTCGACTCGCGACTCTCAACGAGATGATTGCGTTCGGAGGATCCTGAGCTCCCAGTCTGGATCGCTTCACCGCACAAGGTCGCGAATGACGTCCGAGTTACCCGCAGCGGGGTGTTTATGCGCAGCAACGCAACTAACTATCGTTGTGGAGCGCGTCGATCTCAGGTGACGGTGAGGGTGTCTCCGCTGATCTTGATCGTCTTCGGCGGCAGTGGCTGGGGTGCCGGAGGATTCACGACCGAGCCATCGGTGATCGAATATTTGCTGCCATGGCAGGGGCAGTTGATCGTGGTGGTGACGGCGTCCACCACACAGCCCTGATGCGTACAGACTGCGCTGAACGCCTTGAATTCCCCCTTCTTGGGCTGAGTGATCACGGTCTGGGCGTCAGGGAAAATCTTGCCGCTGCCCACGGGTATGTCCGTTTCCTTGACGGTGAGTGGTCCGGCTGCACTGCTCGAGCTACCAGAGGCGGCAGCAGATGGCTCGCTGGCCGGAGCGGTTGAATAGTTGGTACAGGAGCTGAGGCCGGCGATGGCGGCGGCTGCCAGCCCGGTGTTTATGATCACCGTACGCCGGGAGATCGGCAGCGAGTCGGACTGTCGGTCGTATGGTTTCATGTTTGCTCCATCTGCTTGGGAACTCGTGGTGATCATGTAACGAGGAAGTAGAACACGCCCGTCATCCAGAGGGCAGTCAGGCCAGTTAGCACAAGTCCGCCGGCCAGCGGCAAGGCCCACTTCGGTGAGTCATCACGAGTCAAGATCAACATTTTGAAGACAAAGGCGCCGTAGAAGAAGCAGCCGAATAGGGAGTGCGCGATCACCCGGGCGTCGAAGGCCTGAAAGCCCAGCGCGTACAGACAATGCACCGCCACTGGAACCGAGATCAAGACTGCCAGCCGCCCGGACCAGCGATGTACGACAGCCACCCAAGCGCCCCGCAACGGGATCCGTCCATACAGCCCCGTCGCAGTCACGATCTGCACGAGCGCCAAGCCCATGACGACGCTGGCGAGTGCCGCCTTGGCTGCGGCGCCGCTGGAAAACCCTGCGATGTTGACCGCATGGCCCGTCGGTGTGTGCAGTCGCCCGTACATGCCGAGGCCAATCGAGACCGCAGTTCCGATGGCAAATGCGATCACCACGGGACCGATCTTGGTGCCGTTCGGTTCGGCGGGAGGAGCCTCTGAACCGGTAACTGGGATGCTGCTCATGAAGTCTCCTCTGCTCACAGATCCTCGTCGCCGTTGACCGGTGCGGCGTCCAGGTTCTCGCCGTCGAGTGTGACCTGCGGGTTTTCGGGGTCGAGTTGAGGCGCAGCCGAGGTCTCCGTGCCGGTTGACTGGACTCCGACCTGAGACCCGTCCTCGAGCACGATCCATCCAATGGTCGTCTTCGAACCGCTTGCCCGATAGAGGCCTGCCGGCCTCTTCGCCTCATTGATCTCGAACATCAATGTGTCGTTCTTGATCTCCACTGTGCCCTTGATGTGGTCGCTATCGAGCGTGGCCTGGAGCGTCGCTCCGCTCTTGCTTTTCAGCGAGATGTCCGCTCCCTCGACAGTGCCGCGAAACCAGGACTCGACGTTGCGGCCATCACAGAGATAAGCAGCGGCCTGGTCGCCGAGCACAGCGACGGCAATCGCGGCCGAGCCGTCGTCGGTGCGACCCGCGTACACAACCTTCTCTGGGAAATTGCTGTCGTCGGCGCTCTCGCTCGCGCTGACCGAGGGGGTGGCAATAGCAGTCCCCGTCGGCTCGGGCGACGGGCTACTGGCGGTGGCAGTCGCTGGCGCCACTGATGGGCTTGCGACTCCAGTGGAGCTGCTGCCCGGTGGGCCGCTCAACATGTTGACGGTGAACATGATGGCGAATGCCAACGCCACGGCGGCGAGAGTGATCAGAGGAGTGCGATGCTTCACGGCACCTCCTCCGCCGGACGGCTACGCATGCGGGGGATGAGTGCCCCTCCAATCGTTTGATTTGCCAACGCCGACATTCTCACCTGACGCCGGGTGCGCCACAATGGCCGACAATACTTCCTTCCTTCGGAGCCGCGAGCGTCGGCATTGCGCGAGCAGCTCCTGGAAATATCGAAACCGCCGTGGATTTCGATCCAATCGCCACGTCTTAAGTGGGAGGAGTCTGGTGTCTGAGTTGCCCTACGCCAACCGCCCCGTTCGGGTTGGGGTTCAGCTGCAGCCGCAGCATGCAGATTATGTGGACCTGCGGCGCGCGGTCGACGCCGCAGAGGAGGCAGGCGTCGACGTCATATTCACGTGGGATCATTTCTTTCCGCTGGGCGGCGATCGGGAAGGCAAGCATTTCGAGTGCTGGACGATGCTCGCAGCGTGGGCCGAGCAGACAGAGCGCGTCGAGATCAGCGCACTGGTGACCTGCAACTCGTACCGCAACCCTGACCTACTGGCCGACATGGCGCGCACAGTCGATCACATCAGCGGCGGCCGGCTGATACTCGGGATTGGCGCGGGGTGGTTCGAAAAGGACTACGCCGAGTACCGCTATGAGTTCGGTACAGCGGGCAGCCGTCTCAACGCCCTACGCGAATCATTGCCGCGGGTCCTGTCGCGGTTGGGCCGGCTCAATCCACCGCCGGTGAGACCTATCCCGATCCTGATCGGCGGTGGCGGCGAGCGGAAGACGCTCCGCCTGGCGGCCGAGTACGCGAACATCTGGCACGGGTTCGGAGACGTGGACACTCTGGCTCGCAAGAACCACATTCTCGACGAGTGGTGCGCCAAGCTCGGACGCGATCCGGGCGAGATCGAGCGCTCGACCGCGGCACGCCGTGGACCCGAACGCCTCGGCGAACAGCTGGTGGCCATCGGCGAGCGGCTGATAACCATCAGCGCTGACGGTACCTCTGGTTTCGATCTTGCTCTGACCCGTGACTGGCTTCAGTTCCGCGACGAACAGAACGCCGACTTGTCAGAACGTGGTTGACCTATAGCTCAACCACGTTCTGACAAGTCGGCGTTAGCGGATGCGTAGGTTAGGTGGGTGATCACCAACCTCGCCGATGCGCTGAAGGTCGGCCAGGTCGTGCTCGATGGCGGCCTGGCGACCCAGCTGGAATCCCAGGGTCACAACCTTGACTCCGCGCTGTGGTCGGCGCAGCTGCTCCATGATGATCCGGACGCGATTGTTCAAGCGCATCTGGCCTATTTCGTCGCCGGCGCTCAGATCGCAACCACTGCGTCATACCAGGCCTCGATAGGCGGGTTTGCCCAAGCCGGCATCAGCCAAGATGAAGGCGCGCAGCTGATCCGCCGCAGCGTACGGCTTGCCGAGCAGGCACGGGCGAGTCTCGAATCCGGCAACGATCGTTGGATCGCCGGCTCGATCGGACCGTACGGCGCGGCGCTAGCCGACGGCTCGGAGTACCGAGGTGACTATGACCTCACGGTTGAGGAGCTGCGAGCCTGGCATCGCCCAAGAATCGAGCTACTTGCCGAGGCCGGTGTCGACATCCTCGCGCTGGAAACCATTCCATGCCTTGCTGAGGTCGAGGCGCTGCTCGCCGAGATCGACGGCACGGGCCAGCCGTGCTGGTTGTCGATCACCTGCGCGGCCGACCGGACCCGAGCCGGGGAACCGGCGGCTGAGGCATTCTCGCTCGCCCGCGATGTCGAGGAGATAGTCGCGGTCGGAGTGAACTGCATCGACCCGGCCGACGCGTACGCGCTGGTCCGCATCGCCATTGAATCCAGCGGCAAACCGGCCGTTGTTTATCCCAACAGCGGCGAGCGCTGGGACAAAACAGCTCGGAACTGGGTTGGCCGGCGGAGGTTCCACGCCGAGGATGTCGCGAGCTGGATCAGCGGTGGCGCGCGCCTCGTCGGTGGCTGCTGCCGCGTCGGCCCAACGCAGATCCGGGCAGTTCGTGATCTTGTCGGACGAGAGGAACCTTAATTGTGCAGCACGGCGGCTCCGCTGAAGCGCCCATTTTTGAGGTCTGCAAGTGCCTGCGGCGCCTCGCCCATCGGATAGGACACGGTTGTGGCGCGTACGCCGAGCCGCTCCGCCAGCCGTAGGAAGGTCTCGCCGTTAGCACGCGTATTCGCCGTGACGGACCGAAGCTTCCGCTCCTGAAAGAGCGTGTCCTCATAGCTGAGTACAGGGATGTCGGACAACCAAATGCCGGCGACAGCGAGCGTTCCGCCCCGATCCAGCGCTCGCAACGCGGTCGGCACGAGGTCCCCAGCCGGAGCGAACAAGATTGCCCCATCCAGCGGCTCAGGCGGTGCATCGTGGGCGTCGCCTATGGAGTCAGCGCCGAGCTCGGCCGCCAGTTTCCGATTGGCCTCGCCCCGAGTCAGGACGTGGACGCGCAGACCCTGTGCCAGCGCCACCTGTGCTGTGAGGTGGGCGCTGCCACCGAAGCCATAGATACCTAGCGAGCCGCCCGGTGGAACCGCCGCACAGATCAACGCCCGGTAGCCGATGATGCCGGCGCACAGCAACGGAGCCACATGCTGGTCGTCGATACCGGCCGGAAGCGCGTATCCGAATGCCTCGTCGACGAGGCAGAAGTCTGCGTAGCCGCCATCATTGTCCCAGCCGGTGAAGGTCGGCGCGATACACAGATTCTCGGCGCCGCGTCGACAGAATCTGCAACTGCCATCGGTACCTCCGAGCCAGGCGACGCCGACCCGGTCACCCAGCGCAAACCGGCTCACGCCGTCACCGAGGGCTTCGACAACGCCGACTACCTCGTGGCCAGGTGTGATATTGGGATGCTTGGGGAGCAAGTCCCCCTCGGCTAGGTGCAGATCGGTGCGGCAGACGCCGCAGCAGTTGACTTTGACGCGAACTTGCCTAGCAAGCGGGGTGGGCGTCCTCCGTTCCACGCGCCGCAACGGTTCACTCTCGATCGGCCCTGGTTGATGTACGGTCCAGGCGTTCATCTCGCCATTCTGACGAGTCGGCGGTGGCGAGGGGAACCATCTTGGCCGCTTCGATCATTAAGCGATCGCCAAGCTCAGGTAGATGCTTTTCACAGTTCGGCGCGCCATGATTACACCCATGACCATCATCCAGCTCCTGATCGCGGTGATTGCCATTGTCGGCGTCGTCGTGATCGTGATGCTGGCGATCATTCCCGCCCTGCTCGACTATCCCCGTGGCCGCGCCAAGGACGAATCCGATACGCCGGCACCGACCCCGCTCAAGCCCGACGATCATCACAACGACTCGATGGATCTAGCGGCCTGAGACGACGAGTTCGGTTTGGCGTTGCCTTGGCGGCACGGGCGAAAGCTAGCGACGGTAACAGCATCGCTCGGGTAGGCGGAGCCGCTCATCCTGTACAAGCTTGATCAGGTCGCCGGTGCTGACCTCAAGGGCGCGACCGCGCTGGGTATTCCGGACGATGATCGTGATCACTTCGTCGCCCTTCGGGCTGTACTGAACTTCGATCCCCCCGTCGGCCAGCGTCGAATCGGTCAGTAGGTACGAGTTGCCGTCCATGGAGTGAAATCCCAAACATTTCTGGTGGGTCGTGGCACCGCAACGCACGGCAAACTTGCGACTGGTCGCAACCTGCAGGTAGACCTCGGTCGCGCCATTATCGAGTCGGAACATCTCAAGGGCGAGCGCACCGCCTTGCCCGGACCAAAAGCTTGGCGTGTCGTAGCGGCTGTCATAGCGATAGCCGAATCCGCTGAAGTACTCACCCTTGGCATCCACGTAGGACGTCGCCACCTCAGCCATCTCGGACCGCCATTGGAACAAGATCTTTGCTTGGCAGGTAGCGGTCGCCGCGTCGCAGCTATTCCTGGACCATAGGGGTACAGGCGGCGATGGTGCTGCCTGCGGAACCGGTGGACGCGTCTGACCGAGCAGGACGGCCGCAACAAGAATCAGCACCACCGCGACGAGCGCCGCCGACCCGCGCTGGATCCAGCGGCGGCGCATCAACCGGCGACCGTGGGCCAGGTCATCCGCGCTGCCGTGGGACTCGCGCATGTCGTAGGGGATGGCAGCTCTGAGCTCCTCTACGAGCATGTCGTCACTGGTACGCGCCCGTTGGCCGGCGGCCAATACCGCCCGTGCGTGCCGGGCGCGAGAGAGCACCTCGCCGACCGGTCGCTTGAGAATCTCAGCGATCTGCCTGCTGGGCAATTCGGCGTATACCTCCAAGACGATGGCGACCCGCTGTTCGTACGTGAGCATTTGAAGGTCAGCGACGATCGGCTCGGCGGCGGCCACAGGTGGTGGCCCGTCGACTAGCCAGAAGCGCTCCCGGTCATCCCAAGGCAGGTGGACGGGCACGCGCGCCGCATGTACCACGGCCCGGATCGCCTCCAGTCGAGGATGCAGCACTCCGGGCCAGCGCCCGTAGAGCTGCGCGAACACCAGTTGGACAACTCGCTCCGCTTCCGCGGAATCTCCCGTGAGGAGGTAGGCCGTGGCCTGAATGAGCGGACGCTCACGGTCGACCACGGCGGCGTACTCCTGGTCGTGGGTCGCCGTCATGCCTCACCTCAATTTGATTGTGCGCTGCTCGTGCAATCAAATCCGACACGCGCAGCGCGCATCTTGATGGTAAGTCCTGCTATCCGGCATGAGCGATGCGATGGGAGCTGGATGATCTTTACCAGCAGCGCAAGAATTGGCTTGTGGCAACATTTCGTCGCTACGTGGCGATCGGCGATTCCAGTACGGAAGGACTGGAAGACCCCGACGGTAGGGGTGGCTACCGAGGCTGGGCGGATCGGCTGGCCCAGCACATAGCCGATCGTCAAGACGAGCCGTTGGAATATGCGAACCTTGCCATCCGGGGAATGCGGATGCGAGAGATCCGGATCAGTCAGCTCGACGACGCACTAGCCATGAAACCTGATTTGCTCACCGTGTTCGGCGGTGTCAACGACATCATTGCGGGCCCGTGCAACTTCGACGCGATTCGCGCCGATTACGTGATCATCTTCGGTCAGGCGCGCCGCCAGGGCGCCACGGTTCTCACCTTCACCATGCCGGATCCTACGACTGTCAACCCACTCGGCAGATATTGGCGGGAGCGGGCCGCAAGGCTTAACCGCATCATCCGAAGTGAGGCTGCGAACCACTGTGTCCTGGTCATGGACTTCGACCAATATGCAGTAGTGGCACAGGACCCCAGATTATGGTCCGAGGATTATCTGCACGGCAACGAGCTCGGGCACCGGACGGTTGCGGCCGCTCTCGCCTGGCGGCTGGGCATCGACGGCTTCGACGAGGGCTGGGCTGCGCTGGAGGGAGAGCCGCAATGGCCGAGCGGCCGCCAGAAGCTGCGTAGAGACATCGATTGGGCGAGGCACTATGTGGCGCCTTGGCTGGGTAAGGGCATCCGAGGGATTCGGCAGGGGCGCGGGATCCAGTGCAAACGACCGATTCCGGAGATCGTCCCGAAGTCGTGGGTCACTGAAGGCGCAGAACGGCATCTCTAGCTGAACAGGGCCTGGCCGACGTACTCCCCCTGGGCGATACCAGGGGGGACCGCAAAGAGTGCCGAGCCAGTGTGCTGCTGATATTCGCTCAGCCGGTCACCCAGTCCAAGCTTGGTCTGGATCGGGATGAAGTGGGTACGCGGGTCGCGTAGGAAGGCAAGGAAGAACAGCCCGGCGTCCATGCGGCCCAAGCCATCACTCCCATCCACGAAGTTGTAGCCCCGGCGGAGCATTTTGGCGCCGCCATTGTTGCTCGGATGCACGAGACGTACGTGTGCATCGGTTGCCACCAGTGGCTCCTGATCGCTGCCCTGGACATCGAAGTTTGGCTGGCTGAACTCGCTGCCGCCTGACAGCGGCGCGCCCTCGGCCTTCGTCCGGCCAATGACCCGTTCCTGCTCACTCAGCGGCTGCCGGTCCCAGATCTCGATGGTCATGTTGATACGGCGCACCACCAGATATGAGCCGCCAGCCAGCCATTTCCCCTTGCTGTCCCCATTGGTCGGCACCCAGACATGCTCGTCGACGGCGGCAGGATCCTCGGCCTTGAGGTTCATGGTGCCGTCCTTGAAGCCCATCAGGTTCCGGGGTGTTGCTTGGCTGGTTGATGTCGAAGACGTCCGGCCAAAGCCCAGCTGTGACCACCGCAGAGCAGCGCGGCCAAAGGCGATCCGGGCAAGGTTGCGGACTGCATGCACGGCAACCTGTGGGTCGTCAGCACAGGCCTGGACACACAGGTCGCCGTCGGATCTTTGCGGGTCGAGCTTGTCCGCTGGGAAGTGGGGGAGTCGCTGTAGTGCGGCGGGCTGCCGGTCAGCGAGCCCGAACCGACCCTTCTCCTTCGTCCGGAACAGCGTCGGACCGAACCCGAATGTGATGGTCAGACCCGCTGGAGGCAGGCCGATGGCCTCGCCGGTGTCGTCCGGTGGCGCCGCGTACGGGCCCGAAGTCGGTCCGCGTTCCCCCGCATCAAGACCCTGTGTCATTCGTCCCGCAGCGGCGGTCCAGTCTTTGAGGAGTTGCACCAACTCCTGGCGAGATTCTGCGATGACGTCAAATGCAGCGAAGTGCAGCCGATCCTGCATGGGGGTGAGGATGCCCGCCTGATGTTGGCCATAGAAAGGATAAGTACGCAAGCCTGGCGATGGCGGTGGCGACGGGGCGGGCTCCTCGCTTCCCAGCGCGAGGCCGCCGGCAGCCCCTGCGGCTAGCCCGGCCAGGCCAACTCCTGCCGCGCCGAGCAGTCCACGTCGGGAAACGGCTGATCGGCCCTCGGGAGTCTCGGCGGGGGGCGGCGCGAGTGCCCCGGTCTCACTAGGCTTCTCGCGAAGGCGCTGAGTCGTTGTCATGCCTCAGATCCCAGACTTAGACGACTGCGGCGGCCAGCTTGGACAATGGCTCCGACAGCGCGTTGACCGCGTCAGAAAGCTCCTTGACCTGAGCCTGACTCAATTGGTCGTAGCCCCTGAACCCAGCGCCCACGCGCTGTGCGTCCAGCAGTGCCTGCACCGCGGCGAATTTCACAGCGATCTGGTGGTCGAGCTGAGGGTCCTTCTGCTTGAGCAGCGGCCGCAGCCCATCGAAGGCCACCACGGCACCTTCGATGTTGGCCTGGAAGTCCCATAGGTCGGTACGCGACCAGTACTCTTCCTCGCCGGTCACCTTGCCCGTCGCTACCTCGTCCAGCAGACCACGCGATCCGTTGGCAATGTCATCTGCGCTAAAGGTGAGGTCTTGAGCCCTGTCGTGCAGGATGGCCGTGTTCTTCAGTAGACCGTCGGAGTACGCCGCACGCTGCGCTTCGCTGAGCTGCTGGTAGTTCTCGGCGCGTGCTGGCCACAAGTCCTTCTCAATCCGATGCCAGCCGGTCCATTTCTGGCCCGGCTCAAGATCGGCCTCGCGCAGATCGATCTTGGGATCGAGGTCGCCGAATGACTCCGCGACGGTCTCGATCCGCTCCCAGTGCATGCGTGCAACGGGGTAGATGGCGCGGGCTTGGTCATCTTTGTCTGCTTGGTACGCCGCGACAAACTTTGCAGTCATCGAGACGAGCTGCGCGCTCTGGTCCTCGACGTATCTCTGGTAGCTCTGACTGGCTTGCTCGACCAGCTCGACATCGTTCCCCACCGCCCCCTGCTCCTCGCCCGAATCCGACACCGAGAAGGGGGCCCGCAGGCCGTCGCCGGCCATGCCGGGTTTGCATGCCGTGATGTAGCTGCCGGGCTCGACCTTCAACACGAGCTCCCGGGTAATGCCGGGGCCAATGTTTTCCACCTCGCCGATGATGCGCTTGCCGTCCTCCCCGTACAGATAGAACTCTGTCACCTTGCTGCCGCCGTTGGTTACTGCAAAGGTGAGAGTGCCCGAAGGGGCGCTGGTCGAGGAAAGCTTGCACGCAGAGTCGGTCGCCTGCACTGTCAGGACACGCGGATTCGCGCTGGCCGTGGCACCGGAGGTGCCACTTGGAGTGTTGTTGGTGCATCCGGCCAGCAGCGGTAAGGCGAAGACGGCGCAGCTCGAGGCGAGGACCCGTGCAGGCACGGCGAATTCGCCGGCCCGACGGCTGTGTCGGGTCATGATCATTTCCTTCCGGATGCCCCAACTGGCTCGGGTGTGCGACGCGACGGAGCCTGCTCGCGCTGGCGTTTCTGGTAGAGGAAGATGGCGAGTGTTGGGACGAAGTAGAGCAGCCAGGCGGTTGCCTCGAGAACGGTGGTTGCGGGCGAGAAGTTGAACACGCCCTTCAACAGCGTTCCGTACCACGAGGTGGGCGGGATGGCCTCGGAGACATCAAAAGCCAGGTTGTTCAATCCGGGCAGGAATCGAGCCTCCTGCAGGTCGTGCACACCGTACGCCAGCACTCCGGCCGCAATAACGATCAGGAAAGCGCCGGTCCAGGTGAAGAAGCGGCTCAGGTTGATCTTGAGCGCACCCCGGTAGATCAAGTAGCCCAGCACGACGGCGACGAGTAGCCCAAGTGTGGCACCGAGCAGTGGGCCGGCGGTCGTCGCGGCGCCTTGCGCGGCACTTTGAGTGGCTGCCCAGAGGAACAATGCGGTTTCCAGGCCCTCGCGACCCACAGCCAGCATGGCGACGATGACCAACGACCACCGGCTGGCGTCGGCGGCCTTGTCGATCTGCGCTCGTAACTCGCCGGACAGCGTTCGCGCCGCCTTCGCCATCCAGAAAATCATCCAGGTGACGAACACCACGGCCACGATCGACAGAAAACCGCCGATCAGTTCTTGGGCCTCGAAGGTAAGCCCTCTGGGTCCGAAGCTAAGTGCGGCGCCGAAGCCGAGTGAGATGGCGACCGCGATGCCGACGCCGATCCAGATCTGGGGCAGCAGCTGACGGCGTCCAGACTTGACGAGGTAGGCGATGAGGATGCTGACGATGAGCGCGGCCTCCAGGCCTTCGCGCAAGCCAATCAAGAAGTTGGCTAACATCTCTCCTCATTCCCCCGCAGTATCGTGGTGCCTTCTTAACTGCATCCGCTGTCGCAGCCCAAACCTATATAGGTGAGGCTCGCCTAACTTAAGTCAGCCTAACCTTCCTCCGCAAGGCGTACGGCCAAATTGGCTGAGCTCTGAGTCAGATAGACCGGTCGAGTTAGTGCTAGGCAAACGCCACGAATGTGGCTCGCACGGGCACATACGCGTTCGTTTGTGGCTCTGTGCGGAGAACGAGACAACACTGAGCTGGGTCCGGGCGGTATCACTGGCGGATCTCTCCGAGGGTGATCATGAGCAGGTGCTCCAGTCGCCCGCGCACCACCTCTCCGGTGAGATCGTGCCTGTGACGGATCAGTGCGGCAATGATCACGGCGGGGTCGGGCAGGAAGCCCAGGATGTCACTCACCGCCCAGAAGAGCTCCGCATCTTGATCATCATCGAGGATGCCACCGTGCCATCGATAGGCGTTGGAGAACGCGACGGCGCTGTCCACGTCGTGCAGCAAGGCGAAGTTTGCCCGTGAGTGCATCACATCAAGATCAGCGGGTCCCCAGGAGGTTTCTGCCCAGTCGATCACGCCAGTGATTCGATCGCCTTCCCACAAGATGTTTCCGGGATGAAAGTCACGATGTACCAGTCCATGGCGGGTTGGCGGGGGACCTTGCATGAAGATGTCGATGGCCCGTTGCCAAAGGTTCGGCCGGGTGGCCCAGCTGGGTACTTCAAGATCATGTGGAGCCCAGAACTCGTACGGGCGCGGCCGATGATCAACATCAACCGGCGTGCCGTGAATGATCACAGCGATCCTCGCCAACTCGTCGATCGCGTCCAGGTTCAGCGGCTCAAGCCGAACGCGGCCGGGCAGCCAGGTGGTGAGGTTCGCATAGGCGCCGGCTTGACTGCCGTCAGGGTCAGAGGCGATCAGGTGTGGTACTGGGAGGCTCGAGCCCTCCATCAGCATGCAGCCGAGCGCCTCACCGGAGACGTGCTGGCGACCAATCTCACCCCATCGATCAATGGAGACACAGCGCAGTATCACCGGTTCTCCTCGGAGCAGGTGGACCGCTGATATGGTGTCGGTCCTGCCGCCACCAACGGGCTCGATCGCGATGATCTTGGACTCGAGGTGCTCTTGAGCCCAAGCCCCCACTTGCGCGGGAATCACGTGAGCAGGATAGAGGCGGGCGCTACCACTCCCGACACCGCCAGAGCAGTGCCGGATGAGGCTGCGCCTCAATTCCTCACAAGCGCGCGGCGTCGCACCAGCTCACCAGTCGCGTAGCGGCCGATCTGGTAGGTGGCGATGCCATCCATGACAGCGCTGACGCCGCCGCCCATCAGCGGAACCCGCTTCACGATTGCCAGCGCGACGTTCTTCCCGCCGATGCGAGCCGCGAGGTCGGAGAGCACCTCCTCCGCCACGAGCCTGTCGAGTTCGGGATCGAAGATTGGCGCGGTTGCCACCGCCAAGGGCGAAGTGGGCAATGTTCCCTGTGCAATGTGTTTGGCGACCTGCTCGCCGCCCATCAGACACATCACGAGTGCCGTGCGCACCCGGTTGTCATTGAGGTCGTAGCCACGCAGGTGCGCAATCGCGGCGACCATGCGGACCTGCACGGTCGCGACGCCGGTGATGTTGGCGGGGATGGCTACCGGAAGCGTGGCCAAGCCGCCGATATTGGTCACGAAACCTTGTGCGGAGGCAAGGCGCACATGGTGATCGATGATCGAGGAGATCGCTTCATCGGCCGAGCCGGCCTGCCGCTGCAGGTGGCGCGCCGCTGCGCTCTTCGCACTGGGCAGTCGCCCGTAACCATCGATGGCGATTTCGAGTACCTGGCGCAACGCGCCTCCGGCCCCCTGCGCGGTGACGAGATTCGCCACAGGGGAAATCACGGTGGCGATCCTCCGGCCCACCTCCTGCGCTGACGCCATCAGGCCTCCAAACACTTTGCGGTCGGGACCATTGGCTCCCGATGCGTTCAGCTGCCCGCCGGGCAGTGCTCGATCACCAGCGTACGTGGCCCGTTGCAGCAGCTGCATGATCGTTACCCCGGGAGAACCCCGAGCCGGCCCTTAACCGACGCTTGGCCCGAGTGGGAGTATGCCGAAATGGAGTCGCCGTTCGGATCGCCGGAACTGTGGCGGCATGACGACCTGATCGGAGTCTCGCGGGTCTTCAGTGAGGAGCTCGCTCTGGCGGCGTACGAGTGTGGCGCCTTCCCGATGCCTGCGCAGCCTGGACTGATGGGCTGGTACTCACCGCTGCTGCGCGCCATCATCCCACTAGACGGTCTGCGGGTCAGCCGCTCATTGCGCAAGTCCATTCGGCGCTACGAGATCCGGATCGACACGGCATTCGACGATGTACTGGACGGCTGCGCCGACCGGCGCCGGCCGAGCGGATGGATCAACCGCGACATCCGCCGGGTCTACCGGCGGCTCTTCAAGCGTGGTGTCGTGCACACGGTAGAAGCCTGGACGCACAGCGGGGAACTTGCCGGAGGGCTTTACGGGGTAAGTATCGGCGGCCTGTTTGCGGGAGAGTCAATGTTCTATCGACCTGAGATTGGTCGCGATGCATCCAAGGTTGCGCTCCTGGCACTTGTTGAGCTGCTCCGGCGCGCCGGTGTGGAGGATCGACTGCTTGACGTGCAGTGGCAGACCCCGCATCTGGCATCGCTTGGGGCCGTGGAGCTGCCGCGCCCGGAGTATCTCCGCCTGCTTGCGGTTGCCCTCCAGCTGCCAACGCCGGACTGGTCTAGCGCCAGCTTCGCACGTTCATAATGGGCGCATGCCCGAAATGCCGGAGGTGGAGTCGCTCGCGCGGTTCCTGACCGAGAAGTGTGTCGGGCGCACCATTGCTCGCATCGATCTCGTCGCTTTCAGCGCACTCAAGACCTACCATCCACCGCTCTCTGCGCTGTACGGCTTGCAGATCGAGTCAGTGACAAGAAGAGGCAAGTTCGCAGACCTTTCCGCCCAAGGTCTGCATTTGGTTTTCCATCTGGCACGAGCCGGTTGGTTGCGTTGGCGCGATTCTCTTCCCGATGCCCCACCGAAGCCAGGCAAGGGTCCGCTTGCGCTGCGGGTACGGCTGGACGATTCATCGGGTTTCGATCTCACCGAAGCTGGTACACAGCGCAAGCTCGCCGTCTATGTGGTCACCGATCCGTTGTCCATCCCTATGGTCGCGACCTTGGGTCCCGATCCGCTGACCGAGGAGTTCGATCAACCCGCACTGGCCGGCGTTTTGGCCAAGGCTGGCCGAGCACAGTTGAAGGGAGTTCTCAAAGATCAGCGGACCATCGCCGGGATTGGCAACGCATACTCTGATGAGATCCTGCATGCGGCCAAGCTCAGCCCGTTCAAGCCATCAAACTCGCTCACTGAAGCTGAGCTCAGCGCGCTCTTCGCGGCGATCAAGGACGAACTCACCGATGCGATTCGACGCGCCGATGGGCTGGCCGCCAAGGACTTGAAAGGCGAGAAGAAATCAGGCTTGCGGGTGCATGGGCGTGCAGGGGAGAAGTGCGATGTCTGTGGTGACACCATCGCCGAGGTGTCCTTTGCAGACTCTTCGCTGCAGTACTGTCCGACCTGCCAGACCGGCGGAAAGAAGCTGGCCGATCGGCGGCTTTCCAGGCTGTTGAAGTAGACGATGTCCAGCAACCGGAGTCATGCAGCGTTATTCGAGTCGCTGTGCGAGGAGTACGCCGCTGTCAGCGGGGTAACCGTACCCGAGGGTGGCAGTGGGTTCGGGTCGAACGCCATCAAGATCAATAAGTCGATCTTCGCGATGCTGGTCAACGACCAGCTCGTCGTCAAGCTCCCTGCCGGACGAGTGGCGGAGCTGATCTCTTCCGGCGGCGGGTTGCCGTTCGACGCCGGGAAGGGCAAGCCGATGAAGGAGTGGGTTGCCTTGAGCGTCGACGACGAAGCCTGCCGGGAGCTGGTGGCCGAGGCTATGACGTTCGTCGGGCGACGCTGAGTA